>NZ_JAPEPI010000003.1:0-318860 GCF_026340305.1 Streptomyces sp. NBC_01381 | reverse complement strand
TGCTCAAGGATCCCGGCGCCGAGCCCGGGCCATCGTCCGAGCTACGGTCGGGACCTTGGTCCGGAGAGGCCGTGGTGCGTACCGGCGAAGGCAGGGAGCTGAAGGTCGAGTTCCAGGTCCTGCCGCTCAGCGACCTCGGCCCGAGCGCCGGGGCTTCCACGGGGCAGCCGGCCCGGTACTTCGTGCTGGCCGCCCCCGCGAGGACCGCGGACCGGTGGCGGCAGGACCGGGCGTTCACCAGGGAGCTGTTCCTGCAGGACCGGCTTGGCCTGGCCGTCTTCGACGAGGAGCTGCGGCTGGTCAGGACGAACACCCATCTGCTCCCGTACACGGGCCTCCCGCAGGACCTGCGAGGGCATCGCCTTGGGGACTTCCTGCAGGCCAAGGACGCCGCGGCCGTCGAGCAGCGGTTGCGGGATGTGCTGCGGACAGGGCTGCCGCTCGTCCGGGTGGAGGAGACCGTCCGGACCATCGAGGACCCCGGGCGCGGCGCGGTGATGGCCATCTCGGCGTTCCGGCTGCAGGCCCCCGACGGGCAGGTGTTCGGCGTGACCGCGCTGTTCACGGACGTCACCGAGGTGCGCCGCGCGGGCGAGCGCCTGGCCGTGCTGCAGCGTGCGACCGCGGCCGTCGGCGCCTCGCTGTCGGTGGCCGGCACCGCCGAGGACCTGGCCGCCGCACTGGTGCCCGCGCTGGCCGACTTCGCCGTGGTGGAGATCGCGGAGGCCGTGTTCACCGGGGAGGAGCCGGCCCCCGCCCCGGACGGCAGCATGCCCCTGCGCCGCACCGCCGTGGCCGGGCGGACATCGGCGGAGGCCCCCCTCGACAGTCCGGCCGGGGATCCCCTCGGCAGTCCGGCCGGTGCTCCCACCGACAACTCGGCCGCGGCTCCCCTCGACAGCGTCGTCCTGGCCAGGCCCGACGATCCGGCGAAGCCCGCCGATCCGCTCACCTCGATGACCGTCCCGCTGAGCGCTCGGGGCAGCGTGCTCGGACGCGTGGCCGTCCACCGCGAGACAGGCGAAACCCCGTACGAGGAAGCCGACTTGGACCTGCTGCGGGAGATCGCCGGACATGCCGCCCTGGCCCTGGACAACGCCCGCCGCTACACCCGCGAACACCGCGCGTCCGTGGGCCTGCAACGCAGCCTGCTGCCGCCCTCACAGGCCGAGACCGTCGCCGTCACCACCGCGGGCGTGTATCTGCCGGCGGACACGGGCACCGGCGTCGGCGGCGACTGGTTCGACGTGATCCCCCTGTCGTCCGCCCGTGTCGCCCTGGTCGCGGGCGACGTCGTCGGCCACGGCCTCGCGGCCACGGCCACGATGGGACGACTGCACACCGCGGTCCGTACCCTCGCCGACCTCGATCTCGAACCGGACGAACTGCTCGAGCACCTCGACGATCTCGTCTCCCAACTCCGCGTGGAGACCGACGAACCCGAGCAGTCCGATGACGCGGCGGAACGCACCCGCCCCCGGCCCGACCCGATCGGCGCCACCTGCCTGTACGCCGTCTACGACCCGGTGTCCCGGCGGTGCAGCGTGGCCTCCGCCGGGCACCCACCGCCCGCCGTCGCCGCGCAGGACGGGACCGTCACCTTCGTCCCCGTGAACCCCGGCCCGCCCCTGGGCGTCAGCGGCCTGCCCTTCGAAGTGGCCGAGGTCGACGTGGAGCCGGAGAGCATCATCGCCCTCTACACCGACGGCCTGATCGAGAGCCGGGAGCGCGACCTCGACGAAGGCATGGCCGAGCTGACCCGCCGTCTTTCACGGCCCGGCGTCTTCGACACCCCGCTGCGGGAACTCGGCCTGGACATCGTCTCCGCACGCCCCTCGCACCATCTGACCGACGACATCACCCTGCTGCTCGCGCGCACCCACGTGCTGCCGCCCGAGGACCAGGTGGTCTGGCCGGTGGCCGCCGACCCGGCCGCCGTCGCCGACGTACGCGAGGCCACCGCCCGGCAACTGGACGTCTGGGGCCTGACGGACCTCGCCTTCACCACCGAACTCGTGCTGAGCGAGCTCGTCACCAACGCCATCACCTACGCCGGCGGCCCGGTCGAGGTACGCCTCATCCGCGCGGGCCACCTGATCTGCGAGGTCTCCGACCCGAGCGCCACCCAGCCGCGCATGCGCCGCGCCCTGCTGACCGACGAGGGCGGCCGGGGCCTGTACCTGGTCGCCCAGCTCACCACGCGGTGGGGCTGCCGCTACACCCGGCAGGGCAAGACGATCTGGGCCGAGCAGGAGATCCCCGACGGGGAGGGCGGCGGCTTCTCCCGCTGATCCATCAGTTGCCTTCCGTGGAGTCACGGCGCCGCAGCAGCTGAGCGGTGACGAAGGCGGTGACCGAGGCGGTGACGATCAGCGGCATCTGGTCGTACGCGTCGCCGCCGAGCAGCAGGACCGCGAGGACGGCGCTGGTGAGCGGCAGTCCGGTGATGCTCGCGGCCGCGGCCGCGAGACCGAGGGCCAGGCCCGGTGTCGTACCGAGTCCGGGGAGCCCGGAGCAGGCGATGCCGAACGCGGCGCCGATGAGCGTGGCGGGGAAGATGGCGCCGCCGCGCATGCTGCCGAGGCTGATCCCCCAGGCGAGAGCCTTGCACACGACGAGTGCGAGCAGTGCCGCCACCGACCAGTCGTGCGGCTCGGCGGCCAGCCGGCCGAGGGTTGCCTGCCCCGACAGGGCGGCTTCCTCGGGCGAGCGGCCGGTCAGCAGGGCGTACGCGCTCAGGCAGCAGCCGACGGCCAGCGCGCACAGGATCGTCCGGCGGACGGTGTGCTTCGACGTCCATGTCGCCGTGCGGTAGCCGAGGCCACGGCCGACGGTGAGCACGGCGGCGATCAGGACGGCGGCGGGGACGCCCCACAGGAAGTCGCCCGCGTCCGGGTTGACGTTCGGTGGCAGATGGGGGAGCCGCAGTCCGCCGACCGACAGGCCGGTCCAGTGGCCGAAACCGGTGAAGACGAGCGCGCCCGTCGCGGTGGCGAGCAGGCAGGGCAGCAACAGGACGACCAGCTGGGTGCCGCCGAGCCCGGCGGCCTCGACGACCATCACGGCGGCCACCACCGGACCGCCGAGGATTGTCGCGATCGCCGCGGTGGAGCCGCTGGTGGCGAGTACGGCGGAGGCCCTGGGGTCGGGCGCGTGCCGGAAGGCGCGTACGGAGAGGAGGGCCAGCGCACTGCCGAGCGCCATGAGCGGCGCCTCGGGACCGAGCACGATGCCGAGCGGGAGGGTCGCGAGCGCCGCGATGGCGACGCCCGGCAGTTCAGCGGGCCCGATGGGCGCACCGCCCGCCAGACCACGGACCGGAAGATGGCCGCCGCCTCCCCGCATGCGGGTCACGACGGGCGCGAGGATCAGCCCGGCGAGCAGCAGCGCGGGCAGCGGCCACCACCACGGGGCGCGGTCGTATCCGAGGGCCTCGGGCAGCGCCTCCCACACGGCCTGCTGCAACTCCTGCTGCAGGCTCACGAAGAAGAAGCAGGCAAGCGAGATCGGCACCCCGAGCAGCACACAGAGCAGCAGCAGGCTCCGATAGCCGCGGCTGAGCAGCGTGGCGCGCAAGGTGGCGACGGGCTGATCGGGCTCGGCGGCCGCGGGGGTGCTCGTCCGACCGACGGCGTCACCCATGCAAGGCCCCCTGGACTTCGCCGTACGGCGGTTGGCAGCAGATGGGCCTCAGTAAAGAATGAGAGCGCGACCCGCGCATCTCGGGGAGCTCCTCAGTGCGCCGCCCCCGGCCAGCCGTTGCCGCACGGCCCGCCGCCCGTCGCCGCGGCCACGGTGACGTCGGACCCGTCCGGTGCCACCAACGGCAGGTACCACTGGGCGATCTCCACGGAGGTCTGCGGTACGTAGTGGAAGATCAGCGACATGCGGAAGCGGTCCTCCGTGGTGTTGGGCAGCGAGCCGTGCACCAAGCTGCCGTGGAAGAACAGGACATCGCCGGCGCGCATCACCGTCTGCACGGTCGTCAGGCCTGCCGGGGGACGCACCAGACCGGTGGTGAACGACTCCTGGTCGTCGGCCGTCTCGGGGCACACCACCTCCATGGTGTGCGAGCCGGGGACCACGGACAGCGCGCCGTTGGCCGCGTCGCAGTCGTCGATCGCGATCCAGGCGGCGATGCACGTCTCCGGATGGGCCCGGAGGAAGTAGTTGTCCTGGTGCAGCGCCTGGCCGCGTGCGGAGGGCGGCTTGAAGTAGAACATCGACTGCGCGCCGAAGGCCGGGCCGATGAGTTCGGTGACGATGCCCAGGAGGCGGGGGTCGGTCATCAGCCGGCGGGCGATCGACCCGACTTCCAGGTCCGGGTGCCGGTGCGGCTGCATGAAGCGCGGGAAGCGGGCCAGGACGTCGTCATCGGCAAGGCCGTCCCGCGCGCCCAGGCGGTGCCGGTCCCGTACGACCTGATCCATGAACGCCGAGCGGATCGTCTCGGCCTCGCCGGAGTCGAGCAGGCCGTCGACCTGGACCATGCCGTCGGCGGCGTAGCGCTCGGCCCGTTGCGACGCCGGTGCTGTATCGAGTGTCATGTTCTCCATCGTGTGCACCGGCCCTGTGGCCGGGAATCGGACTTCGAGGACTTCACATGGAAGATGCTGCCGCGGGGGGTGACGCCAGGAGGTGTCCGAGTGGCGCGCGGATGCGTCCGCAGGTCGTCGCCACGTCCGAGAACCGGGTCGTCGCGGGCCGGCTCGCGGCAGGACGCGACTACCGGACCGTGCGGCACGCCGGTACGGACGACTGGCTGCTGCTGTTCACCTGCCGGGGGCGGGGCCGGATCAGGAACGAGGGGGCGGCCGACGTACCCGCCGACGGCAGGTCCTTCGTCGCGATCGCGCCCCGCACGCCCCACGATTACGGCACCGACCCCGCGGCCGGGGACTGGCTCCTGCTCTGGGCCCATGTCCAGCCGCAGCCCGAGTGGCTCGCCCTGCTCGACTGGCCGCGGGCCGCGCCCGGCGTGGGACGCGTGCTGCTGCCCGACCCGCTCGCCGACCGCGTGGCCGCCGCGCTGACCCGGGCCGTGTCCCTGAGCAACAGCGCGCTGGCGAACTCCGCGCTCTTCGGCGTCAACGCGGTGGAAGAGGCGCTGTTGTGGTGCGACACGCAGAATCCCCGAGGCGAGCGGCTTGACCCACGCCTGCTGGCCGTCCTTGAGCACCTGAGCACCTGCCTGGCCGCCCCGCACACCGTCCGCTCCCTGGCGCGCGTCGCCGGCCTCTCGGAGTCCCGCCTCTCCCGGCTGTTCACCGCCCAGTTCGGTACGAGTGTCATGGCGCACGTCGAAGAGCGCCGCATGGACGTGGCGTGCCGGCTGCTGCGCCTTTCGTCCCTGCCGGTGCGCGATGTCGCCCGGCAGGTCGGGTACAACGACCCGCTCTACTTCTCCACGCGGTTCCGGCGTGCCCTGGGGTGCTCGCCGTCGGCGTACCGCGATGCCGTCTGAACCCTCGGCGTTGCGTCTGCGGGCCGGCCTCACGCCGGAAATTCGGGTGCCCCCGCGATCCGGGCGCGTTACCGTCGGCCCTATGAACGTCACCGGCCCAGGCACCACCGCGACCGCGCGAGCGACCAGCTCGCCGGTTGCCGCCGTCTGACGTACTTCCCCCTCTCCACCGGCGACCGGAAACGGTCCACCGGTGCTTCCGTGGCCCTCCCGCCCCGTGCCGTCGTGCGGACCGTCCTCCGGCGCCTCCCCGCTGCGCACGCGAAGGAGCCACCCCATGAACACCGAACAGATCGTCCGTACGTTCGTCGAGTACTTCGAGGACCGCGGTCACCGCCGGATCACCGGCTCGACGCTGCTGCCACCGACCGGTGACCCGGTCCTGTTCACCACCTCGGGCATGCATCCCCTCACCCCGTACCTGGAGGGGCGCCCGCATCCGCTGGGCAGGCGGCTGGTCAATGTGCAGCGCTGTCTGCGCACCACGGACCTGGACGAGGTCGGCGACTCCACCCATCTGACGGTCTTCGAGATGCTCGGCACCTGGTCCCTTGGCGACTACGAGGGCCCCATGAGCCTCGACTGGGGCTATGGGCTGCTCACCGAGGGATTCGGCATCGATCCCGGTCTGCTGTACGCCACGGTCTTCGGCGGCGACGATCAAATCGGCCTGGACACCGCCTCCTTGGAGCTGTGGCAGGAGCGCGGGGTGCCGGTGGAGCTCACCGTCGAGGACAACTGGTGGTCCAACGGGCCGACCGGCCCGTGCGGCCCCGACTCGGAGATCTTCATCTGGACCGGCGCCACCCCGCCCGAGTCGACGCCGACGGGCGACGACCGCTGGGTGGAACTGTGGAACCACGTGATGATGCGTCATCGCCGGCTCGCCGACGGCTCGCTCGTGCCGCTCCCGCAGCGCAACATCGACACCGGGCTCGGCCTGGAACGGCTTGCCTCCCTGCTCCAGGGCCGGACATCGGTGTTCGAGTGCGACCTCTTCGACCCGTGGCGGCGTCTCGTGCCGACCCTGTGGCGACTGGACGAACCGTCGCTGCGGCTGGTCTGCGACCACCTGCGCTCGGCCATGGTGGTGATCGGCGACGGGGTGCGTCCGGCCAACACCGGCCGCGGCTATGTGCTGCGCCGGCTGGTACGCCGCGTACTCACCGTGCTGTGGCGGGACGACCCTTCGCGCGGCCTCGGAGACCTGCCGGACGAACTCGTCCCGCACACCCTCGACCACTTCCGCCAGGAGATGGACACGCACGAGGTGCGCCGCGTGCTGCTCGAGGAGGAGCGCCGCTTCAGGCGGCTTCTGGAGCGCGGCCGGCAGGTGCTGGCCCGGCCCCGGTTCCGCGGCCCGCTGGACGAGGAGGACCTCCACTACCTTCACGACACCCACGGACTGCCGCGCGACCTCGTCCTGAGCCTGCGCCCGGAGTGATGCGGGGGGGTATCCGGAAGGAGCGTACTGGGGCTGTCCCCAAGGGAGTTCGGCCCGGTAGCCCGATGGTCGGGTGCGGTGCGCGTTCCTAGCGTAGTGATCGATTTCTTCGGCCGGTTCGGCCGAGCCGATCGGTCCAGTCGATCCAAGGAGCACGATGCGAGCCGCCTCAGCAGTCACCGCAGGCCTGGCCCTGGCCGGATTACTCGCCGGAGGAGTGGCCGCCGCCACCCTCCCCGATTCCTCCGAACAGCCCCGCCAGAAGCTCAGTTGGGGCCGCTGCTCCGCCGACCAGAAGGCGTTGAACGAGGCGGGCGCGCAGTGCGCGAAGGTGACCGTCCCGCTCGACTACGCCGACCCCGGCGGTCGTACGATCAAGATCGCGATCTCCCGCATCAAGGCGAAGTCGCCGGGCGAGCGGCGCGGCATCCTGCTCTCGAACCCCGGCGGCCCCGGCGGGACCGGCTTGGCCAACACCCTCGCCCTGCGCCCCGCGCTGAAGGATGTGGCGGACCGCTACGACCTGATCGGCTTCGACCCGCGCTTCCTCGGCGAGAGCACCCCCGTCACCTGCGGCAAAACCCCGCGCCCGACGCCGCCCCCGGAATCCACAAGACCCCGCAAGGACTTCGAGGCAGCGGTGCGTTCCGCGCGCGACACCGCACGCCGCTGCCAAGAGCACGGCGACAACGCCCGGTTGCTGCCCCATGCCTCGACCCGCAACGTCGCCCGCGACATGGACGCGATCCGCGCGGCACTCGGCGAGCGCACGCTCTCGTACTACGGCATCTCGTACGGCGCCGACCTGGGCGCCGTCTACACCCAGCTCTTCCCGCGCCGGGCCGACCGGTTCGTCCTGGACTCCTCGACCGATCCGGCGGCCACGCAGTACGAGCTGTTCCAGCGGTCGGGCGCGCCCGCGGAGGCGGCCTTGGACGGTCAGGCGGGTCAGGTCAGGTCGGACGTACGGAAGTTGCTCGACCGGGCCGAGCGCCGTCCCATCGCGGTAGACGGTCAACGGCTCAACGCTGCGTTGCTGCGCATCGTGTTCAAGCAGCTAGTCCAGCACGAGGAGAGCGACCCTCAACTGGCCGGTGTCGTCGGCGACTTGAAGAAGGCCGCCGCGGGCGAGCTCGACAAGCCGGGGCCCGCGCTCGCCGCGCTCCTGGAGCTCCTTGTCTCGCCCGATCTTGAGAGCAGCATGGTCGGCGGCGCGATCTTCATGTGCGGCGACGGGGGCTGGCCCGCGGGCGGCTGGCCGAAGAACCCGGAGACGTACTGGAAGAACATGCAGCGCAGCCGCGCCACGGAGCCGGTCTTCGGTCCGTACGTCAACGGAATGATCGCCCCGTGTGCGTTCTGGGGAGCCGCGCCGCGCGAACCCGGCACAAAGATCGGCAACGCCGTCCCCGTCCTGATGCTCCAGGCCCGCTACGACAACAACGTTCCGTACGACGGCGCCCTCGCCCTGCACCGCAAGCTCACCGGCTCGCGGCTGCTGACGGCCGACATCCGTTCGCACGGCGTCTACGGGCGCGGCAACGACGGCCTCACGCCCGTCGCGTGCGCCGACCGGACCGTCAACGCCTATCTGCGCGACGGAAAGCTGCCCGCCGCCGACTTCACCTGCCCCCGCCCGACGGACGAGGCAGCGAAGAACGAGGGGGAGCGATGAAGGCGAACACCCCGATGGCCCCGACGGCCCCGATGGTCAGCAGGCGCACCGGCCTGACGGCCACCGCGGCCGCCCTGCTCACGGGAGTGGCCGGCGCCCCCGCGGCCACGGCGGCGCGGCGCACGCCCCACGCGGCTTCTTCGCTCCAGAAGGACGTCGACGCGATCCTGGCCACCGGGGTGTCCGGCATCCTCGCCGAGGTGCAGGGCGCGCACGGCCGGACGACCGCCCGTGCGGGCGTCGCCGATCTCGCGGCGAAGGGGCCCGTGCCCTGGGACGCGTACTACCGCATCGGCAGCGACACCAAGACCTTCACCGCCACCGTCGTACTCCAACTCGTCGGCGAGGGACGGCTGAAGCTCACCGATACGGTCGACCGATGGCTGCCCGGAGCGGTCCGTGGCCACGGCAACGACGGCCGCCGCATCACCGTCGCCAACCTGCTGCGGCAGACCAGCGGCCTGAACGACTACTTCGCCGCGGACGCCGGTGACCTCACCGCGGAGAGCTACCGCCGCCACCGCTTCCGCCCGCAGACGCCTGCGGAACAGCTGGCCGCGGCGCTGAGCAAGCCGCCGCAGTGGCTGCCCGACGCGAACGATCCGGCGCAGGAACGGCGTTGGGGGTACTCCAACACCAACTACGTCGTTGCCGGAATGCTCATCGAGCAGGTCACCGGACACCCCTGGGCGCAGGAGGTCCACGAGCGGATCATCGAACCCCTCGGCCTGCGCCACACGCTCACCCCGGGCACCTCCTCGTATGTGCCCGGGCCGACGGCCACCGCGTACACGCACTTCCCCGGCGACCCGCGGCCGACCGACACGACCCTCAACTTCGGCGGGGGAGCGGACGGCGGAATCATCGCGACGGCACGCGACCACGGTGTCTTCCTGCGCGCCCTGATGAGCGGCCGGCTGCTGCGTCCCGCCCAGCTGGCGGCGATGAGACAGACCGTGCCGGCCGCCGATCTGAGCCCCGTGCCCGGTGTCCGCTACGGCCTGGGCATCGCCTGGCGGCCGGTGGCGGGGCGTGGCGACGGCATCTGGTTCCACGGCGGGACCAGTCTCGGCTGTGTCTCCGAGTGCGGTGTGACGCCGGACGGCTCCACGGCCGTGACCAGCGCGGCCTTCACCCTCAGGCTCGGCGGGCCGCAGGCGGATGCGCAGGCCGCGCGGACCCTCCGGATGGTCGATGCGGCGCTGCGTGCCGACTCCGGGGGAGGCTGGGTGAACCGGCGGCTATCTTGCTCGGGCAAGGACCGAGCCCGGCAGGGCAGCGTCGCAAGGAGTTGAAAAACGTGGACGCACCGGACGCACTGGACGCACCGGACGCGCAGGACACGGCCAAGAGGCTGCGGACGGTCTGCGACGAGTTGTCGGACCGTTTCTACGAGCGGGCCGACGTGGTGCGGACCCTGGTGGTGACGCTCCTTGCCGGGCAGCACTCGTTGGTGCTCGGCCCTCCCGGGACGGCGAAGTCCGAGCTGGCCCGGGAGCTCACGGGCCGGGTCGACGGCGCGTCCTACTGGGAGATCCTCCTGTCGAAGTTCACCGCGCCGACGAGGATGTTCGGTCCCGTCGACGTCGCCGCGCTGGCCAGGGGCGAGTACCGCCAGGTCTACGACGGCCGCGCCACGACCGCGCACGTCGCGTTCATCGACGAGATATTCAAGTGCTCCACGGCGGCGCTGAACGAGACGCTGGGCTACCTCAACGAGCGGATCTACCACCCCGAGAGCGGCGGCGAGCCGATCCGCTGCCCCCTGATCGGCGCCATCACGGCGAGCAACGAACTGCCTGCCGGGGAGGACACGGCCGCGATCTACGACCGGCTCCTTGTCCGGATCGAGGTCGGATACCTGGCCGACCCGTCCAACTTCGCCGCGCTGGTCCGCTCCGCCGTCGGCCGCCCGGCGGCACCGCATCGCACCACCGTCGAGCTGGCCGCGCTGCAGCACGCCGTGACCGAGGCCGTCCCTTCCGTGGACGTCCCCGACGGGATCGTGGATGCGGTGTGTACGCTGCGGGCCGCGCTGCGCCGCAAGGAACTCGTCGCATCGGACCGCCGCTGGCGGCAGGCGGTGGGCCTGCTCCAGGCGTCCGCGTACCTCGACGGCCGCCCGGCGGTCGCCGAGACCGACCTGTCGGTCCTTACGCACGTGCTGTGGGACTCACCGGCCGAGCGCCCGACCGTCGAGCGCGAGGTGCTGCAACTGGTCAACCCCGACGCCAAGGAGGCGCTCGAACTGGCCGATGCCATCGAGGAGTTGGAGGCCCAGCTCGACGCCATGGCCGGGCAGTCCCGCGAGGCGCTGAGCGAGTGGGTCATCAAGAAGGCCCACAACAAGCTCGCCATGGCGGGGAAGCGGTTGGAGAAGCTGCGCGATGAGGCGGTGGGCGCCGGCCGCTCCACCGCCGCCATAGACAGGGTCACCGGCCGCCAGCGCGCCGTCCGCGCCCGGGTCCTCACCGAAGCCCTCGGCATGGACGCGAGCATGGTGCAGGCTCAGCTCTGACCACCGGGGGGATCAAGCCGTGGGCGAAACGCCGGGCAGGCTCGACGAGTTGGCGGGCAGGGCAGGGAAGTGGCTCGGCCTGTCCGCCGCCGCTCCCGATCGGCACACCGCGGCCGTGGTCGCGGACCGGTTCGAGCAGATCGCCTGGCGCGACACCTACGCGCAGTCGGCCGGACTGCGCGACCTCGCCGAGGAGCTGAACGAGCGTCACCCCTACGCCACCGACCTCCTCACCGACGCGTTCCTGGCCGCGTACAAGGTCAGCCCGCGGCTGCGCGAGCGCGCGGACATGGACCCGTCCCGGCTGCTCAACCACCAGGTCATCTCCTCACTGCTGGAGTCGATGGAGTTCGCCGAGCTGCGCCGGGAGACGGCCGGCGACCCCTACGCCGCCGCCATGGCCGTGCTCGCCCAGGCCCCCGCGCTGCGCCGAATCCTTGAGAGCTCCCGGGATGCCCAGGACCAGGCCGAGCGGGCGAAGAAGGCACAGGAGGACGCCGAAGGCGCGGCGACCGCCGTGGCCGAGGCGCTCCGGCGGTTCGCCGACGAGGACGGCACCTTGCCGGCTCCGTCCGCCGACGAGGATGGCACCGTGCCGGCCCCGTCCGCCGACACCGTCCACCAGGCGATCGCCGCGGCCGAGGCCGCAGAGGCCGCCGCTCAGCGGGCCGCTCGGGACGCCGGGCAGGTCCTCGCGGTGGCCGCCCCTGGTATCGGCGCCGCCGCGCGGAACTCGGCGGCGAAGGCGGCCAGGGCTGCGCGTGAGGAGGCCGCCCTGATGCGGGCGTGGGGCGTCGGTCCCGGCGATCTCGAGCGGCTGGCGTTCGGCCGGCGCGCCCGGCTCGCCGAGCGGCTGCGCACCGGCCGGCTCGCACAGTGGGCCGAACTGATCGGCCGCTTCCGGCAGATGGCCGGAGCCGAGCGCGCCCGCAAGGTGGAGAACACCGCCGGGGAACTGGTCGGCGTGACGCTCGGCAACGACCTCTCCCGCGTCATCCCCTCCGAACTGGCCAACCTCGGCCTGCCCGAGCTGCGTGCGGTGTTCGCCGCGCGTTACGCCGCCGGGGAGCTGATGCTCTACGACAGCCAGGGAGAGCAGGCCACCGGCAAGGGCGCCGTCATCGCCTGCGTGGACACCTCGCACTCCATGTACGTGGAAGGGCCCGGCGGAGTCACCCGGGAGGCGTGGGCCAAGGCGTGCGCCCTGGCGCTCCTCGACCAGGCCCGCGACGCCGGGCGTGACTTCGTCGGCATCCTGTTCTCCGCTGCCGACAAGCTCCAGGTCTTCCGCTTCCCGGCCGACCGCCCCGCCGGCATCGACCGGACGCTCGACTTCGCGGAGACCTTCCTCGGCGGCGGCACCAGCTACCAGACGCCCCTGACGGCGGCCGCCGAGCTCCTGGGGGACGAGTTCAACGACGCCGCCCGCAAGCGCGGCGACATCGTGCTCCTCACCGACGACGAATGCGGCGTCACCGAGGAGTGGATGCGCGGCTGGAACGAAGCCAAGCACCTCCTGGGCTTCCGCGTCTTCGGCGTGGCCATCGGCGCCCCGCCCGCCGCCGAAGCAGGCTCGGTCCTGGACGCCCTGTGCGACAACCTCCGCTCCATCGAGGACCTCACCGACGTCCACGCCGCCGCCGACCTCTTCCGCGTGATCTGACCCGGCCTTCGCGACGCGGGCAGGTCAGCCGACCCCGTACGTCCTGGCGAGTACGTCGACCGTGTCGGCCATGGCCCGGCGCAGTTCCGAGGGCGCGACGACCTCGACGTCGACACCGAGCCGCAGCAGCTCGACGAACCGGACCGCTTCGTCTGGCTGCGCGGATTCCGGGACATGGCGGCACGGCAGCGCGCGCTGGCGGCCTTCTACGACGGCCCCGTCTGGGCCAAACACGGCCCCCAGGCCAACGCCACCATGCTCGACTCCGACGACGTACTCCTCCTGCGTCCCCTGTCGGAGGGGAGCGGCTTCGCCATCTCCCCTTCCCGACGGCCCCAGGTCGGCGCTCCGGCACCGGATCGCTTCGTGGCCGCCACGGTGTGGTCCTTCCCTCCCGGCCGCCAGGACGGCATCGCACTGATCCGGGACGGGACTTCTCCCCGTGCTGCACAGGACGGGCCCCGCGCCACTGGCCGCCCTCACCACCGAGGCGGCGCCCAACACATTCCCCCGACTGCCCGTCCGCACCGGGGAGAACGTCGCCGTGGTCGTCACGGCCTACCCCGACGAGAGCACGTACCGAGCGCACCTGGCCGCTGTGCAGGCGGACCCCCTCGCCCGGGACGAGATCTTGCCGGGCATCGAGCGGGCACAGACGACAGTGGCCAGGACCCTGCGGCTGGCGCCGACGGGCCGATCGGGCAGCTGATCGGGCAGCCGTGTCACATTTCGCGGAGCTGTTCCGTCGGAAGGGTGTAGGCACCCGCAACGACACTGGAGCGCATCATGGAAGCCCGCCTGAACTTCTTCACCAGCCCGGTCGCAGCCAAGTTCGGCAAGCACCTGGTCGCCGCCGGCAAGGTGCTCGCGGAGTCCACGCTGCCGGCCGCGACGCAGGAGCTGGTGAAGCTCCGCGCCAGCCAGATCAACGGCTGCGGATTCTGCACCGACATGCACACCAAGGACGCTGCCGCCGCCGGTGAGACGTCCCTGCGCCTCAACCTGGTCGCGGCCTGGCGCGAGGCGAAGGTCTTCAGCGACGCCGAGCGCGCGGCGTTGGAGCTGACGGAGCAGGGCACCCGTATCGCGGACGCGGCCGGCGGGGTCACCGATGAGGCCTGGGCGAACGCCGCCAAGCACTACGACGAGGAGCAGTTGGCCGCCCTGGTGTCGACCATCGCGCTGATCAACGCCTTCAACCGGGGAAACGTCATCGTCCAGCAGCCCGCGGGCGACTACCAGCCCGGCCAGTTCGCATAGCCAGGGCTGTGGTCAAACGGAGGTCCCTAGCCATGGAAGGCCGTGGTTGACGCGAGCGAGGACCGCTCGGTGGTGATCCGGTTCACCGGGGCGGCCTCGTCGGCATAGCCGAACGAGATGCCCAGGAGCAGCTTTCCTTCGGTCACGCCGAGTTCGGCGCGGACGGTGTCGGCGTAGAAGCTGAGCAGCCCCTGCGGGCAACTGTCCACGCCGTACGCGGTCATCGCCAGGAGCAGCGTCTGCATGTAGGCGCCGACATCCGCGGCAAGGCGGGCCCCGCCGTCTCCGGTGACAAACAGGAACGCGGCGTGTGGCGCGCCGTAGAAGCGCAGGCTCTGCGCGTCGTAGGCCGCGCGTGCCGCGTGGTCGTCGGGACCGATGCCCAGCGCTCCGTACAGCTCGCCGCCGAACGCCGCCCGGCGCGCCTGGTGAGTCGGCGAGTACATCCCTTCGGAATACGGGAAGTCCGCCGAGACGCGCTTCTCGGCATGGGCCGCCCGCAAGGCGTCCGCCAGTCGCTCACGCGCCGCGCCGCTCACCACTTCCACCTGCCATGGTTGTGCGTTGGAATTGGACGGCGCGGCGCCGGCCAGCGAGAAGATCGCATGCATCGTGTCCTCGGGCACGGCTCCCGGACGGAACGCCCGGGTCGCGTGACGGCCACGGACCAGCTTCTCCGCGCAGCCACTCAGCTCTGTGGGCACCGGCTTGCTCATAGGGACTCCTCCTCAAGGCCGTTCATTTATGTAAACGGGTGCGTTTACTTGGGAGGGACCGTAGCAGTGCGCACCTTGGGAAGTAAACGCGTACGTATACTTGCCTCATGAGTGCGACGGCTACGACATCTCAACGGCGGGGGCGCGGAGGGCGGGAGCGGATTCTGGCTGCCGCCGCACAGCTGTTCGCGGCCCAGGGGATCAACGCGACCGGCATGGAGCAGGTCGCGGAGGAAGCGCCGGTGTCCAAGCGGACGCTCTACGCGCACTTTCGGACCAAGAACGACCTGGTCATCGCCCACCTGCAGGACCTCGCGTCGTCGGGTGCCACGCTGGAAAGCGTGCTGACCCGCGAGGACATCCCCCCGCGGGAACGGATCCTCAAGCTGTTCGAGCAGCCCGCGGGGGACGCGAATCCGGTACGGGGGTGTCCGTTCATCGATGCCGCCGCGGAGTTCCCCGACCCGGAGAGCGCGGCCCACTCCTACGCCCGTGAACAGAAGCTGCGGATGGTGCAGCTGATCGCCGCACTGGTGACGGAGCTGGGCTGCCGCGAACCGGTCGCCCTCGCCGAACAGCTGGCCACCCTCGCGGACGGGGCGGCCAGTCGCGCGATGGTGCTGGGTGACGCGGACTACGGCCGACACGCACGGGCGGCGGCGGAGGTTCTCCTCGAGCGGGCGGAGCGAGTGGGCTCGCCGGGCTGAGCCGCGGTGCGGCGACTACCGTTATGGCCCATGAGCGCCATTTTGCCCAGTTCCGCGGTCCCGCGGCTGAGCAGCGCGGTGGTCGTCGGGGCTGTCGCCGGCGTGGTCGTGGGCATCGCGAGCGGCATTCCCCTTGGCGTGCTCGCCGGCATCGCCGTGACGGAACTGGCCTTTGTCGTGGCGGGCTGGATGGTGCTGTGGCCGATGGATGCCAAGGCCACGCGCGACAATGCCCGCCGCGAGGACTTCCGGCCCGTCATCGAGGAGCTCGTGGTCGTGGCCACCGCCCTGTGCGGACTCGTCGCCATCGTGCTGTTGCTTCTGCTCGGTGACACCGACAGCGGCCATGCCGGGGCCGCGGTCGCACTCGGCGGCGTGTTCATGTCCTGGGCGGCGCTCCATCTGATGTACGCGGCCCGTTACGCGTACATGTACTACACCGCATCGGGCGGGATCGACTTCAACTCCGGTGACCCGCCCGCGTACCGGGACTTCCTCTACTTCAGTTACAACCTCGGCATGACCTACCAGGTGTCCGACACCGACGTGTCGAGTCCGACGATCCGCTCGGTCGTCCTGCGGCACTCGGTGCTGGCCTACGTCTTCGGCACCAGCATCCTCGCCACGACCATCAACCTCGTCACGGGAATCGTCACCGGTTGATCGTCACCGGCTGATCGTCCCGCCGGCCAGAGCCGCCGTGTTCCTTGTGGTCACCATCAGATCGGGCGGTGAGGACACGGTCTGTGGCCTGCTGGAGGACGTATCGGCTCTGAAGCGCTCGGTGGCCTTCCGTGCGCCCGAACGACCGGCTGAGCTGCGTCGTCGGCATCGGCTCTGAGGCCTGGGACCAGCTCTTCAGCGGACCGCGACCCCAAGACCTGCATCCCTTCGTGGAGTTGGCCGGTCAGCGCCACCGCGCTCCGGCCACCGCCGACGACCTCCTCTTTCACGTACGCGCCCAACGCATGGACCTCTGCTTCGAACTGGCCCGTCCGATCACCGCGATCTGCTCGGCTTCGTCGACGGCAGCGAGAACCCCGAGGGGAATGCCGCCGACGCGGGTGGCCGGCCGGGGCTGCACGACCGGATCCTCGAATTCTCCACGGCGGTCACCGGATGCCTGTTTCATGTGCCGACCGCTGATTTCCTCGATGACCTCCCCGCCGCGCCGGGCGATGTGATGTCCACCGATGGCTCCCTGGGGATCGGCAGCCTGAAAGGAGTCCGATCATGACCACGCCCACCGGCATGAACAACCTGAACCGCGAGCTCGCCCCGATCACCCCCAGTGGTGACGCTCAGCCCGGATACGAGCGGCTGAGCAGCCCCTCAATTCTCGTTCCCGCCTGCATTTATCTCCGCTTGCAGAGCAGTGGACATCGCGTTTCAGTTGTACAGATCCCCCTCGGTACCAGGAGCTGCGATGTCGATGTCCTTCGGTTCAGGGTTCGGTTCCTCTGACCCCTTCAGCGAGATGTTGAATCGGTTTTTCGGAATGTCCCCGGCATCGTCGCCACCGGCCGTTCAGCGCGTTCCCATCGGGCGGCTCCTGACCGATTCCTCGCAGGAACTCCTGAATCTGGCCGCGCAGCGAGCGGTCAAGGACGGAACCCCCGACCTCGACACGGAGCACCTGCTCTGGGCGTCCGCACAGGTCGACCCCGCGCGCAAATTGCTCTCCCAGGTCGGCGTGAATCCCGACAAGCTCGCCTCGGAACTCGACGCGGTCCTGCCAAGGGAGTCCGGTGAGCCGTCCGCGGAACCAGGACTGACACCGGCGGCCAAGCGCACCCTGGCAACCGCCTACGCCCACTCGCAGGCCGCCGGGGTTTCGTACATCGGGCCCGAGCACATTCTCAGCGCGCTCCTCGACGGCGCCGACTCGGGCGCCAACCGGCTGCTGCGCGCGGAGGGCCTTGACCCGGAGCGGCTGTCGGGCCTCGCGGACCAGGCGGCCCGCTCGGACGGATTCCCGGCCGACGCGAAGAAGGAGAAGCCGGCCACGACCCTGGACGAGTTCGGGCGGGACCTGACGGAGGAAGCGAAGGCCGGAAAGCTCGACCCGGTCGTCGGGCGGTCCGATGAGATCGAGCAGACCGTCGAGATCCTCTCGCGGCGATCCAAGAACAACCCTGTGCTCATCGGCGAGCCCGGCGTCGGCAAGACCGCCATCGTCGAAGGCCTGGCGCAGCGGATCGTGGCCGGCGAAGTCCCGGCGACCCTGAAGGACAAGAGGGTCGTCTCGCTCGACCTCTCCGGCATGGTGGCCGGCGCACAGTACCGAGGCCAGTTCGAGGAGCGCCTGAAGAAGGTCATCGAGGACGTCCAGGAAGCCAGCGGCGACATCATCCTGTTCATCGACGAACTCCATACGGTCGTGGGCGCGGGCGCCACCGGCGAGGGGTCGATGGACGCGGGCAACATGCTCAAGCCCGCGCTGGCACGCGGAGAGCTGCACGTCGTCGGCGCGACGACCATCGACGAGTACCGCAAGCACATCGAGAAGGACGCCGCCCTGGAGCGCCGCTTCCAGCCCGTACTGATCCCGGAGCCGACCGTGGAGCAGACGGTGCAGATCCTGGAGGGGCTGCGGGACGCCTACGAAGCCCACCACCAGGTCCGCTTCGCCGACGGCGCCCTGGCGGCGGCGGCCGAGCTGTCCGACCGGTACATCAGCGACCGGTTCCTGCCGGACAAGGCCATCGACCTGATGGACCAGGCGGGCGCCCGTGTCCGCCTGCGCAGTACGGGTCGCTCCACCGAGGTCGTCAGCCGCGAGGACCGCATCGCCAAACTCCGCCGCGAGCAGGCTCATGCGGTGGCCGGTGAGGACTTCGAGAAGGCCTCCGACCTCAAGCGGCAGATCGCCGAGGCGGAAGGCGAACTCGCGGGCATCGAGGAGCGCCGCGAGGGCGTCGTCTCCGTCACCGCCGACGACATCGCCGATGTCGTCTCCCGCCGCACCGGGATCCCGGTCTCCCAGCTCACCGCGAGCGAGAAGGAGAAGCTCCTCAAGCTCGAAGAGGAGATGCACGCCAGGATCGTCGGCCAGGACGAGGCGGTCACCGCCGTCTCGGAGGCCGTACGCCGCAACCGTGCGGGCATGGGCGACCCCAACCGCCCCGTCGGCTCGTTCCTCTTCCTCGGCCCCACCGGCGTGGGCAAGACCGAACTCGCCAAGACGCTCGCCGAGTTGCTGTTCGGCGACGAGGATCACATGATCCGCTTCGACATGAGCGAGTTCCAGGAGAAGCACACCGTCGCCCGGCTCGTCGGCGCCCCGCCCGGATACGTCGGTTACGAAGAGGCCGGCCAGCTCACGGAGAAGGTCCGCCGGCAGCCCTACAGCGTGGTGCTGTTCGACGAGGTGGAAAAGGCCCACCCCGACGTCTTCAACACGCTGCTGCAGATCCTCGACGACGGACGTCTTACCGACGCCCAGGGACGCACCGTCGACTTCCGGCACTGCGTCGTCATCATGACGTCAAATATCGGCGCCCATCGCATTCTCGCGCACGAAGGCGATGTGTCCGAGATCAAGGACGAGTTGATGGGGGAACTGCGGACGCGGTTCCTGCCCGAATTCCTCAACCGCATCGACGACATCATCATCTTCCACAGCCTCACCGAGGACGACCTGTCGCAGATCGTGGATCACCTCCTCGACCAGAGCAAGCACCGGGTGCACGCCCAGGGCATCAATCTGGAAGTCACCGACGCGGCCAAGAAGTTGCTCGTCGCCCATGGCCACCAGCCGGAATTCGGTGCCCGTCCGCTGCGCCGCACGATTCAGGCCGAGCTCGACAACCGCATCGCCTCCTTCCTGCTCGGCGGTGAGGCGGACCCGGGCGACACCATCGTCGCCGACGTGGAGAACGACACGCTCCATTGCACCGTACGCAAGGGAGCCGCCGCGGATCCCACGGAATCCACCGACGGCGACCGGTAAGAACACTCAGGCAAGGAGGACACATGGCGGGTCACCACAAGTCCAACCGGAAAGTCGAAGGCAACCCGGACACGGACCACAGCCGAGGAATGCCCCTGCGACCCGACGAGGAGCAACTGGAGCGTCGCACGCGGGAAGACGAGCGGGACGCGGGAATTCCCGTGAAGAAGCGGGAGAGTTCCGAGGCACAGTACGAAGATGCGCAGGCCGAAGTCGACCGCGAAGTCGACCAAGGCGACATGCCGACGGGCAAGAAGACCCGTGCGCAGCGTGATGCCTTTCCGCCGAGTGACTACGAAAGCTGACAGTTCACGGGAGCAGTGATGAACGGAGATCCCCGACCGATCGGTGCCGGCGCTCGTCGCGCGCTCGAGAAGGAGCTCGCAGACCTGCGCGCCGAACGGAAAGCGGATGCCGCGACGCTGCAGGACACCAACGAAACGGGCGACCGCGCCGACCAGGCCGACGAGTTGCGGCGGCTGGCCGTCATCGGACGCCTCGACGACCGCATCACCGAGATCACCCTGCGGCTCCGCCAGGCGGACGACGCGGGTCCGCCATCGACCGACGAGGTCGGGATGGGCAGCACGGTCACCGTGCGGTTCTCGGACGGCACGGAGGGGACCGTCGAGATCGGTGAGGTCGCGGAGCCGCTGGACCCGACGATGGTCACGTACGACAGTCCCATGGGTTGTGCGCTGCTCGGCCACCGCGCGGGTGACAGCGTCAGCTACAAGACGCCCGGTGGAGAGTCGGCCGTGACGATCGTGTCGCTGGGCGGGACGGGCGCTGCGGGGGAGGGCTGAGGCACCAGCCACTCCGGCTGCCACGGCGAGCCGCCGATTGCGACGAGGACCGTCACCCCGGCTGCGGCACCATCCGGTGCAGGCCCTTGCGGTCGTAATAGCGGGTCATGGCGAAGCCGAACACGAGCGCGGCGACGAAACCGACCGCGATCATGATCCAGCCCCGGGTGAGTCCGGCGTCGGCGCGGGCGTCGAAGTAGACGATCGCCCGGACGCCGGCGACGAGTTGGCGCATGGGTTCGAACGTGGCGAGGAAGCGGTAGAAGCCCGGCGTGGCTTCCAGCGGGACCGTGGCGCCGGACGACGGGAGCGCGAGCGCGATGAAGACGAACATGGCGACCAGCTGGCCGATGCTGCCGAAGGCGGCGTTGATCGCCTGAACCCCGAGGCCGACGGAGAGACTCGCACAGCAGGAGAACACCCACAGCAGCGCCGGGTGCGGCGCGTCCATGCCCAGGATCGAGACCGTCGCCACCATGAGAAGCGTGGTCGTCAGGAGCGAGAGACCCGCGGTCATGACCATTTTCAGGAGCAGCATCTGGGTGCGGCTGATGGGAACGGTGGGTTGCCGGGAGTGCCAGGGGCCGATCTCGCTGTCCGCGTAGCCGAGTGAGCTGTCGACGGTGTTGTGGATGAGGTTGGCGGCGAGGAATCCGGTCAGGACCAGCAGCAGGGTGTAGTAGAAGGCGCTCAGGCCCAGACCGGTGTGCGTACCGATCGGGTGGCCGACCTTGGTGCTCACCGCGACCGGGTCGGCGAGCAGCACCCGCGTGGTGGAACTCGCCTTGGCGACTTCCGGTGACGACACCAGCTGCTTGCCGATGCCCGTGGAAGCCTGGTGCGCCGCCCGTTGGGTGATCTGCCCGGCCAGGGACGAGCCGAGGCTGCCCATTCCGGGATTGGTGAGCGTCGTCAGGGTCGGCTGGGCAGTGGCTTTCCCGGAGGCCAGCGATCCCACGGCGGACGTGAAGCCGGAGGGAATCTCCAGCGCTCCGTAGACCTTGCCGGAGGCCAGCTCGTCCTGAGCCTCTGCGCGGCTGATCCTGCGCCAGTCGACATCCCCACGCGGAGTGGAGGAGACGATGCCGGCACTCACCTGGGAGCCGAGATTCTCCTGCTGACCCGGCAGCGGCTTGTCCGTGTCCGAATTCACCAGGGCGATGGGCAGCCGGTCCAGATGGTCGGCGGGCGTGAGGATGCCGCCCATGTACAGCAGGGAAAGGGCGAGTGCGACAAAGCCACTGAGCACACCCGGAACGATCCACAACTTCCAACGACGCAGCAGCAGCCCCGCCTTCACGTCCTGGGCGGAAGCGTCGCGCGGCGGAATCCCGGTGGCCATAAATATCCCCTTTGACTCCCGAATGACCATAGGGCGCGGATGAAGAAGGGGGGCGCCACGACACCTGGTTCCGGCATACCTTCGCGTTCGTTCCCTCCTGATTCGTACGAGACGCAGAGGCTGACCCCATGGGCTTCATAAAACCCCGGCTGGTGCCCGTCGATGCCGGCGCCTTCCGCTCCCTGCCGCGCCGTGAGCGCCTGGAGATCCTGACCCGGCACTGGGTCGAGCACGGCTTCGGCAGCCCCTACGGCGTGTTCCTGTTCTATTTGGTCAAGTGCGTGCTCTACGTCGGCGGCGTGGCCCTCGTGATCTCGCTGACGCCCGGCCTGGGTACCGTCGGCGACGTGGGCTCCTGGTGGTCCGAGCCGATCGTCTACCAGAAGCTGATCGTCTTCACGATCCTGTGGGAGATCGTGGGCCTTGGCTGCGGATCCGGCCCGCTCTCCTCCCGCTTCAACCCGCCGATCGGCTCCATCCTCTACTGGCTGCGGCCCGGCACCATCCGGCTGCCCCCGTGGCCGGACAAGGTGCCGCTGACCCGCGGCGACCGGCGCACCGCCGTCGACGTCCTGCTGTACGCCGCCGTACTCGCCTCCGGCGGCTGGCTGCTGAGCCGCCCCGGCGACGGCACCGGCATCGCGGACTTCGGTCACATCGGCCTCGTCGAACCCCTTGCCGCCTTACCGCTCATCGCGGGCCTGGCGGTGCTCGGCCTGCGCGACAAGACCGTGTTCCTCGCGGCGCGCGCCGAACAGTACGGTCTTTCGCTGCTGCTCTTCTTCTTCCCGTACAACGACCAGTTCATCGGCTTCGAGCTCGTCATGCTGGCGCTCTGGTGGGGCGCCGCGACGTCCAAGCTCAACCACCATTTCCCGTTCGTGGTGGCGACGATGATGAGCAACGCGCCCCTGATCCCCTCGGGCCGCATCAAGCGGATCTTCTACCGCGACCATCCGGAGGACCTGCGCCCTTCACGCCTGTCGTTCCTGCTCGCCCATGTCGGCACCGCCACCGAGTACGCCGTCCCGCTCTACCTGGTCTTCTTCGGCGACGGCGGCTGGTGGACGTGGGCGGCGCTGCTCTATATGGCCGTCTTCCACCTCCACATCCTCTCGACCATCCCGATGGGGGTGCCGCTGGAGTGGAACATCTTCTTCATCTTCTCGCTGTTCTACCTGTTCGGTGCCCACAGCGACCTCACCGTCCGGGACCTGGACTCGCCCTGGCTGCTCGCCGTGATCCTGCCGAGCCTGCTGTTGCTCCCCGCCCTCGGCAACATACGGCCCGACCTCGTCTCCTTCCTGCCCGCGATGCGCTATTACGCGGGCAACTGGGCCACCAGCGTCTGGGTGTTCACCGGTGACGCGGCGCAGCGCCTGGAAGCGGGTCTGACCACCGCGACGCGGCTCGCCTCCAACCAGCTGGCGCAGCTCTACGACGCCGACACCGCCCTGCTCATGGCCGCCAAGGTGGAGGGCTGGCGGGCCATGCACTCCCACGGGCGCGCCCACAACGGACTGATCGCCCGCCTCACCGACGGCCAGGACGACGCCATGGTGATCGACGGAGAGATGGTCGCCGGGTTCGCGATCGGCTGGAACTTCGGCGAGGGCCACCTCCACGACGACCAGCTGCTGCGCGCCGTCCAGGCCCGCTGTGGCTTCGCCCCCGGCGAGGTCCGGGTGATCTGCCTGGAAGCCCAGCCCATTCACCGGCAGACTCAGGACTATGAGATCCACGACGCGGCGCTTGGCCTGCTCGAGCGGGGCCACGTCAAGGTGCGGGACATGCTGATCCGCCAGCCCTGGCCGACCGACGGGCCGGACTACCCCGTCCACGACGTGGAGTCGCTGCATCCGTTGCGGCCCCTGTCCGCGGACACCGAGTCATGACGTCCGCGGTCGTCGTGGGCGGCGGGCCCAACGGGCTCGCCGCCGCGGCACTCCTCGCCAAGGCGGGGCTCGACGTCACCCTCCTGGAAGCCGCCCACGAGGTCGGCGGCGGCACCCGCAGCCATGAGGCCATCGTGCCCGGACTGCTGCACGACCACTGCTCGGCCATCCACCCCATGGCCGTGGCCTCACCGGCGCTGCGCGCGCTGGGCCTCGAACAGCACGGGCTGCGCTGGCGCTCGGCCGACATCGACTGCGTACACCCGCTGGACGACGACACGGCCGGCGTACTGCTGCGCTCCGTGGCGGAGACCAGCCGCATGCTCGGAGCGGACGGCGACCGCTACCGGGCGCTCTTCGCACCTTCGGTACGCCACTGGGACGCGCTTGCCCCGGACACGATGGGCCCCCTGCTGCGCGTCCCGGCGCACCCGCTGCTGCTCGCGCGCTTCGGCCTGCCGACCGCCCTGCCCGCGACCGCCCTCGCACGCCTCTTCAAGACTCCTCAGGCGCAGGCCCTGTGGGCCGGTGTCGCGGCCCACAACTTCCGCCCGCTGTCCCGTCCCTTCACCTCCGCGATCCCCCTCGGCATCCTCACCGCGGGCCACGCGGCAGGGTGGGTCGTCGCCGAAGGCGGTTCGCAGTCCATCGCCCGCAGCATGGAGCGGGTGCTGCGGACGCACGGCGGCACGATCGAGACCGGGGTTCGCGTCACGGACCGCGCACAGATCCCGCCCGCCGACGTGACCCTCCTCGACCTCGACCCGGCCCAAGTCGCCGCCCTCTACGGCGACTTGC
The DNA here is from genome assembly GCF_026340305.1 of Streptomyces sp. NBC_01381. NCBI lineage: Bacteria > Bacillati > Actinomycetota > Actinomycetes > Kitasatosporales > Streptomycetaceae > Streptomyces > Streptomyces sp. NBC_01381. The sequence goes on along the minus strand of NZ_JAPEPI010000003.1, from coordinate 294,620 downwards.
TGCCGAGCCGGGTACGGGCGGCCTACAAACGCTTCCGCCGCGGACCCGGCGCCTTCAAGCTCGACCTGGCCGTCGAAGGCGGCGTGCCCTGGACGAACGAGCACGCCCGCCGCGCCGCCACCGTGCACCTCGGCGGCCCGCTCGCCGAAGTCGCGCACACGGAGCGGGAAGTGACCCGCGGGAGAATGCCGGGGCGCCCCTTCGTCCTGGTCGGCCAGCAGTATCTGGCCGACCCGTCGCGGTCGGCCGGTGACGTCCACCCCGTGTGGACGTACGCCCATGTCCCGTACGGCTACGACGGCGACGCCACCGAGGCGATCCTCCGGCAACTGGAGCGCTTCGCCCCCGGGGTGCGCGAACGCATCGTGGGCCGGCAGGTCACCCGGCCCGCCGACTTCGCCGCCGCCAACCCCAACTTCCGTGGCGGCGACATCCTCACCGGGGCCAAGACCGTCCCGCAGCTGCTCCTCGGGCCGCGCCTCGCACTAGACCCGTACGCCACCGGCCTGCCCGGGGTGTTCCTGTGCTCGGCGGCCACCCCGCCAGGCCCCGGAGCGCACGGCATGTGCGGGGCAGGGGCGGTGGCGTCGGCCCTGCGCCATCTCGGCATCCGGGCTGCCTGATGCACCGTCACCAGCCGTGCGGGTGACGGGCATTCACTGGGGACCCGGGTCTCCGGGAAGGCGTTCCAGGGCGGCGGCCACATCGGTCTGCCGGGCGGTTTCCGTGAGGGCCTCCTGGCGGTGCGCGACACCCCGCTCTCCCTGGAGGAGGTGGACGCGGCCGTCGGCGACGACACCGCGGGCGGCACCGCCGTCTTCGTCGCAGGTCGGCTCGCTCAAGCAGCCGGGCCGATGGTGACCTTGACGTGCTTCATGATCGGCTGGTCGCTCTGGGTGCTGTAGTCGACCAGCGCGCACAGGATGTTCATCTCGGGCATGTAGCCGGCCGCGCAGCCGCGCGGGATGTCGTAGGGGATGGCGAGATAGCCGTTGAGATGACGCTTGCTGCCGTCCTTGGCGGTACTGGTGATGTCGACCGGGTCGAACTCCTCGATGCCGCGTTCGCGCATGTCGTCCGCGTTCATGAAGACGAGCGTGCGCAGGTTCTTGATGCCGCGGTACCGGTCGTTGTCGGAGTAGATCGTGGTGTTCCACTGGTCGTGGGAGCGCATCGTGCCGAGCGCCAGGGTTCCGGCGGCGGGCACGACGTCGGGCAGCGGGGCCGAGGAGAACTCGGCCGCTCCGGACGGCGTGAGGAAGACCAGCTCGCGGGCCGGCTGCTTGATGCGGAAGCCGAGCGGCAGCCGCACCCGGCGGTTGAAGTCCTCGAAGCCGTCGAGGGCTTGGGCCATGGTGTCGCGGATACGGTCGTAGTCCTCGATGTACGACTCCCAGGGGGTGTCGCTGTCGGGGAGTGCGGCACGGGCCATGCCGGCGACGATCGCGGGCTCGGACAGCAGATGCGGCGACGCGGGGCGTTTCATGCCGACCGACAGATGCACCATGCTCATCGAGTCCTCGACGGACGTGCTCTGGAGGCCGCCCCGCTGCTGATCCTTCTCGGTGCGGCCGAGGCAGGGCAGGATGAGCGCCTGGCGTCCGTGCACGATGTGACTGCGGTTCAGCTTGGTGCTCACCTGGACGGTGAGTTCGCAGTTGCCCAGGGCCTCGTAGGTGTACGGGGTGTCCGGCGCCGCGAGGGCGAAGTTGCCGCCCATCCCGATGAACACCTTCACATCGCCGCGGTCCATCGCCTGGATGGTGCCGATGGTGTCGAGGCCGTGCTCGCGGGGCGGGTCGATCTTGCAGACCTCGGCGAGGCGGTCAAGGAACTCCGGGTGCGGGCGGTGGTCGATGCCGCAGGTGCGGTTGCCCTGGACGTTGCTGTGTCCGCGGACGGGGGAGGGGCCCGCGCCTTCCCGGCCCAGATTGCCGCGCAGCAGAAGGAGGTTGACGATTTCCCGGACGGTGTCGACGCCGTGCTCGTGCTGGGTGACGCCCAGGCACCAGCTGACGATGCTGCGGTCGGCATCGCGGTAGACGCGCGCCATCTTGAGGATGTCGCCGCGGCCGACCCCGGACTGGAGCTCGATCTCCTCCCAGGGCGTGGCCTCGCACACGTCGCGGTACTTCTCGAAGCCCCAGGTGTGGCGGTCGATGAACTCCTGGTCCAGCGCCTTGGGATCGGTCCTGGACTGCTCGAGGACCGCCTTGGCCATGCCCCGCATGAGCGCCATGTCACCGCCGATGCGCGGCTGCACGTTCAGCGTGCTCGTCCTGGTCGTCTTGAACAGGGCCATGTCCATGATGTCGTGCGGGACGATGGTGCGGGTGGCGGCCGCCTCGACCAGGGGGTTGATGTGCACGATCTGGGCGCCGCGGTGGTGGGCCTCGGCGAGCGCGGTGAGCATCCGCGGGGCGTTGGAGGCCACGTTGACGCCCATGATGAACAGGGCGTCGGTGGCCTCCCAGTCCTTGAGGTCGACGGTGCCCTTGCCGGTGCCCAGTGACGCCTGCAGCGCGCGGCCGCTGGCCTCGTGGCACATGTTGGAGCAGTCGGGCAGATTGTTCGTGCCCAGCTCACGGGCCATCAACTGGTAGAGGAACGTCGCTTCGTTGCCGAGCCGGCCCGATGTGTAGAACGAGGCCTGGTTCGGGTCGTCGAGCTCGCGCAGCGCGCGGCCGACCATCGCGAACGCGTCCTTCCAGCTGATGGGTACGTAGTGGTCCGACTCGAGGTCGTACCGCATCGGCTCGGTCAGCCGGCCCTGGTCCTCCAGCGCGAAGTCGCTCCACCGGGACAGCTCGCTCACCGTGTGCTCGGCGAAGAACTTCCGGTCGACGCGCTTGCGGGTCATCTCCCAGGTGACGTGCTTGATCCCGTTCTCGCAGATGTCGAGCTTGAGGCCCTTGGTGTCGTCCGGCCACGCGCACCCGGGACAGTCGAAGCCCGTGTTCTCGTGGTTCATCTTCATGATGGCCCGTGGACCGTCCACCAGCTCACGCTCACGCAGCAGGAACCGGGTCACGCTCTTTGCGGCGCCCCATCCGGCGGCGGGGTGGTGGTAGGGGTGGAACTCCGGCTCGGCCTCGGGCGCGGGACCCACGCTGCGCTCCAGCTGTTCCTGGTCCTCATTCGACGGGCTCAAGACTCGTACCCTTCCGCCACGCGGACGCGCGCTGTGCTGGACGACGCTTTTGGCCAGGCTAGGTCTGCGGTTCTGGCCATGCCACTTGGCTGCGCGTCGCGTAGGTGAGGAGAAGCCGGGCCGCCGTACGCCGTTCGGTCCAGGTGCTGTGGCGGGTGCCGGGGAACCGAGTGGAGGGTCGAGCATGACCGAAGCGCCGCACGACCCCCGCACACCGCACCCGACGCCCCACGACGGCGACCACGACCGGCCGCCGGGCCCGCTCGGCAGCCTCGCGAAGTCCGCCTGGCAGGTCGTGATGGTCGCGGGTGTCGCCTCGCTGATCCTGGGCGTCCTCGTCCTCGTCTGGCCGGGTGCGTCCCTGTGGGCGGCAGGCGTCCTCTTTGGCCTCTACCTCCTGGTGAGCGGCATCTTCCAGCTCATCGCCGCCTTCGGTACGCATGTGTCGGCCGCGATGCGGGTGATGGCCTTCATCAGCGGCGCCCTGTCCGTACTGCTCGGCCTGTTCTGTTTCCGAGGACAGATGCAGTCGATCCTGCTGCTCGCCCTGTGGATCGGCATCGGCTGGCTGTTCCGCGGCATCACGCAGACCGTCGCCGCGGCCTCCGACCCGAACATGCCGGCTCGCGGCTGGCAGGCCTGCCTCGGAGTCATCAGCGCCCTGGCCGGCATCGTCCTGATCGTGTCGCCGTTCGAGTCGGTCGCCGTCCTGACCCTGGTCGGCGGCGTGTGGCTGCTCGTGGTCGGCGTGGTCGAGATCGTCACGGCGTTCCAGGTCCGCTCCAGGGCGCGACGGATCCCGCCGGGCGTATAGGGCGGGCCGGCGGGGGCTATCCGGTCCGGTTGGTGCCCCGGCAGTGCTCCTCCACCGAGACCAGTGCCGCGATCTGCGACCGGGAGGAGAAGCCCGGCTTCGCCAGGATGTGCTCCACGTGCGCGTCCGCCAGGCCCAACCAGTGGCCTGCCTCGGCGGGTTGGCCACCGCACAGCCAGAACGGCCACATGGCGGCGGCCGTCGGCAGCAGCGCCTTGTACAGGGGCGCCTGATCCGAACTGAAGAACCGGTCCGCGAAGTGGTCAAGACGGCTTCGGCAGTAGGCGGTCAGTCGGCGCCTGACCGCGGCGGTCTCCTCGAGCTTGTCCAGCCACTCGACACCGAACTCGCGGATGGTGTCCAGGAGTTGGTGGCTGTCGCCGTGCCGAAGCACCACCGACTTGTCGACCAGGCCGATTCAGCGGGCCCACCGCGGCGCCCTTGGGTGACTGGGGGTCGGTGCACACGGCCTCCACCGCGGCGAGATCGAAGTCACCGGCGAAGACCGAAGCCGGGCCCGCAGCAGCCGCTCCGCCGGTGAGCACAGCTCGTGGCTCCACCCGATGGTCGTACGCAGTGTCTGATGCCGCGGCAGTGCGGCCATCCACCCGCCGTCGAGCAGGGCGAAGCTGTCGGTGAGCTGGGCGGCCAGGTGCTCAAGGGGCAGCGCCCGAAGCCGTACGGCGGTCAGCTCGATGGCCAGCGGGATGCCGTCCAGGCGGTGGCACGGGGCGGCGGCGATCCGGCACGCTGCTCGAAGAGTCAGCAGCCGGGCCTGCCCCAACAGTCCGCGCACCTCGGCCAGTTCGCCGACGTGCCCGACAAAGCTGGTCAGTTCAGTCGGCAGCTGCCGGCTGCCCCGGTCGCCGCCATGAGAACCCCAACTCCATGGGGAAACCGTCCGCTCCGCGAGCCTTCCCGCGGCATGTGATGTGTGAAATGGTACTGCCCACGCGCTGGGCGTGCTCACGACAAAAGGTGCGTCCGCGACAGGCAACGAATCCCCCACAGGAGAACCGCAATGAGCCGGAACGAACGAAGAAGCTCGTTACGTGCACGCGTCGTCCGAGCGGCCGGGGCCGGAGCCCTGGCCCTCGCGCTCGGCATCGGCGCCGCCCCGCTCAGCGGCGGGACCGCCCAGGCGGCGACGGCCGACAAGGGAACCGGCCCGCAGCCCGCGGTCGCGGCGGCGGAGGCCGAACATGTGCGGGACGGCCGGCTCGCGGTCGACGACCGCGCACCGCTGTCCGCCTCCCAGGACGCGCTGCGGCAGGACTACGACACCCCCACGAAAGACCCCTCGCACAAGCGGCCCTCGATGCTGGCGGCCAAGAAGAAGGGGAAGGGGAAGGCCAAGGCGGCGTGTTCCCCGGGCGACTTCGCCCAGACCGGCGACGCGCTGGTCCGGCAGATCACCTCGTCCACGACCGACTGCATCAACACCCTGTTCCGCCTCACCGGCGCGGACGCGGGCGGCGCGTTCCGCGAGGCGCAGATGGTCACCGTCGCCAACGCGCTGCGCAATGGCTCCGCCGCGTACCCCGGCGACGGCACCACCGGCATGCCGCAGATCGTGCTGTTCCTGCGGGCCGGTTACTACGTGCACTGGTACCACAAGCCGGACGTGGGCGAGTACGGGCCCGAGCTGAAGTCCGCGATCCAGGCTGGCCTCGACGCCTTCTTCGCCTCCCCGCACTCCGGCGACGTGACGGACGCCAACGGCGAGACCCTCGCGGAGGCGATCACGCTGATCGACAGCGCGGAGGAGAACGCCCGCTATCTCGGTGTCGTCCAGCGGATGCTGCAGGGCTACGACAGCTCGTACAACGACAAGTGGTGGATGCTCAACGCCGTCAACAACGTGTACACGATCCTGTGGCGCGGGCATCAGCTGCCGGAGTTCGTCCAGGCCGTCCAGAGCAACCCGGGCGTCCTCGACACCGTGCACCGGTTCGCCAAGGACCATCTCGACCTGCTCGGCGGTGAACGGTCCTACCTCACCGCCAACGCGGGCCGCGAGATGGGCCGGTTCGTCCAGCACGCCGGGCTGCGGGACAAGACCCGCCCGCTGATGAAGGACCTGCTCGGCGTCACCGACATGACCGGCAAGACGGCCCGGCTCTGGGTCGGCGTGGCCGAGATGGCCGACGCGTACGACAAGGACAACTGCGCCTACTACGGCGTCTGCGACCTCAAGGAGCGCCTGAAAGCGGCTGTCCTCCAGGACAAGAACGCGTGCAGCGACAGCATCGCGATCGCCGCCCAGGACATGGACGCGGGCAACTTCTCCTACGCCTGCAACAGCCTCAACGGCCAGGACGCGTACTTCCACCAAGTCGCCAAGGACAGCGGCCCGGTGAAGGACGACAAGAACACCAAGATCGAGGTGGTGGTCTTCGACTCCAGCGCCGACTACCAGACCTACGCCGGCGTGATCTACGGCATCGACACCAACAACGGCGGCATGTACCTGGAGGGCGACCCGTCGGCGGACGGCAACCTGCCCCGCTTCATCGCCTACGAAGCGGACTGGGTGCGGCCCGACTTCCAGATCTGGAACCTGAACCACGAGTACACCCACTACCTCGACGGCCGCTTCAACATGTACGGCGACTTCGAGGCCGGGATCTCGACCCCGACGGTCTGGTGGATCGAGGGCTTCGCCGAGTACGTCTCCTACTCGTACCGCGAGCTGCGCTACGAGGAAGCCATCAAGGAGGCAGGCAAGAAGACCTACCCCCTGAGCCAACTCTTCGACACCACCTACCAGAACACCGACACCACCCGCACCTACCGCTGGGGCTACCTGGCCGCCCGCTACATGCTGGAGAAGCACCCGGACGACGTGGCGACCGTGCTCGGCTCCTACCGCACCGGCGACTGGGCCACCGCCCGCACGCACCTGACCCAGAACATCGGCTCGCGTTACGACCAGGACTGGTACGCCTGGCTCGACGTGTGCGCTGGAGGCTCTTGCTGATCTGCTGATCCATGCCTACGGGGGCGGCGGCCGGGCACACCTGTGTCCGGCCGCCGACGCATGGGGAACAATCGTGTCCGGCCCTGTGGGCCACGGCGACGATGCCGGCCCGGGGATGGGGGAGGACCTGACAGTGGTGGAATGGCGGCAGGTGGCCAGTGGTGCGAGGGCTGTTCCCGAGCCGGTTCCGACGCCCCTCATCTGGGCGGGGGCTTATGCGGGAGCGTTTGGTCTTGTGAGCCTCTTCGACCTGCTCGGCGTGCTCGATCGCACGGGGTTCGCGCTCGCCGCCCTGTCGCTGCTCGCCGCCGTGCTCGGGGTGCGGAGCCGGCTCGCCGCGGCGCCCGGAACGGCTCTGTTGTGCTGGGCCCTCTTGAACATCTTCGCGGCCGCCCCCACCGGCGAGATCTCCTGGGCCGGGCACCGCGACCCCGAATGGATGGCCTGCCTGCTGGCCGCGACTCTCCTCGGCGCCGCGACAGGCCGCGTCCTGCACGCCCGCGCCGCCTACCGCCGCATCACCCCGCGCGACGGAACCGGCCGCCGTTGAGAGTGGATCGGCTCCGGCCGTCTCCACGGGAATCTCCGCCGGCGGAAGTGAGTTGCTGATTTCTGCAGCGATTTCAACGGGGTGGGCCGCGTCCACCGCTGGGAGGGGACGGCAGCCGATGAGCCTTCGTCAGTACGAGTACGCCCTGGCCGTCGCGGAGGAGGGCTCGGTGACGGCGGCGGCGGAGCTGCTGCACGTCGCTCAACCGTCGCTGTCCCAGCAGATCCGCGCCCTGGAGCGGGAATTGGGCGTGGAGCTGTTCGCCCGCACGCCGACCGGCCTTGTGCCCACCGTGGTCGGCCGTGCCTTCCTGCGGGAGGCGGAGGTCGCGGTGCGCGCGTCGCGGCGGGCGAGGGCGACGGCTCGGGCCGGTGCCGACGAGCTGGTGGGCGAGCTGGTGGTCGCGGTGCAGCTGGGCTTCGGCACGCGGCAGCTTCCGGGCGCCCTTGCCGCGCTGCGGCGCCGCTTCCCCCGCCTTGAGGTCACCGTCTTCGAGGAGCCGAGCTCCGCCGAGCTGGAACGGCTGTGCCGCCGGGGCGTGCTGAACCTCGCCCTGATGGCGGAATGCGAGCGGAGCCCCGCCGACGCCCACCACCTCGGCGACGAGGAGTTCGTCGTGGCGTTGGGCGCCGGGCACCGGCAGCTCGCCGCCGACCGGGTCGAGCTGCGCGACCTTGCGGGGGAGCCGTGGGTGAGGTTCGACCGCGACAGCGCGCTCGACGCCGTACTCCTGAATGTGCTGCGGGACAACGATCTGGCCCCGACCACGGCCGCCCGCGTGTCCCAGACCGCGACGGCCGTGCGCTGGGCCGCCCACGGTCTTGGGGTCACGCTCGTCCCGGCCTCCGCGGTGCCCCACGGTCACGAGCACCTCGTCCGCCCGGTGTTCCCGGTCGTCTCGCAGCCCGTCATCGCCGTGGTCCGGCCCGGCATGGGCCCGGCGGAGACGGCTCTTCTCGAATTCCTCTGTAAGGAGACCTGGTCAAACCTTGCGTTGTGGAATTCCTGAATTCCGTCGGCGTCAGCCCCTGGGGAATTCGCCGCCGTCCACGACGAGATTGCTCCCGGTCAGCCAGCTCGCCCGGTCGGACAAGAGGAACAGCACCGCGTGGGCGATGTCGTCGGGCCGGCCATCGCGGCCCAGCGGCACGTTGGTGTTGTTCTGGCCCTGCGCCGGGTCAAGGCGCGCCCACTGCTCCCGCGTCGCTTCGCCGCCGGGCGTTGCGACCCGGCCGGGAGTCACGGTGTTGACCCGGATTCCGAACGGGGCCAGCTCCGATGCCAGTCCGCGGCTGTAGTTCTCCAGCGCCGCCTTCGCCGCCGTGTAGTGCAGGAACGGCGGCGGAGTGAGGGGTACCGCGGCGGAGGAGACGTGCATGATCACCCCCGAACGCCGTTCCCGCATCGCCGGTACCAGCAGCGAGTCCAGCCGTACCGACGCCAGGAAGTTCAAGTCGAGCGCGTCCTGCCACTCCTCGTCAGGGATGGCCGACGTGCTCTCGTACGGCCCCGCCCCACCCGCGTTGTGGACCAGCACGTCCACCCCGCCGAGCATCTCCCGCGCGGCCGCGGCGAGCGCCTCCGCGCCGGCCCGCGTCCGCACGTCGGCCGCCACGAAGGCGGCCCCCTCCGGCACCGTGCTCGTCGCCGACCTGGCGGTCGTGAGCACCTCGGCGCCCGCGTCCAGGAGTTGGCGCACGACGGCCGCTCCGATTCCGCGAGAACCCCCCGTGACCAAGGCGCGCTTTCCCGCGAGTTCTCGCGTTCCCGATTCATTCTCGATCGTGGTCATGCCACCGGTCCTCTCGAATACGTAATTGTCCGCTCGGCGAATCGGCGAGCTGTTTTACGGTACGTACGGAGAAGAATGAGAGGCAAAGACGAAATATCAGCAGGCGCTACAGGGAACTCCTATGGCACCCGCGGCCGGCTGATGAGGCGGCAGATGTCCGTGTCGGTGCAGGAGGCCGGGTCGGTGTCGGCGGCGCGTTCGGCGAGGCCGCGGAGAGCGGTGCGGGTCTTGCGCAGTTCGGAGATGCGCCGGTCGATCTCTTCGAGGTGCTCGTCGATCAGTTCGCTGACGTGGTCGCAGGGCGCTTGGCCGCTGTCGCGCAGGGCGAGGATGCCGCGGATCTCGGCAAGGGTGAGCCCGGCGTGCTGGGCGTCACGGATGAAGGCGAGGCGGGTGAGGCTCTCGCCGGGATAGTCGCGGTAGCCGCTGGATGTGCGGGGCGGTTCCGGTACGAGACCGGCCTGCTCGTAGAAGCGGACGGTCTTGGTCGTGACTCCGCTCGCGGTCGCCAGCTCCCCGATGCGCATGTCTCCAGGTTAGCCGTTGACCTTCCAGTGCACTGGAAGGTCTAGCGTCGGTGGCAGACGGCAGCGACCTGGGAGGACGGCGGCCATGCGGATCACGGTACTGACGGTTCCGGACTGCCCGAACGCGTCCGCGGCGCGGGAGAGGCTGCGTGCCGCGCTGGCCGGGCGTGCGGCCGAGGTGGTGCAGGTCGAGGTCGTGCAGGTCGAGGTGCGGGACGAGGCGGAGGCGGCTCGGTGGGGCATGACGGGCTCGCCCACGGTCCTGCTCGATGGAAACGACCCCTTCGCCAGGCCCGGGGCGGCGCCGAGCGTTTCATGCCGGATCTACCGCCACGAGGACGGCGCCGTGGACGGGGCACCGGCCGTGGCCGAACTGCGCCGGGCCCTGACCGCTGCCGGCCTGCCCGACGCCGTGAGCGAGGACTGCTGCGAGGAGGACCTGCTCGACCCGGTCGGCCGGGCCGGACGCGGCCGCCGGGCACCTGCCGAGCGTGGTCTGCGCGCGGTGCACCAAGCGGTGCTTCGTCACTTCGCCGCGTCCGGGCAGGCGCCCCCGACCGCCGCGCTGGAGACCGTCGCGGCCGAGGCGGGACGGTCCGCTGCCGAGGTGCTCGCGGAGCTGGCGCGCGAGGACTTCCTGACGCTGGACGAGGGGGGTCGGATCCAGGCGGCCTATCCGTTCTCCGCGACGCCGACCGCACACCAGGTGACCTTGGCGAGCGGGACGCGGGTGTGGTCGATGTGCGCGATCGATGCCCTGGGCATTTCGGCGATGCTCGCCGAGGACGCGGTGATCACCTCGTCGGACCCGGTGTCGGGCGAACCGGTCACCGTCACCGGCCGAGGCGGCCGCATGCGGTGGGAGCCCGCATCCACCGTGGTGATCGTCGCGCGCCGCTCCTGCTCCGGCCCGGCTGCAACGGTGTGCTGCGACGCGCTGAACTTCTTCACCTCCGCGGCCTCGGCCCGGTCCTGGCTCGCCCAACACCCGGACGTACAGGGCAAGATGGTCGACCAGGCGCGTGCCGAGGAGATCGGGCGGCAGACCTTCGGACCGGTACTGGCCGCCGGCTGAGCCACACGGCCGTGGAGGCGGGGAGGCGCGCAGGCGCGGAACAGATCTTCACTCCACTGGCGGCATCCCACTGTCGCAGGGACAGGGGCGGGCAGAGGCTGGATGCCATGAACACTCCCCTCAAAGCCGCTTTCATCTCCGGCGTCCTGGCCATCACCTCTCTCGGCGCGGCAGGTGCGGCCCATGCCGAAGGACCCCCGAAGATCACCACCACCGTCGCTCCTGCGGCCACCCCCACCGACAACATCCTCTGTGACCTCCTCGGAGGTCTCCTCGGAGGTCTCCTCGGCCAGGCTTGCAGCCACAGCTCCCAAACTGTCAAAGTCTCGATCGCTGACGACGGCTTTACCACCGCCGAAATCCCGAGGGTCAACAGCCAAATTGGCACCCTCTGGCAGCGGTAGCCTGTTCATCCGCGGCCTGACCAGCGAAGAGGCCGCAGGGCTCCATCCCCGGGCAAAGGGGATGGGGCCCAATTCATTGGTAAGGCACTCCGTTGCGCTGGAGTGCGAAACCCTTCCCAAGGATCAGGAAGCCGGCGGAGGCAGGCGGCAACCAGTAGGGCTCTGTCCTGCGAATATGGGCAGATCGAGGCAAGACCAGGAGGGGCGGCCGGAAGGCGCGGAACAGATCACCACTCCGTTCCGCGCCCCCCTCACCGCAGCCGCAGGCCCCTCAGCCCGGCGGCGGACCCGGGCCCCTCAGCCCCGGTCGTAGGTGTGGAACCCGCGGCCGCTCTTGCGGCCGAGCAGCCCCGCTTCCACCATCCGCTGGAGCAGCGGCGGCGGTGCGTACAGGGGTTCCTTGAACTCTTCGTACAGAGATGCCGCGATGGCGGCGAGCGTGTCCAGGCCGATCAGGTCCGCCAGTCTCAGCGGGCCCATCGGGTGCGCGCAGCCCAGCTCCATGCCCGCGTCCACATCGGCGGCGGTGGCGAAGCCGGACTCCGTCATCCGGATCGCCGAGAGAAGGTAGGGGACGAGCAGCGCGTTGACGACGAAGCCCGCCCTGTCCTGGGATCGGACGACCGTCTTGCCCAGAGTGTGTGTGGCGAAGTCCCGTACGACCGCGACCGTTTGAGCGGAAGTGTGGAGTGAGGAGACCACCTCGACCAAAGGCAGGACGGGGACCGGGTTGAAGAAGTGCAGCCCGACGACGCGGTCGGCGCGTCCGGTGGCCATGCCCAGACGCATGACCGGGATGGAGGAGGTGTTGGTGGCGAGGATCGCCTCCGGATCCTCGATGACCTTGTCCAAGGAGGCGAAGAGCTCTGTCTTCGCCGAGGTGTCCTCGACGACGGCCTCGATGACGAGCTGACGGTCGGCCAGATCGTCGAGGCTGCCCGTGAACACCATGCGGGCCAGTGCGTCCTCGGCGCTCAAGCGGTCCAACTTGCCGCGCTGGACGGCGCGTTCGAGCGAGACGGCCACCCGCTCACGCGCGGCGCCGGCGGCTACCGCGTCGGCCTCGCAGACCACGGTGTCCAGGCCCGCGCGGGCGCACACCTCGGCGATTCCGGCGCCCATCTGGCCCGCGCCCACGACCCCGACCCGTCGGATGGCTGTGCTCATGACTGTCCCTCCGGTGACTGCCCCTCCAGTGACTGCCCTTCCGGGCGGTGAGCGAGGTGGCGGGTGTAGGCGTCAAGCGTGAAGAAGGCGGGCAACTCCCGTGCCAGGGCTGTCCGTTCGAAGAGGCCACGGACGTCATCGACGGGGGCCCACGGATACTCCGCGCCCAGCGCGGCGAGCTCGTCCTCCAGCAGCTCCACGACCGTCGCGCGCTCGACGACCCGGTGGCGCAGCCACTGCCAGATCTGCACCCGGGCGATCTCGGCCGTGGCGGCGTCCTCCATAAGACCGTCCAGGGCGACGGCTCCCTGTCCGTTCAGCCATGCGGCGAAGTAGCGCAGGGCGACGGCGATGTTGATGCGTACGCCCTCCGGCGTGGGTGGCGCGCTGACGCGGCGTACGGACAGCAACTGGGCGGCCGTCACCTCGACGTCGTTCCGGGTGCGGTCGATCTGATGCGGGCGGGTGTCGAGCACTCCGTCGAACACCTCGCGGCAGACGGGCACGAGCGCGGGGTGGGCGACCCAGGAGCCGTCGAAGCCGTCCTCGGCCTCACGTTCCTTGTCGAGCCGCACCGTGGCCAGGGCCGCCTGGTGGGCGTCCGGGTCCCTGCCGGGTACGTGGGCGGACATGCCGCCGATGGCGTGCGCGCCCCGCTTGTGGCAGGTGCGCACCAGGAGTTCGGTGTAGGCGCGCATGAAGGGGGCGGTCATGGTGACCTTCGCCCGGTCGGGAAGGAGGAAGTCGGTGCGGTGCCCGAAGGTCTTGATGAGGCTGAAGAGATAGTCCCAGCGGCCGGCGTTGAGCCCGGAGCTGTGCTCGCGGAGCTCGTAGAGGATCTCCTCCATCTGGACGGCCGCCGTGATGGTCTCGATCAGGACGGTGGCCCGGATCGTGCCGCGGGGGATGCCGAGGAGGTCCTGGGCGAGGATGAATACGTCGTTCCACAGCCGTGCCTCGTCGCGGCTCTCCAGCTTCGGCAGATAGAAGTACGGGCCGTGCCCCGCGTCGATCTGGCGCTGGGCGCAGTGGAAGAAGTAGAGGCCGAAGTCGACGAGGGAGGCGGGCGCCGGACGGCCGCCGATCTCCAGATGATTCTCCGTCAGATGCCAGCCGCGCGGGCGTACGACGATGGTCGCGACCTGCTCGCCGAGCCGGTACCGCTTGCCCTCCGGCGTGCTGAAGTCGATCCTGCGCTCGATGGCGTCCAGCAGGTTCAGCTGACCGCCGATGATGTTGTCCCAGGTGGGCGCGGTGGCGTCCTCGAAGTCCGCCATCCACACCTGCGCACCGGAGTTGAGGGCGTTGACCGCCATCCGGCGTTCCGGCGGTCCGGTGATCTCCACCCGGCGGTCGGTCAGGCCGGGGGCCGGCGGCGCCACCTGCCAGGAGTCGTCCGCGCGTATGCCGGCGGTGGCGATGGAGAAGTCGAGCGGGGAGCCGGAGGCGAGCCTGGCCGCCACCCGCGTCCGCTCCTTGAGGAGGTCGAGGCGGCGGTCCGCGAAGGCGTCGACGAGACGCCCCACGAAATCCAGGGCCTCGGGAGTGAGGATCTCGTCGTGCCGGTGTCCCGGTACCGGGAGGACCTGAGCACGGCTGGTCGGAGCGGCGATGGACATGCGGGTCTCCTCAGCGGGCGACGGGCGACGGGCGACGGGCGACGGGCGACAGGCGGTGGGCGGTGGGCTACGGACGGGCCCCGCTGCCGGGGCCCGACGGCGGCCTAGTGGAACTGCTCTTCTTCGGTCGAGCCGCTCAGCGCGGTGGTGGACGAGGCGGGGTTCACGGCGGTGGAGACGAGGTCGAAGTAGCCGGTGCCGACCTCGCGTTGGTGCTTGACCGCCGTGAACCCGTGCTCCTGGGCGGCGAACTCCCGCTCCTGCAGGTCGACATAGGCCGTCATGCCCGACTCGGCATAGCCGCGCGCCAGGTCGAACATGCCGTGGTTGAGGGAGTGGAAGCCGGCCAGCGTGATGAACTGGAAGCGGTAGCCCATCGCGCCCAGCTCCCGCTGGAACTTGGCGATCTGGTCGTCGTCCAGGGCCGCCTTCCAGTTGAACGACGGCGAGCAGTTGTAGGCCAGCATCTGATCCGGGTACTGGGCGTGGATCGCCTCGGCGAACTCGCGTGCCTGGCCCAGGTCGGGGGTGCCGGTCTCCATCCACAGCAGGTCCGCGTACGGGGCGTAGGCCAGGCCGCGGGCGATCGCCGAGCCCATGCCGTTCTCTACCCGGTAGAAGCCCTCGGCGGTGCGCTCACCGGTCACGAACCGGGCGTCGCGCTCGTCGACGTCGCTGGTCAGCAGGTTCGCGGCCAGCGCGTCCGTGCGGGCGACGATCAGGGTGGGTACGTCGGAGATGTCCGCGGCCAGGCGGGCCGCATTCAGGGTGCGCACGTGCTGGGCGGTCGGCACCAGGACCTTGCCGCCCAGGTGGCCGCACTTCTTCTCCGAGGCGAGCTGGTCCTCGTAATGGATACCGGCCGCGCCCGCCTCGATCATCGCCTTGGTCAGCTCGAAGGCGTTGAGCGGGCCGCCGAAACCGGCCTCGGCGTCGGCGACGATCGGGGCCAGCCAGTCCACCGACGAATCGCCCTCCGCCGTGGCGATCTGATCGGCGCGCAGCAGCGCGTTGTTGATCCGACGCACCACCTGCGGAACGGAGTTGGCCGGGTAGAGGGACTGGTCGGGGTAGGTGTGCCCGGCCAGGTTCGCGTCGGCCGCCACCTGCCAGCCCGACAGGTAGATCGCCTGCAGCCCGGCCTTCACCTGCTGCACCGCCTGACCGCCGGTCAACGCACCCAGCGCATGGATGTAGTCGCGGTCGTGCAGCTGACGCCACAGCCGCTCGGCGCCGCGCCGGGCCAGCGTGTGCTCCTCGCGGACGCTGCCGGAGAGCCTGACCACATCCTCGGCGGTGTGGGTGCGCTCGATCCCCTTCCAGCGGACGTCGGTCGCCCAGCGCTGCGCCAGCTCCTCGGCCGTTGCCGTCGTCGTCCCTGCCTGTGCCATGACCGTCTCCCGGATAGTCGTGAACCATGCCAATGCCTGGCACTAAGTGCCTTGCCAATATGGGGTGCGGCCCGCGAACTCCATGGGTGAGCAATCGGAGCAATGTCGCCGAGGCGGCCGGAAGGGCCGGGGTCTCCGACGTCAGGGCATGAATCGCGCCCGGTTTCCGGTTCCGCCCGCCGGAGTTCGGCGGGCCGCAGTACGACTCTCGCAGCGGCACTCAGTGCCAACAAGCGTGGAAGGCTGCCAACTTCTGCGCATCTTTCACGGCGCTTTTGCCAACTCTGTTAATGCCACAAGGCCGGTTCGCATGGCTACCATCGCGAACAGTGCCGACGATCGTGACCGGACGGGAGCACACGTGACCGGAACAGGAGCACATGGGTGAGCAAGACGTACGCGGGGGCGCGGCTGCGACGGCTGCGGGAGGAACGGCGCATGAGCCAGGCCGACCTTGCCCGGTCCCTGGCCATCTCGCCGAGCTATCTGAACCAGATGGAGCACGACTCACGGCCGTTGACCGTGCCCGTACTGCTGCGCCTCACGGAGGCGTTCGGCGTCGACCCGGGCTTCTTCTCCGAACGTGACACCAGCCGCCTTGTGGCCGATCTGCGGGACGCCCTCACCGGCGAGGTCTCCGCGGGCCGCGTCTCCGCATCCGACCTCTCGGACCTGGCATCCCGGCTGCCCGCCGTGGCCACCCTCCTGGTGGACCTGGGCCGGCGGAACCAGCACCTCACCGAACAGCTCTCCGAAACCGCGGAGGGCCGGGGTCCTGGAACAGCGGCACAGCCTCGCTCGGCACACGAGGAGATCCGCGAGTTCTTCTACCGGCGCCAGAACTACCTGAACGACATCGACCTCGCCGCCGAGCGGTTCGCCACCGAGATCGGCGTACGCCCCGGCGAGGTCGTGGGCGCCCTGTCCACACGCCTGTCCGAGCGCCACGCCGTGCGCATCGCCGCGGACTCCGGCCGGCTCCTGCACCACTACGACCCGAAGACCCGGGTCCTCCACCTCTCCAGCCGACTGCGCCCCGGCCAGCAGGCGTTCCGGATGGCCACCCAGCTCGCACTGCTCGAGTACGCGGACGAGATCTCCGCCCTCGCCTCGGAGGACTTCGACCCGCAGACCGCGGCCTGGCCGCTGGCCCGCATCGGCATCGCCAACTACCTCGCGGCCGCGCTGATCCTGCCCTACCGCCGCTTCCACGCGGCCGCGGAGGAGTTCCGCTACGACATCGAGCGGCTGACCGACCACTTCGGACTCGGCTACGAGACGATCTGCCACCGCCTGAGCACCCTGCAGCGGCCCCGGCTGCGCGGCGTGCCCTTCTCCTTCGTCCGGGTCGACCGGGCGGGCAACATGTCGAAGCGTCAGTCCGCCACCGCGTTCCACTTCTCCCGCGCGGGAGGCACCTGCCCGCTGTGGAACGTGTACGAGGCGTTCGCCTCGCCCGGCCGCATCCATGTCCAGGTCGCCGCCATGCCGGACGGGCAGCGCTACCTGTGGACCGCCCGGGCGGTCACCCGGCACCGCGGCGGCTGGGGAGAGCCGGGCAAGACCTTCGCGCTCGGCCTGGGCTGCGAGATCCGCCATGCCGCACGGCTCGTCTACTCCGACGGCCTCGACCTGGACAACGCCTCTTCCGCCGTCCCCATCGGCATGGGCTGCCGCCTCTGCGAACGCACCGACTGCCCCCAACGGGCCGTACCACCCCTGGACCGCCGCCTTGCGATCGACGAGAACAGCAGCACGTTCGTCCCCTACCCCGTGGCGGGGGAGCGGGCGGGCGACGGCTGACGCGGCGACCGCGCGAGGGGCGGAGCCGAGGGGCAGGCACGCAGGCGCCGGTCGAGCAGGCCGCGCAGACGGGCCGAAGCTCCCCGGAGGGTGCCGAGTCGCCGCGCCGGTGTGCTCCGCCAGCAACCGAAGAAGCCGGTTGTCGTTCCAGGTGCTGTCACGGGCCCCACACAGTTCGATCAAGGCATCGGGCGGAGGTGGTCGGCAGGCGTGTGCACGGTCCTTGGCCTTCGGGATCGCCGGAGCCTCCATCGTGTCATCAAGGCTCCGGGATCCCGGCGGCTGCCTCGGTGTGTCAGCGCTTGACCTGCCAACTGAGCGAGCCGGTCAGGGACTTGCGGAGCTTCGGGTCGCGGACCGCCTTGGTCGGGTCCGTGGCGCGTGCCGTGACGGTGTGCGGGCGGCCGTCGGCGGGCACCCCGAGCCGCCTCGGGGTCACACTGCTCGCGTCGCGGGCCTGCCGTGCCTCGCGGCCGTCGACGTACCAGCGCACCTGTGCGCGGGAGGACGCCTCGACGCGGATCCGATCGCTGCCGTGCACCTGCCGGTCGGTGGGTGTGACGGCGGTGAGGACCGGGGCGTGCTGATGGAAGCCCGCGATCATCGCCTCGCGTCCTGGCAGATTGAACTCACGGCCCAGGGTGCGCATGATCGAGTCATCGGTGGGGCGGTTGAGCCCGTGGCCGTGATAGCCGCCGCCCTCGTACGCGCCGACGGTGCCGCCGTCGGGTGACTCCTGGCCGAGCCACCGGTGCCACTTCGCCTTCTGCGCGGCCATCTCGTCGGCGCTGAGCTTGGTGAGGTTGGACTCGCCCGGCTCGGGGCCCGTGTACGTGCTCTCGTCGTACCAGTACTCGTCGGCGAGCTTGCCGAAGGAGTGGCCGGTCTCGTGGACGGCGACCTGGTCGGAGTCGGGGTGGTCGGAGGATGCGGTGCCGATGCCGTCGTACCCGGACGGCGAAGTGATGTCGTTGTAGCCGGCGCCGCCGTACTTGGTGGAGTTGCCGAGCACGATCACGAGGTCGGGGTCGGCGGCCTTGCTCGCGTACGCCTCGACCTTGTTGGTGTCGACGCACAGCAGCCGCTCGATGCCGTCGCAGAAGAACGCGGAGTTCAGGGCGGTGTTCTTGGTGACGTCGCTCGTCGGGTCGCCCGAGACGCCGGAGTCCTGCGAGTGGGCGTCGACGGCCCAGACGTTGAACAGGTCCTGGTACTCGGCGTACGGCTCGACGGCGGACATCTCCTTCCACTTGGTGCGCACGTCGGTGTGGAAGTCCTCCTGCTGGGCGGCGGTGTAGCCGTCGCCGATGAAGACGACGTCGACCTTGGCGTCGCTCGGCCCGGCCTCCACGATCGGCACGACGTCGCCGTCGTCCTTGACCGTGGCCCGCTCCTTCCTGGTGAGCGGGGAGGACGACGAGACCTCTGTGTGGCGGGGGTGGCCTTCGGGGCCGGTGAAGTACTCGACCTTGACGCCATCGGCGGAGCCGGCGTCGCGGCCGGCGGGTTGAGCGGCCGGGGCGTTGTCGCCCGTGCCGGGGTCCGCGGCGACCGGAGCGGTGACGGCGAGCGCCGCCGCCAGGACGACACCGATGGCGATGCCGAGTCGCTTGCGGGATATGTGGGATGCGTGTCTACGCATGGAAGATCTCCCGAGTGATCTGCACGGAGGCGGCCGGGATCGGCAAGTCCGTGACGTAAGTGGGGGGTTAAGGGAGCTTAAGGTGGGGTTCAATGTAGGGGGCGTGGGGAAGCAAGGCAATGCCTGGGGCGCAAGGTGACTGTGGGAGTGGGGAGTTCACGCCACGTAGTCACAAGTCCTTTCGCTCCAGGCCCGCATGGACTTGGCTCGGACCTGGAGGCGGAGAGATGTCGGACAGTGGATCTGGGGGCGTTCGGCTCGACGAGCCCGCGGTGATCGGGCGTCGAGTCCTGCGCCTTCGTACGGAACTAGGGCTCACCCAGCGGCAGTTGGCCGAACCCGCCTACACGCCCGCCTACGTCTCCACGCTGGAGTCGGGCAAGGTGAGGCCGTCCGAGGCGGCGCTGCGGCACCTGGCCGAGCGTCTCGGCGTCACGTCCGAGGAGCTCGCGACGGGCCGCCCCGCCCGCCTCGCCGCCGAGCTGCGGCTGCGCCTGACCGACGCGCGGCGCGCGCTGGCCACCGGAGCACCCGAAGATGCCGCCCCCCTCTTCCGGGCCCTGCACGCCGAAGCCGTCGAACACGCTCTCCCGGGGGAGCAGGCCACCGCGCTCCTCGGCCTCGGCGACTGTCTTCTGGAGTCCGGGGAACTCGACGACGCGCACGAGTGCTTCGCCTCGGTGGAGCGGCTGCTCGCCGACGAGCCGCTGCCCCGCCGCGTCCCCGCCATCCGCGGCCGCGCCAATGCCCACCGGCTGACAGGTGAACTCCGTTACGCCTGCTACCTGTTGGAGACGGCGCTCGATCAGCTCAACGCCTCCGGACTGCAGGACCCCGACGCGCTGCTCCTCCTCTACACGGCATCCATCGCCCCGTACATGGACATGGGCGCACACGAGCGCGCCGCGCACGCCGCCGAACTGGCGATCGCGCTCGCGCCGCGCGTGGACGATCCCGCCCTGCTGGCCGGGATGCACCGCGGGGTGGCCCGTACGCTCATCGCCCAGGGCCGCATCGCCGAGGCCGACGCATCGCTGGCCAAGGCCCAGGATCTCTACCGGCAGCTGCACATCCGCACCGAACTCGCCCACTGCCACTGGATGCGCGGCTACGTGCACGCCCAGGACGGCGACCTGGCGCGCGCCGAGAACGAACTGCGCACCGCTTACGACATGCTCACCGCCAAGCGGGCCGCGCTCTTCGCCGAACAGGTTGAGGTGGAACTCGCCGACGTGCTGCGCCGACGCGGCAAGGTCCAGGAGGCCGAGGCGCTCCTGAGACCGCTGCTGGCCGTCGGCACGGAGGCCGCGGAAGCCGCGGGGCCCACGGACATCCCGGAAGCGCGCTCCCTCAGGGCCGGACGCGGCACGGTGCACGTAGGCGCCGCGCACCGGCTCCTTGGCCTCATCGCGGAGGAGTGCGGGGACACGACGGCCGCCGAGGAGCACTACCGCGCCGCGCTGCCCCTGCTCGAACGGGCAGGCGTGGCAGGGGACTTGGCGGGCCTGTGCTGCCTACTCGGCGACCTTCTCCGCAGGACAGGACGGACGGAGGCCGCCCTGGACGCCTACCGCACCGGCCTCGCCCACCGGGCCACCCCGGGCACGACGACGCTGGGACCCGCGCCCGAGACGAATCCCGCACCGCACGCGGCCATGTAAGGGCGGAGCGCATCAGGGAGACCACACACACATGCAGCTCCCCGCGCCAACCTCCTGCCGCGGCCCAGCTGCCTACTGTTCCGCCACCCAGCTGCCGTGGAAGCCGAGCGGTACCCGGCCGGGCAGGTGGATGCGGGCCAGCGGGTGGCCGGTGAAGTCCTGGGCCGCGAGGATCACCAGGTCGGTCGCGCCGCGGTCGGGGTCGTTCACGTAAGAGAGGATGTAGCCGTCGTCCTCGTCCCGCGCGCCCCGGCGCGGCACGAACACCGGCTCGCTCGCCGCCGCGCCCTTCGGGAAGCGGTGCACCTGCTTGCTGTCGCGCAACATGTCATGTTTCACCAGGCAGTTGGTGAACTTCTCGTCCGGCGGCACCCCGTCGACCGTCTCGTACGCGCGCCACATCTCGGCCGCGCTCGCCGTGTACCCGAAGCGGTGCCGGCGGGAGACCAGGGATTCGTTGACGCGCGGGAACTCCTGCGGTAGATCGTCGATGCGGCTGCCGCGGACCCGGCCGGCGCGCAGATCGACCGTCCAGCGGTCGAGCGCGGGCGCGCCGGTCGCGGAGGGACCGCCGCTGCCCCGGCCCGCCGCGTAGAACGGGGCGGGCATGGAGGTGTACTCGACCACCACCTTGTCGCCCTGGTCATAGGCGTTGAGCGTGTGCGAGAAGTAGACCGGGTCGATCTCGAACCAGCGCGTGGTGCCTCCGGCCCGCGGCAGGATCCCGATGCGCATGGGGTGTCGCTCGTTCCAGATGTACGGCACCGTGGCCCCGGCCTCGGCGGCCGCCGCGTCGAACGTGATCGGGACGTCCACGATCACCACGTACTTCTCGGTGAGGGCGAAGTCGTGCATCATCGGCGCGTCCGCCACGGGGACCTTGGTGGTCCGCGCCACCCGCCCGGTCCGGTCGATCATGATGTGCCGTACGTGGTCCCAGGTCGGGTAGTACGCCACCGCGTGCAGCTCGTCCGCCGCCGCGTCGTACTTGGTGTGCGCGGTGAACGCGCCCCGCAGCGTGGACCGGAAGTCGTACGGGCGCACGGTGGCAAGCTCGCCGTCCAGTTCGTACGGCAGCGGCCCGCCCTCCTGGAGCGCCAGGATCCGCCCCTTGTAGGGGATCACATGCGTGTTGCACGCGAAGTCGTCCGGCGGCGCATCGCCCGGGTAGGGCTCGCCCAGCTTCTTCGCCACCTGCGAGGAGCGCACCCAGCGGTTGCGGTACCACTCGGCGCGCCCGCCGCGCAGCCGCACCCCGTGCACCATGCCGTCGCCCAGCATCCAGTGGTGCGCCCGCGGATCCTCCAGGCCCAGAGCGTTCGGGCCCGTGCGCAGGAAACGGCCGTCCAGGTCGCGCGGCACACGGCCGGTCACCGGCAGGCCGAACGCGGTCAACTCCTCGGTGACCGGCGCGAACGCGCCCTCCAGGAAGGGGAGCGACTTCTTGCCGCCGCCCGCCGCACCGGGCGTGGCAGCATGCGCCGCCGCTGCGCCGTGGCCGAGCCCGTACCCGCCGACCACACTGCCCGCAGCCGCGAGCGCCGCACCCTGGAGAATCCTCCGCCGCGTATGACTGGTCACCGTCTCTCCCCGTTCGTCGATTCGGGGCCCGGCCGGAACCGCCGGACCGTCCGCTGGCTACGGGAACAAGCCTGCTCCGATGGGGGCCGCGAGGCAGGAGGTCTGGGGCCCGAGCAGGGGGTGGTGCTGACGCCACCCCGACCGGCGGGAGCCTTCCGTTCTGACCGGGATGGGCAGAGTCGTGCTGGACATGCGGCCGTGCAGGACGTCTGATGGTCCTGCGGTCTTCGGTACCGGACTCCAGCGTGAGAGGACGCATGTCGCACAAGGACGACGAACCACGCGGGGGCGCACCCGGCAACCGACTGGGCGACATCGCCCTTCCCCTGGGCATCGTCGCCCTCGTGGGCTCCTTCATCCCCGTACTCGGCGACTTCGTCGCCGCGCCCCTCGGGCTCCTGGCCCTGGTCCTGGGGGCGTTGGGGGTGTGGAAGAACGAACGGGGCCTAGCGACGAACTTCGGCCCGTCGCTCATCGGCGCCACCCTCGGCGCCCTGGCCCTGCTCATCGTCCTGCTCCTGTTCGCCGTGACCCACTGAACGGCGGTCACCTCCCGCTGCCTTGGGCGGCAGCGGGAGGCGCGTGGCAGAAGGCGGTCAGCAGTCGGGCACGCCTTCGATCTTCTCCCCGCCGACCAGGTAGACATTGCTGATCCACAGGCCGTCACTGCCGCCGGGCAGCTCCACGTACGACCACCAGGTGCTCGACCCCTGGCCCGGCTCGGAGACGAAGTCGCCCTGCCGCTGGCAGAAGTCGATCAGCTTGCCGGGACCGAAGGTCGTCGGCGAGGGCGAATTGACGAGCGGTTCGACGTGCAGGCGTACGTTGCTGGCCCAGACCTGGACCTCCTTGCCCGCCTTGGCCTGCTGCTCGGCCGCGGCCGATGCGCTCTGGGTCGACGCCGACGCCGACGCCGACGCCGACGCTGATGCCGTCACCGGTGCGGCCAGCGCCAGCGCGCCGACGGCCGCCGCCAGCGCCACGGTCCGGCCCGTGCTCCTCAGAATCCTCATGTCTGTCTCCCCGTTGATTGGTTCGCTGGTCGGTTCGGTCGTGTCGGTGTCAGGCGCCGCAGATCGGTACGCCGGGCAGCTGGTCGTCGGGCGTGTCCACGAAGTAGCTGGCGATCCAGCCGCGCGAGTCGCCCCGCTCGATGAAGACCCACCAGTCGTTGCCGCTCACCGTCTCGCCCTTGCGCTGGCAGCGGGCCTCGAACTGCTGCCCGGGCTGCAACTTGCCGGACACGGTCGGGCAGTTACCCGGCGAGGGGAAGCCGTCGCAGGTCGCGGGCGACTGCGGGTTGTCGCGGACGTTCACGTCGGTCGCCCAGACGGTGAAGGCGGCAGCAGCACCGGCGTTCGGCGCCGGCTCGGCTGCGGATGCCGTACCCGCCGTCACGGCGAGGCTGCCCGCGGTCAGCGCAACGGCCGCCGCGGACCTGGTCAGAAAGGTACGTACGCTCATGTCGTTCTCCCCGTGTAGTACGTGCTCTCACGCGCTACACGGAGCGGGGCCGCTTCCCGTATGACACCCCGCACTGTGACCTGCGTCACATGTGCGTCAGTGGGTGTCGCCGCCCCGCGCGCAGTCCGGCACCTCCGCGCTGTTGCGCGTCCGCACACCGGGCAGCCAGCCCTCCACGCCGAGCGCGGTGCGCACCAGGTACCACCGGGTGGACGTGATGCCCTTCTCGTCCTGGACGAGCGTGCCGTCGGTGACCACGCACTGTGCTTCGAGCCGGTCGCCGTGCCAGACGCGGGCC
Organism: Streptomyces sp. NBC_01381; assembly: GCF_026340305.1. Lineage (NCBI taxonomy): Bacteria > Bacillati > Actinomycetota > Actinomycetes > Kitasatosporales > Streptomycetaceae > Streptomyces > Streptomyces sp. NBC_01381. The sequence continues at coordinate 270,701 of NZ_JAPEPI010000003.1, read as the reverse complement.
GCGCGGTTTCCGGGCGCGGCGTACCGCTCGTACGGATCCTTGGCGACCCGCAACGCGCACTCCAGGGTGCGCAGTTCACGGCAGGCGGACTCCGCGTTGTGCACCGTTATCGTCACGCCCCGCGTACCTGCGGGCGGTGCCGGCCGGTCCTGCCCGCCAGGGCGCACCAGCCACCACGTCCCCAGGGCGATCGCGCCGACCAGCGCCGCCGCGACGACGAGGGTCAAGCGGGGACGGTGTCGCCCCGGCGTGCCGAGTACGGCGATGCGGTACGGCCTGCGCTGTCGGCGCCCGGCGGGGGAGTCGGCCCGGATACGGTCCCACAGCCCGTGGGGCACCTCGATCGCCTCGTCGGCGGCGCGCAACCGCTCGCGCAGCACGGCGACCGCGGCGTCATCGGCAGAGAAGCCGGCGCTCCCGGTGTCGTCCGGGGGAAGCTGCCCCGGGGGGCCCGGAGTTGAGTTCATGACGCCCTCCCGTCCTCGGGTCGCCGCCCGGGCTGCGATGTCCGCGGATCGGGCGCTTCGACCAGCATGCCGCGCAGGCTCTCCAGCGCGCGGGCGCGGTGGCGGGCCGCCGTGCCCCGGTGCACCTTCATGATCTTCGCGGCCTGGTCGATGGTGTAGCCGTCGAGGTCGACGAGGATGACGACGCCGGCCTGCCGCGGCGAGAGCCTGCTCAGCAGCCGCATCGCCTCCCACTCGCCCTGCCGCCGCTCAAGACCGCCGTCCCAGGCGGCATCGACGAAGGCGCCCCCGTGTGCGCCGCCGCTCTCGAGCGTCCGCACCCCGGTGTGTGCCTCGACGTCCTCGATGAGCACCTGCCGTTTTTCTCGACGGTACGCGTCCCGCACGGCACTCATCAGTGCCGAGAACGCGTAGGCGTAGGGCTCGGGGTGGGCGAGCAGCCGCTCGGGGCGGGTGGCGAGCTTGAGATAGGCCTCGTGCACGGCGTCCTCGGCGAGCTGCCGGGATCCGGAGAACATCACAGCCCTGCGATAGAGCCTGGGCAGCAGGCCGCAGAAGACGTCATCGAACGTTGCCCGGTCGGACTTCGCGCCATCGGTCTGGTCTTTGCGCATAGCCGCGGGAGGCTACCCCGCCACGTGCCGCTCAATCTGGCGGGCCGCCAGTTCGCCCGGAAGATGAACCGGGCGTGAAGCGCCTCGACTTGATGTACCACTATTGCCACACACAATATGCACACCAGGGTGGCCGGCTGCCGGCAAGGGAATTCCCACGCTCCTTCATTTGGGCAAGTTGCCGAATACCTGGCCATATTTGGGATGTTCCGCTGCCCGTGTAACGCGACGGCGGCCATATGGCGCAGATGTACACGGGCCCGCACGACGCCGGTGCGTGTCCCGTAAAGCGACGCGTCAGATTGGACACCCGTGAGCAATATCGACCCGATGCCAGGGCCCCACGGCTACGGCCGGCCCCCGCAGCCTCCACAGCGCCAGGAGCGGAACCCGAGCACTGCTCGGCGGACGGCCCTCGCCGTCCACACCACCGCTGACATCGCCGCCGTGTTCCTCGGTCTGTGGGTCCTGCTCTACCTGCTCGACGCCAACGAGGCCAACGTCTTTGTCGAATTCGTGCACGGGACGGCCGACTTGCTGGCCTGGTGGTCACAGGATGTTTTCACGATGGACACAGAAGGCCTTCGGGTTCTCCTCAATTACGGTCTGCCGGCCGTCATTTATCTACTGGTGGGTCATGGGATCGCCGCGCGCCTCAGCCGGGCGTGACGGCTTGCAGATCTCAAGTACGACAGAAATCAAGAAAGGGCAGCACTGTGACACCCACCTCGGCAGGAACCGATAATTTGCCGGTCTACGAGAACCTGGTTCGGGAACTCGGTGACGTCTTGACGGAGTCCCGCGTGGTGGCCGCACAGACGCTGCACCAGGCGGCGCAAGCCGTCAACGGCCACGGCGGGATTCCCCCGATGGCCGGTCCGGCAGCCGCACGCCCCGCACTGCCTGACGGGTCGGCCGGGGGCAGATAGCCGGCGAGGCCGGCCCGGTCGTCGGGGCAGCGGGTCGTCGGGGGCGGCCGGTCGTCGGGGTCAACGGTTCGTCGGGGTCAGAGGATCCGGGCGGGCCAACGTCTCGGACAGCGGCAGTCCGTCCCTCGCGGCAACGAGCCGACGCTCCCGTAGCTCGGCTCGCGTCCGCGGGCGGTACTTGGGCTCCTTGCCGCAGCCGCACACCGATCGCCCTTCGTAGCGCAGCCCTTCGCCCAGGACCGCCGCGACCACCGACCATCCGCGGGTATCACGCCTGGGAGGCGGAGCGAAGTCGTGGCCGGCGCAGACGAGGGGCCGGGCGCAGTTCGGGCACAGGTGCTCCCGCTGAGGGTCTGCATGCTGCTTGAAGCTGACACGGCATGAGACGCACGCGTAGTGCAGCTTGTAGTAGGTCATGGCGTAGACGCACACCGGATCACCGTACCGAGCAGACCCTCGAGCGGACCATCCGTTTCTCCGGGCAACGATCAGAGGCTGGTGAGCAGGTCGTCCAGCGGGGCGGGTACGCGGTCGGGTTCGAGGGCCTCGACGAGTACGCGACCGTAGTGGATCTTGCGCCCCTTCTTGGTGCCGAGGAAGCGCCGCAGTTGCCCCTCTGCGGTGCGGCCCTGCTGGGCGGGCTGGCGCAGGAAGGTCTCCAGGGCGCGCAAGTCGCCCTCCGCCCGGACGAGTTCCTTCACCCGTGCCACGCCAAGGGCGCGGATGAGCTCGTCCTCCAGATCGGCCGAGCAGACGAAGAACCCGTCCTGTGCCGCACGGGCCCGCTCCAGGCCGCGGGTGTAGAAGCCACGCTCCGCCTCGTCGCACAGGCCCGTGAGGCGCAGGCCCAGGCCGGGCGGACCGAGGAGTTGGGCGAAGCGCGCGATGCTCATCGCGCCGCCCATCGACAGGACGCAGACTCCTTCGGCCGCCAGGTTCCGGCCGCGGCGCACGGCAAGCGCGCTGACCGCCGCGGCATCACTGGGCCCTTCCAGCAGGACGACCGCCCGGACGGGCAGTTGCGCGGCCAGCTCGCGTGCGGGGTCGCCGGGGCCACCGGCCGCCCACGCGGCGACCGCCTTCTGGAACAACCCCATGTCAGCCATGAAGGGAGTCTCCGTCCTTTCCGGCCGGCACGGTAGGGAATTTCGCCGACGAGTCGATCAGCGGTGCGCACTGGACCGTCCGTCGCGGCAGAGGCTGGTCAGCGGTGGCCGAGGACATTGACCACCCGGCCGTTGGGGTCGCGGACGAAGAACCGCCGTACCCCCCACTCCTCGTCCTGCAGCGGGTGCACGATCTCCGCCCCGCTCGCTCGCACCGCCGCGTAGGCCGCGTCCACGTCGTCCACCTCGACGCTCATGTCGGGCACGACCGGCGCGGTCTTGTCCCGCGCCATGAAGGTGACCTGCGCCGTGGGGTTGTCGGGGGACGCGAGCGTCATCACCCAGCCCAGGTTCATGACCTCCTCGAACCCCAGGAGGCCGTAGAAGTCCCGGCTCTCTTCCAGGGCCTCTGACCGGATGTCGGGCATGACCCGGCGGATGGACATCGGCGTCTCCTGTCACGTGACGATGCGGGGCGATGCGGGGCGATGCGGGGCGATGAGGGGCGATGAGGGGCGATCACCCGAGGACGAGCGGGAGTTGCGCGGCCAGCGCACCGAGCTCGGCCTTCTCCGCCTCGCTCGGGGCCCGCCGTCCGGTGCCGACAAGCAGTACGTCCTGGTCGGAGAACGACGCGGGGAACGAGGCACCGGCGATCTCCTCGATCATCTCGCGGCACCGGGCAAGCCCCTCGGCGGGCGGTCCCGCCACGTCCGGGAGGTGCGCGACCAGGTCGAGGTGGTGCAGCGTCCACTCCAGGACGTACGCGGCCAGATAGTCGCCCGTGGTCAGGACGAAGTCGCGGGTGGCCACCCGCAGGGCAGGGGCGGCGAGTTCGGCGGCGCGGCCCGCGGCGGAACCGACGTCGTCGAGGTGGAACTTGAGCAGCCACGGCTCTCCGTACGCGGCGGCAAGACGGACGATCAGCGCGTCGAGCGGGTCGTCGCCGGTCGGCGGCGAGTCGGCGACGTCCCAGTAGGTCACCGCATTGCGGGTCGGTTCGCCTTCGGCCGGGGTCACCAGGGTGATCAGTACGTCCTGGGCGTCGATGACCAGATGGCACACCAGGTCCCGTACGAGCCAGCCCGAACAGCCGGACGGCTGGGCGAAGTCCGCGTCAGAGAGGTCGGCGACCGCCGTCCGCAGAGCTGTCCACGAGCGTGAGAAGAGATCCACATCGGCACGGTAGTGCGGTGCCGCGAGAGCGGACAAGCGCATTCGCCGAGCGGCGGGTCCGTGGCGGCGGACCCGCATCCCTTCGTCACCGCCGCCCGCCGAACTCCCAGGCGTGGACCTCGACGGCGGCGTAGCCGTCCCGGCTCAGGACGGCGCGTGCCGTCTCCGGGTCCGGGGCCCGGACCAGCGCCGCCGTCCCCAGCCAAGTGGTGGCGTCGTCGGACAACAGCGGCCCGTACGCGATCAACTCGTCCCGGTCGGGCGGCACGGCGACGTCGGCGGCAGGCTCCGCGCCGAGGCCGAGCACCAGATACCGGTCGCCACCGGTGCGGCCGCCGGGGAAGTCCCACATGGTGCGCCCCAGCACATTGCGCCACCGGCGCAGCAACACGTCCCGGTACGCGCCGGCCTGGTAGTTGGGCTCGTCGAAAACGAACGCGCGGGCGGCGGCGGGGTCTGGCAGGTCGACGATGTGCACGCTGCCGGTGGGGGTGTCCCCGTCGTCGGCGAACGTCGGCCCGCGAGCGATCAACTGCTTCGCGTACGCGTCCATATAGGACCAGTGGTCTTCCAGCAACTCGCTGCGCAACGCGCCGGAGCCGGGCCGGTCACGGTGGTAACAGAAGAACTCCATCCCCACAGTCTCTCCCCACAACAGGGGCAGCGCGGGGGAATTCAGATGCCCAGAAGATCTACGACCCCGGCGAGGGAGGTGACCTCGTACCCGTGGTAGAAGGGCGCCGACGGCTCGGTCCCTCTGTTCAGATACACCGTGTCTTTCACACCAAGGTCTGTTGCCGACTGCAGGTCGTAACGCGGACTGGACGACACATGCATCGTCTCCTCCGGCCGGCAGCCCAACTGTTCGTACATGAACTCAAAAGCACGCAGCCGCGGCTTGTAGGCCTGTGCCATCTCCGCCGTGTACACCGCGTGGAACGGCGCGCCGAGCTTCGCGACGTTCTGATGGGCGTGGCTGTCCGCGGCGTTGGAGATGATGACGAGAGGGAAATGCTCGGCGAGCTTCGCGAGGGGCTCCGGGATGTCGGGGTGCGGCCCCCATTCCGGGACCTCCGCGAAAACCTTGGCGGGATCGCTCGGCCGGAACTCGACGCCGGTGCTGCGGCACGCCCGCTCGAAGGCTCGGGAAACGACCTCGTCGTACGGTCGCCAATCACCCATCACCTCATCGAGTTGATAGCAGCTGAACCGGTGGAGAAAGGCGTCCAGCTTCTCGGGCGACGCCACGTCCTTGATCACCTCCCTGGCGGCGGACCCGATGGCGAAGTCCGTCAAGGTCCCGTACATGTCGAAGGTGATGAACCGAGGATCAAGACCGCTCAACGAACTTCTCCTTGTCGAAGTTGCCCCTGCCGGCAGCGCCGCTACAGCATGCCGAATCAGCGTCGCTCAAGGGTCAACTGACCTGGCCGACCCGTGATTCCCCGGTCCTGGCCCGGGGGCGGCGACGGCACATGGGCGCCGCGGTCGTGGCCCGCGGCTGACAGCCGCATTCTCATGCGCGTTCGCAGAGGTACGCCTCCAGTTCGGCGGCCCCGGTCAGCATCGCCCGCCCGCGGGCGGACAGCCGGCCGTGCCAGTCGCGCAGTGCGGCCTCCAGCGGATCGACACCGCCGGCCGCCCGCACCTGGGCGATCAGCGGGGCGATCTGCTCAAGGAGGTAGCCGCCCCGCCTGAGCTGGTGCGCAAGGCGGGCGTCCCGCACGTCGGCCTCGTCGTAGACGCGGTACCCGGTGCTCGGGTCGCGGCGTGGACGCACCAGCCCTGCGCGCTCCCACTTGCGCAGCGTCGCGGGCCGGATGCCGAGCTCCCTTGCCAGCGGCCCGATGAACCTGTCGGCAGGCCCGGACGCGGCAGTGGGCTTCCCCGGGGCCAGGCCGCGGAGGGCACTCTCCACGGCCTGGAGGGTCCGCCGGTCGTCGAGGAGCTGGACATGGCTCTCGTCGATGAGGCGGAACGCCTCATCGACCGCGCCCCGGTTCACGGACCGCATGATCGACGTCGCCGTCTGGTGGCCGTGGCCGGACACCAGGGCGAGAAACGCGCGCAGGGCCCTTGCGTGCAGCGAGGTATAGGTGCGGTAGCCGTGGGCCGTGCGGCCTGCGGCCGGAAGGATGCCGGCCTCCTCGTAGTTCCTGACGGCCTGCGTGGACAGACCGTGCCCGCGTGCCAGGTCGATCGGCCTGAGCTGCTCTCCGCTTTGAAGGTTTGGTCCCATAGTCCTGTCGATCTCGCGGAAAAGTTTCAACCGAAAGTTCAACGATAGCGTTGAAGGCATGGCTACTGACATCAAAGACATCGCCCATGCCGTCGAAGCCACAGCCGTCATGAAACTGCTCCCGACCCGGCCCCGGCTGCTCGCCGTGGGCGAGCCAACCCACGGCGAGGACACCCTGCTCGACCTGCGCAACGAGCTCTTCCGGCAGCTCGTCGAGCAGGAGGGCTACCGGACGATCGCGATCGAGAGCGACTGCATGATGGGTCTGGTCGTGGACGACCACGTCACCTCGGGCACGGGCTCCCTCGACGAGGTCATGGAGCACGGGTTCAGCCACGGCTGGGGCGCGTCCGCGGCCAACCGCGAGCTTGTGCGCTGGATGCGGGCCTACAACGTTCGCGCGGACCACGATGGCCGGCCCGCGTCCGACCGGCTCCGATTCGCCGGTGTCGACGGCCCGCTGGAGATCACTCACGCGGCGAGCCCCCGGCAGGCCCTCACCGCACTCCACGGCCACCTCGCGGCCCAGGTGGACGCGGACCTGCTCCCCTGCACCGCGGAAACGCTCGACCGCCTGCTCGGCGCGGACGACCGGTGGACCGATCCCGCCGCGATGATGGACCCGGCCCGGTCCGTGGGACAGTCGGCCGAGGCCGGTCGACTGCGGCTGCTCGCCGACGAGTTGGTCGCCCTGCTCGAGGCGCAGACGCCGCACCTGCTCGCGGCGGCCTCGCGGGACGACTGGGATCGGGCGTGCCTGTACGGGCGCACCGCGACCGGCCTGCTGCGCTACCACCACTGGATGGCCGACGCCTCACCGGCCCGCCTGACCCGGCTTGCGGGCCTGCGGGACCAGATGATGGCCCAGAACCTCCTCGCCCTCGCCGCCCGGGGCCCGGCACTCGTCCACGCTCACAACTCCCATCTCCAGAGGCAGAAGAGCACGGTGCGGATGGGCGGGATGCCGCTGGAGTGGTGGGGCGCCGGTGCGCTGGTGAGCGCCCGGCTCGGCGAGGGGTACGCCTTCGTGGCCATGGCCCTTGGCACGATCCGGCACCAGGGAGTGGACACGCCGCCGCCGGACACCGTCGAAGGCCTCCTGTACGCGCTCCCCGAGGACCACTGCGTCATCGACGCCCCACGGCTCGCCACCACCCTCGACGCCACGCGGCCCGCGCCCCGCGTATCCCCCTGGTTCGGCTACGCCCCGCTCGACCCGGCCCACTTGGCGGACAGCGAGGGGATCGTGTTCGTCAAGGACGTCGCACAGATCTAGTCGCGCAGGTCCCGTCGCACACGTCTGGTTTCGTGCGCGGCCATGGAACTTCGACGGGTGGGAAGGCGTTGGCAGAGGGACGCGCGGAAGGCGCGCGGACGAGCGAACGGTTAGCCGAGGTGGCACGGATGGCGATGTGGGACCGGATCAAGGACCAGGCCAAGGGTCTGCAGCAGCAGTCGCAGGGTGCGCGGAGCTCCGGCGGTCACGGACGGTCGGGTTCGGGGTCCGGCGGCGGGTCGAAGGCTCAGCTTGTGGGCGTGCTCAAGTCCCAGCTCGGCTCCCTCAAGACGGAACTGAAGAGCGGTGCCTACAGGGACGCCAGCATGGCCATGTGCGCCCTGGTCGCGGCCGCCGACGGGTCGGTCGACCCGGCCGAGCGGCAGCATGTGGAGTCGCTGATCCTGCAGAACGACGTCCTGCAGAACTTCCCGCCGGATCAGCTGCGTCAGCGCTTCAACAAGCACGTCGACCAGTTGACGCTCAACTTCCAGCAGGGCAAGGCCCAGGTCATGCAGGAGATCGCCAAGGCGGCGAAGAAGCCGGTGGAGGCCAAGGCGGTCGTACAGACCGGCTTCGTGGTCGCGGGTGCGGACGGGTACATCGCCCCGGCCGAGGAGCAGGTCCTGCGCGAGGCGTGCGCGGCGCTGGGCGTCTCCCCGCAGGAGTTCGGCCTCTGACCGGGATCCGCTTTGCAGTCGGGGCCCGCACCTCCAGTAGGAGGTGCGGGCCCCGACTGGGTCTGGAGCAGGGCCGCGGCTCGCACACCCGTAGCTCACGCATTCAGCTGTTCATTCGAACACTGCAGTGATAGAAAAGGGTCATGGGTGTCGCCAATCGTTTGGACCTGACCCTGCGATTGGTGCAGGGCTCCGACCGGGTTTCCGTGTCGGAGCTCTCCCAGCGCCTGGGTGTGTCGGAGATGACCGTGCGCAGGGACCTGGACGCGCTGGAGCGTCACGGGCTTGTGCGTCGCGTGCACGGCGGTGCCGTGGCGACGCGTTCGCGGGCCGAGGACGCGGGATTCGTTGCGCGTGAGCCGTGGCAGGCCGCCACCAAGGACCGCATCGGCGGCGCCGCGGCAGCGTTGGTCGAGCCCGGATCACGGGTCCTGCTCGACGCGGGGACCACGACGGTGCACGTGGCCGAGCACCTGGCGGCCCGGGCCCCGCTCACGGTCGCCGTGCTGAGCCTGCAGGCCGCGGTCTGCCTGGCCGACCGGCCGGGAATCGAGCTGCTGGTCGTGGGCGGCCGCTCGCGTCCCGGTGAGCGTTCCTTCGTCGGTCCGCTGGCGCTGCGCACGCTGGAGTCCCTGGCCTTCGACTGCTTCGTCATGTCCATCGGCGGCGTGCACGCCGAGCACGGCTGGTCGGAGTTCTCCCTGGATGACGCCGCCGTCAAACAGGCCGGACTCGCCCGGAGTGACCGCACCATCGCGGTGGCGGACGCGACCAAGCTCGGCGTGCGCGCCTTCAGCCGGGTCGCCCCGCTCGACGCGGTGGACCGCTTCGTCACCGACCGGGCCGCCGAGGACGCCGGCACACACCCCAGCGGTCCGCAGACCATGGACGCCCTGCGCGATGCGGGCGTCGAGACCGTCCTGGCGTGACCCCAAGTCCCCGCCCCTGCCCCCGTGTTGAGGAGTGTGCCGTCGTGGCCGCCGATTCCCGTTCGTTGATGATCCTTGTCGCAGGTCCCTACCGATCGGGCACCGGCGACGACCCGCGCAAGCTCGAAGCCAACGTACGGGCGATGAACGAGTGCGCCCTCGCCCTCTTCCGCGCCGGGCACCTGCCCGTCACCGGCGAAGCCCTCGCCCTGCCGCTGCTGGACACCGCGGGGAGCACCGGGCCGGGCGACCCGCTGTTCGACGAGATCTTCCACCCCGTCGCCGAGCAACTGCTCGCCCGCTGCGACGCCGTTCTGCGGATCGGCGGCCCCTCCGAGGGAGCGGACCGGATGGTCGCGCAGGCCCGCGCCCAGGGCACGGACGTCTACACCGACCTCGCCGACGTGCCGGCCGCCCGATGACCGCTGGCCTCGACACCCCCGACCGCCGCGGACGCACCGGCCTCGACCGGCACGGCCACGACCTGACGGGCAACCCGCGCGTGCGGATCCGCGACGTGGAGGTGCTCTCCTGCGACTGGTACGTCCTGCGCAAGACCACCTTCGACTACGAGCACGGCGACGGGCACATCAGCCGCGAGCAGCGGGAGACCTACGACCGCGGCGACGGGGCGACGATCCTGCTCCACAACGCCGACCACCGCACCGTGCTGCTCACCCGTCAGTTCCGCCTCCCCGCCTACGTCAACGGACACCCCGACGGCATGCTGCTGGAAACCGCCGCCGGACTCCTCGACGGGGAGAGGCCGCAGGAAGCGATCCGCCGCGAAGCCGCCGAGGAGACCGGCCACGTCATCGGCGCTCCCGAGCACGTCTTCGACGTCTACATGAGCCCCGGCTCCGTCACCGAACGCGTGCACTTCTACGCCGCCCCCTACGACCCGGCGGACACTCCCGCAGGTGCGACCGGAGTCGCCGCCGAGGGCGAGGACATCACCACCGTCGAGCTGCCCTTCGCCGACGCGCTCGCCATGGTGCGCAACGGCGCGATCGCCGACGCCAAGACCATCATGCTGCTCCAATGGGCGGCTCTCGACGGCCCGTTCCGCCCGGCCGAGCCGCCCACCGGCCACAACTGAGCCGGTATCAGCGGACGCGGTCGTAGACGAGGGCCAACGTGCCGTGTTCGCCCGCGGTCTGGCTGACGAGCTCCCACTTCCCGGCGGGCAGACCGTCGTCGAAGAGGCGCGGCCCGCCGCCGAGGAAGACCGGAAAGACGGTGAGCGCGAGGCGGTCGACCTGGTCGGCCGCCAGCAGCGCCTTGATGATGCTCGCGCTGGAGAGCACGAGGATGTCGCCGCCTTCCGTGGCCCTGAGGTCCGAGGCCACCTCGGCGGTCGGCTTGTCGACGATCGTCGCCCGCTCCCAGGGCGCCTCGCCGAGGGTGGAGGAGAGGACCACCTTGTCGGTGTCGACGAGCCACTGGGCGAAGGCCTCGTCGCGCGGGTCCGCACCCTCCATGCCGATGACGGTGGGCCAGAAGCCGAGGAACCCCTCGGCGTTGACCCGCCCGAGCAGCGCAGTCGTCGCCGTCTCCCGGAGGGCGGCCAGGTGGTCGCGGGCGACGTCGGTGACGGCGTACGGCATGACCCAGCTCATGTCGATCGGGTCGTCCGGCGCGGCGTAGTGGCCGTCGAGGGAGAGGCTCATGTTGGTGACGACCCGTCGGCCGGCCGTCAGCTTCTGCTCGGTCATTGCGCGCTCCTGGTGTCGTCGGTGTGGGGGTCGGTTTCGGCGCTGGTGCCTACGCTGTCGTGCGCGTCCGCGGCGAGTGCCGCCGCGAGTTTGTCGAGGCTCTGGCCGAAGCCGATCTCGATCCCCGCGATGAAGTCCGCGGAGTCCACCGTGCTGTCGGTGATCCGCCAGTGGGCGTCGAGGTCCGTGCCGGTCTCGGTGGGCCGCAGGTTCAGCTCGACGTGGGCGGTGAAGGCGAGGCTCCCGTCGGGCAGGAGCGGGGAGAGCCGGTAGGCGAGGCGCTCACCGGGGCGTACGTCGTCCACGACTCCCTCCGCGCGTCCGGCGGTCAGATCCGAGCCGTCGGCGTCCTCGGCATCGCGGTACTCGTTGACGATCCGCCCGCCCGGACGCGCCTCGAAGACGAGCTCGGAGACGCGGAGGTCGTCCGGCGTCCACCATCGGGCGAGCAGGGAAGCCTCGGTCAGGTGGCGCCACACCAGCTCGGGGCGCCCCGCAAGGGACCGCAGGAACGCGAAGGAACGGCCGTCGGCCCACCCCGACTCCTCCGCGGCGAGCCGCTCGGCGCGCAGGCTGAGCCCGTATCGGTCGTAGGTCCCGCGCGGACCGTCGACCTGGTCCGCGCTGTCGGCGAGCCCGTTGAGCGCGGCCGCCAGGTCCCGCAGGGGAGCGGACCGGAGTGCGTAGATGCGGCGCTGGCCGGTGCGCTGCGAGCTGACGATGCCGGCGCGCTCAAGGGTCTGCAGATGCTTGGTCGTCTGCGGCTGGCGCGCCTCGGCGAGCTGGGCGAGGACACCGACCGAGCGGGGCCGCTCGGCCAGCAGGCTTACGAGCCGCCAGCGGGCGGGGTCGGCCAGTGCGGTGAGGAGTGCGTCCATGAAGATGAGTATTCGCCATGGAGAATATTCGTGTCAAGGAATATTGCGAGGCGTGGGCCTGCCCCGTCCGGCTCAGGCGGTGCGGCCTAGTCCCGGTCGGCGACCTCGGCGCCGTCGGCGAAGTGCGTCAGAACCATCGCGACCAGTGCGTCGACATCGGCATCGGACGCGCTCGCTGAGCCGGCTCGCGGCCGAGCATGAATCGCCGCAGGGGAACAACGAACGCATCCGCACCACATGGTTCGACCCGGCCAACGCCGAAGCTCTCGGCAAGGCCCTCGACGGCCTCCTCGCCGATCTGAAGCAGCCGCTCCGGGCTGAGGAGCATCGCCTGGATTGATGCGGGGCGCTCTGGTCGGCTCGCGCCCGGCTCGGCTCGCGCCCGGCTCGGCTCGCGCCCTGTCCGTCTCGCGCGCCGGTCAGCTCGCGCCCAACTCAGCCGGCGCGCCCGGCGATGAGCAGGCCCAGGCCATCCAGGATGCGGTGCAGGCCGAACTCCAGTGCCTCGTCCTGCCCGCCGTCCTTGGCCGTCGAGGCCAGCGCGGCGGTGAGGGCGGGGTAGCGCGCGCCGTGCGCCCGCATCAACTCGCCCAGCGTGGCGCTGAGTTGCGCCTCGGGGGCGCCCGCCGGACCGGCCGCGCGGGCCTGCTGGGTGATCTCGCGTACGTGGCCCGACAGCAGGACGACCGCGTCCATCCGCTCGGCGCCCGTGAGGCCGGTGCCGTCCAGTGCGGCGAGGGCCTGCTCCATCCAGGCCAGTTCCCTGGGGCCCATGATCCGCGGGCCGACGGTCGCGTCGAGCAGCCATGGGTGCCGGTGGAAGACGGTGGCCAACTGCCGGGCCCAGTCGCCCAGTTGCTCCCGCCAGTCGCGGCGAGGTCCGTCCGGCAGGGGGGCCTCGCCGATGGTGGCCTCCACCATCAGCGCGACCAGCTCGGCCTTTCCCGGCACGTACCGGTACAGCGCCATCTTGGTCACGTCGAGCAGGCCGGCGATCCGCTGCATGGACACGGCGGCCAGCCCCTCCGTGTCGGCGATCTCGCTGCCGGTCCGCGCGATGCGGTCCAGGCTCAGCGCCGGCTTGGGGCCTCGCCTGGGTTTCGCCGGCGGGTCCCAGAGCAGTCGCGCCGTCTGGCTCCGCTCGTCGCTCATCTCGCCGCTCCCATCTGCGGTCTTGCAGGTCCTCAAAACTGTGTCTACGGTACACACTAATAATCAGTGTCCAGTGGACACAGTTTTGCGGGGAGTGCTGTCCATGACCAAGAACGTCCTCATCTCCGGTGCCGGCATCGCGGGCCCGGCGCTCGCCTACTGGCTCGGTCGCCACGGGTTCAGACCCACAGTGGTCGAGCTCGCACCGGGCCTGCGCGCCGGCGGCCAGGCGGTCGATTTCCGCGGCGAGACGCACCTGACCGTGCTGGAGCGCATGGGGGTACTCGACAAGCTGCGCGGGATCCAGACCGGCGGCAGCCCGATGAGCTTCGTCGACGAGCGAGGGCGACAACTGCTGCACCTTCCGGCCGAGTTCGCCGGCGGCGAGGTGGAAGTGCTCCGCGGAGATCTGTCCCAGGTGCTCTACGAACAGAGCCTCCCGCACACCGAGTACGTCTTCGGCGACTCGATCACCGGCCTCACCGAGACCACCGCCGGGGTGCGGGTCACCTTTCGGCATGGCGCGCCTCGGGAGTTCGACCTCGTGATCGGCGCGGACGGGCTGCACTCCAACGTACGCCGCATCGCCTTCGGCCCCGAGGAGAACTTCGTACGTCATCTCGGCTACTACGCCGCCACCTGGCAGCTGCCCAACTACATGGGCCTCGGGCGAGGTTCGGTCGGCCACAACGCGCCGGGCCGGTTCGCCGCCGTCGGCGGCGGCCACCAGGACGCGTCGCAGGCCGGTGCCTTCTTCGTCTTCGCCTCGCCCCAACTGGCTTACCGCTCCGACCCGGAGCAGCAGAAGGCCCTGATCGCCGATGCGTTCGCCGGGCTCGGCTGGGAGGTTCCGCGGCTCCTCGACTCCCTGCGGCAGGCCCCGGAGCTGTACTTCGACTCGATCAGCCGGGCGGACGTGGACACTTGGTCCACGGGGCGGATCGGCCTCGTCGGGGACGCCGCCTGCGGCGCGACCATCGGCGGCATGGGCACGGGAACCGGCGTGGTCGGCGCCTACGTACTGGCCGGCGAACTGGCGCTGGCCAACGGCGATCACCGCGCGGCCTTCGCCCGGTACGAGAACAGGATGCGCGGCTACGCCCAGGGCTGCCAGAAGGGCGGCGACCGCACCGGAAAGTTCCTCGCCCCCGCCACCGCGACCGGCCTCCGCCTCCGCAACGCCCTGCTGAGCAGGCGCTCGCTGCTGAACTGGATGCTCAAGCAGGGCGAGAAGGTCAGCACCCTCGCCCTGCCCGACTACCGGGCCGAACTCAGCAGGACCGGCAGGTGATCAGCCCCTGGCGCGCGGCGGCGAGGGGCGTCAGCTCGCGGGCGGCACCACCGAGGAGTGGTGGTTGACGATCAGCCACCGGCCGTCCCGCTTCTCGTATTCGAAGGTGTAGCGGGCCTCGACGGTGCGCTTCTCGCCGGTCTTCGCATCGGTGAGGTGGAATCTGTACAGGCCCGCGTCGATCGCCGAGTCGGAGTCGAGGATGTTGATGAGACCGCGGACCTTTTCGCCCTGGGGCTTGTTCAGCTGGAAGTGCTCGAAGTAGTCGACGATCCCGGCATGGTCGGTGCGGATCTGCGGCGAGGCGGTGGGCAGCAGCACCGCGTCCTTCGCGTACCGCGCGGCGACGGTCTCGGCGTCGCCGGACTGTAAGGCCTTGTTCCATCCGTCGAAGAGCGCGGCGATCTGCTTCTCCGTGGGCTTGGCGTACGCGTTCTTGGCGGGCTTGGCGTACGCGGACTTGGGTGCTGTCGCGTGGGCGGCGCCGTTGGAAGCGGCCATGGCGACTCCCACGGTCACTGTGGCAGCCGCGGCGAGGGCGGTGGTGGTGACGACTGTGGCACGTATGCGGCTCTTGCGGTTCATCTCAACTCCAGTGCGGTAGCGGTCACTTCCGCCGTTCGTGTCCTCTGTGGCGGGAGTGACCCCAGACTTGCCGAGCACTGGTCAGTGGGGATTCAAGAGACGTACAGGTTGTGGCCAAAGGTCGCCCATGTTCTGGTTCCCCGGTCCTGGGCGGCGGAGGGCCCGGCGGTGCTCAGACCGCGGGCTGCGCGAGGAAGACTCGCTCCAGCAGGGTGTGGAGGGTGTCGCGCTCCTGGGCGGTGAGGCGGTCCAGGCCTTCCTGCGTGGTGTGCATCTTGGCGCGGATCGCGTCCGTGGCGCGCTCGCCCTCCGCAGTGAGTACGACGTTCTTGACGCGTCGGTCGGAGGGGCTTGGCTCCCGGCGGACCAGGCCGCGCTTCTCCAGGCGGTCGATGATGCCGGTCATGTTCGACGCGTCGCAGGTCAGCGTGTCGGCCAGGGAGCGCATGGCCGCGGGGCCCCGGCGCAGGACGGTCAGGGCCTTGCCCTGGCTGGCCGTGAGGTTCTCGCTGGCCGCCGCGAGCGTGAAGTCGCCGTAGTAGGCGCCGAGCGACAGCGAGAGCAGCTCCATGAGCTGGGCCGTGTCGGTGCGGGGAGAGCCTGTCATGACGGTCACTTTACCTCGTGAAACTTGACGATCTCAAATATCGGCGTCTACGGTCGACCTCGTTGCTTGAGAATATCAAGCATCAAGGTTGTCAAGTAACTCGGCAGCCAACAGCAAGTGACAGCAAGTAACAGCAAGTAACTCAGAGAGAACTGAGAGAGAACCGCCGTGTCCCACGCACATCGCGCCGCGCCCCCGCGAGCCTCCGGGCAGACCCTGCTCGTCCTGGCGCTCGGTCTTGCCGCCATGGTCGTCTCGATGATGCAGACCCTGGTCGTCCCGGTCCTGAGCATCATCCAGGCCGACCTCAACGCCACCACGGCGAACGTCAGTTGGGTGACCACCGCCACGCTGCTCTCGGCCGCCGTCTTCACCCCGCTGCTCGGCCGCTTCGGCGACCAGCACGGCAAGAAGCCCACCCTCATCGGCGTCCTCCTTGTGATGATCGCGGGCTCGGTGCTCGCCGCCACCACCAGCTCCCTCACCTGGCTGATCATCGGCCGCGTCATGCAGGGCGCCGCGACCGCGATCTTCCCGCTCGCCCTGTCCGTCCTGCGCGAGGAGATCAAGCCGGCCAAGCTGCCCGGAGCCATGGCCCTGGTCAGCGGCACCCTCGCCTTCGGCAGCGGGCTCGCCCTTGTCGGTGCCGGACTTCTCACGCAGGGCTCCGACCCCGACTACCACCGGGTCTTCTGGCTCGCGGTGGTGCTCGCCGTCGTGGCGCTCGCCGGAGTGCTGTTCGTGGTGCCGGCCTCGCGCGCGAAGACCGGCGGACGCACCGACTGGCTGGGCGCCCTCACCCTCGCACTGCTGCTCGTGCTGCTGCTTCTGCCCATCTCCCAGGGCCACGAGTGGGGCTGGACCTCCGGCCGGACCCTCGGCGCCTTCGCCGGCGCGATCGTCATGGCGGGGGTGTGGGTCCTCACCGAGCTGCGGGTGAAGGAGCCGATGGTGGACATGAAGATGTTCGTCCACCGGCCGGTCCTCTTCACGAACCTGGCCGGGCTGCTTCTCGGCTTCGCGATGTTCGCCCAGTTCATCGGCGTCTCGTACCTCGTGCAGATGCCCGAACAGCTCACGGGATACGGATTCGGCGCCTCGGTCCTCGACGCGGCCGTCGTCTACCTGCTGCCGACCACCCTCGTCTCGCTGGTGGGCGCCCAGGTCGGCGGGCTGCTTGTGCGCCGGATCGGGGCACGCTTCACGCTGGCCGCAGGCGCCGCCTTCGGAGTGGCCGGCTTCGCCTGGCTGACCGCCGCGCACGGCACCACCGCATCGGTGATCGGCGCGGGCATGGTCATCGGCCTCGCGATCAGCTTCGGCTACGCCTCGATGCCGGCACTCATCGTCGCCAGTGTCCCGGCCCACCAGACCGGCATCGCCAACGGCATCAACTCCATCTCCCGCTCGGTCGGCAGCGCCGTCGCGAGCGCGGTGATCACCTCGCTCCTCGCGTCGAAGACCATCGAGCTGCCGCAGGGCATGCCCGCGCTGCCGCAGGAGAGCCAGTTCACGCTGAGCTTCGCCATCGCCGGAGCGGCCTTCGCCCTGGTCGTGGCCGTCGCCCTCGTCGGCCTCAGGGCGGCGCACGCGCCGCGAGCCGTCGCGGTGCGCACGGACCGGCCCGCGGCAGCGGAACCCGCCGCCGAACTCGTGTGACGGTCGGACCCCATCCTGTGGCACTGCGCCCCGCCGGACCGGCGGGGCGCAGTCGCGTCACGGCGTCATACAGGGACCTGCCCAGGGGCGGCCTCGGCGGTCGCCTCCAGCCGTGAGTGGCGGCGGCTGTACAACAGGTAGACGGCCAGGGCCAGGCACAGCCAGCCGCCGAACAACAGATAGGTGCCGAGCGGCAGTTCATAGATCAGGTAGCCGCAGGCCAGGAGTGAGAGCAGCGGCACCACCGGATAGCCGGGGACCCGGAAACCGCGGTCGAGGTCCGGGGCCGTACGGCGCAGGATGAGCACGCCGAGGGACACCACCGCGAAGGCTGCCAGAGTGCCCATGCTGGTGAGGTCGGCGAGCAGGTCCAGCGGGAAGACCGCCGCGAGGACGGCGACGAAGCCGCCGGTCAGGAGTGTGCTGAACACCGGTGTGCCGGTGCGCGGGCTCACCCGGCGAAACGCGGCGGGCAGCATGCCGTCGCGCCCCATCGTGTAGAGGATGCGGCTCTGTCCGTAGAGCACGACCAGGGTGACGCTGACGATGGAAAGGACCGCCCCTGCGGAGAGCAGCACGGCGGGCCAGCCGGCTCCGGTGACCGCGGCGAGGATGGCGGAGAGCCCGGCCTCCTGCCCCTCGAACGCCGTCCAGGGCTGCGCGCCCACACCCACCACGGCCACCAGGATGTACGTGAGGGTGACCACGACCAGGGCGGCAACGATGGCCAGCGGCAGAGTGCGTCGCGGGTTGCGGACCTCCTCCCCTGCGGTGGACACAGCGTCCAGGCCGATGAAGGCGAAGAACACGGTGGCCGATGCCGTGCCCATGCCCGCCACGCCGAGCGGAGCGAACGGCTGGAAATTTCCGCCATCGAAGCCGGTGATCCCCACCACCACGAACAGGGCGAGCACCGCAAGCTTGACCAGCACCATCACGGTGTTGAACACCGCCGACTCCTTGGCGCCGCGCACAAGCAGCAGGCAGCACAGGCCCACCAGGACCACCCCGGGCAGGTTGATCAGTCCGCCCGCGCCCGGTGGCGCCGATATCGCCTCGGGCATCCGGAACCCGAAGAGGCGCTCGGTGAAGTCGTTGAGGTACTGCCCCCAGCTCACCGCGATCGCGGCGCCCGAGACGGCGTACTCGAGGAGCAGGCACCAGCCCACCGCCCAGGCCGCGAACTCGCCGAGCGTGGCGTACGCGTAGGAGTAGGAGGAGCCGGACACCGGTACCGCCGACGCCAGTTCGGCATAGCAGAGCGCGGTGAGCGCCGCCGCGGCCGCCGCGAGGACGAACGACACCACGACCGCAGGTCCTGCCTCCGGCACCGCGCTGCCGAGGAGGAAGAAGATCCCGGTGCCGATGGTGGCGCCGACGCCGATCATGGTGAGCTGGAAGGGACCGATGGTGCGGCGCAGCCCGCCGACCCCGTCCGACTCCGTGGTGAAGGTGTGCAACGGCTTGCGCCTCAGCGCTTGTTGACGCAGCGTCGGCCGAACGGGCATCGAGGCTCCTACGGGGAAGAGGGAAAACAGGGAGAGGGCGGAGCTCAGGGGATGTCGCGGCGCAGCAGGTCGTCGTACGTCTCGCGGCGGACCACGGCCCGCGCTTCGCCGTCGGCGCAGAAGACGACCGGCGGCCGCAGCGCGCCGTTGTAGTTGTTGCTGAGCGAGAAGCAGTACGCGCCGGTGGCCGGCACCGCGATGACGTCTCCGGGACGGGGGTCGCGCAGGCGCACGCCCGTGCTGAGGCTGTCGCCGGACTCGCAGTGCCTGCCCACCAGATCGCAGGGGTCGCCGCCGCCCACGCGCGTGGCGACGGTGGCCTCGAAACGCTGTCCGTACAGGGCGACTTCCAGGTTGTCGCCCATCCCGCCGTCCACGGCGACGAACGTCGGCTCGCCGTGCTTGACGGTGACCACGCGGTAGAGGGTCACCCCGGCCTCGGCCACCATGGACCGGCCGGGCTCGATCACGATCTGCGCGTCGGCGGGCAGCACGCGGCGCGCGGCACCCACCAGCGCGTCGAGGTACTCCTCCACGCTGGGCGGGTGATCGTCGTAGGTGTAGCGGGCCCCCAGGCCGCCGCCGAGGTCGTAGACGGCGAAGGCGCCGAGACCTGCCACCGCCTCCACCGTCCGGGCGAACGGATCGGTGTCGAGGATCTGGGACCCGATGTGGACGTGTACGCCGTCGAGGCGCAGCCGGTCGCTTCCGCGCAGCCGGGCGATCGCCTTCCGGGCCTGCGGCAGCGTCAGGCCGAACTTCGATCCCTCCTGTCCGGTGGCGACCGCCGCGTGGGTGTCGGGACGGATGCCGGGGGTGACCCGGACGAGAACGGGCTGCTCGGCGGAGCCGGGGACGATCCGCTCCAGGCGGTCGATGTCGTCGAAGTTGTCGATGACGACAAGGCCCGCCCCCGCCTCCACGGCCATCCGCAGCTCGGCGTCCGTCTTGGCGTTCCCGTGCACCACCAGCGAAGCCGGGTCGACCCCGCCCGCCAGGGCCAGAGTCAGCTCACCGCCGCTCGCGACATCGATGCTCAGCCCCTCATCGGCGAGCAGCCGGTACACGGCGGTGCACGGGAACGCCTTGGAAGCGAACGCGACCCGCGAAGGGGGCCACCGTGCGGCGAGCCCACGCGCGTACCGCCGTGCGCGGTCGCGCAGCGCCGCCTCGTCGACGATCAGCGCGGGTGTGCCGAAGCGCTCCGCCAGATCGGTCGCCCGGCAGCCGCCGATCACCAGGCCGCCGTCATCGGCGAGCGCAGTCCCCGGCGGGAACAGACCAAGAAGCGCCGCCTGCGAGGCCTCCGGCGACGGGTGCGGCTGGGTGGTCGGCGCGACCGGGATGGCCATGGTCTTCCTCCGTACATGCGCTGCGGTCTCCCCGAGCCGGGGACCGGTCGCACCATGCTGGAGCCCGCCCCGCTCCAGCCGCCTTGGCGGGATCGCCTAGGATCCGGCCATGGAATGGTCGGGATCGCCAATCAGTGAAGGCGGTGACGCGAGCGGCGAGGAGCTGTTCGCGCTCGCCGACGCCATCGCGGCGGTCATCGGGGGATCGGTGGCCATCGAGGACCTGGACACCCGGGTGCTCGCCCACTCCACACTGCCGGGCCAGCGCATCGACGAGCTGCGCCGCCAGGGCATCCTCGGCCGGCAGGTCCCCGGCCAGCCGGCCGCTCAGGCCGCCCGGCAGCAGCGCCAGTACCGGGACGTCCTTGCCGCCCCTGGTGTCCTCGCGCTGCCGGGCCTTGCCGATGGCGAACTGCCGCGCGCCGCCGTCGCCATCCGGGCGGGAGACCTTCCCCTCGGCACGATCTGGGCGATCGTGGACCGGGCGCCTCTCGACGACGCCGGGCAACGAGCCCTGCTGGAGGGGGCCGGGACCGCGGCCCTGCACCTGCTGCGCCGCAGAAGCGCCGCCGCCCTGGAACTGCACGCCCGCGACCAGGCCTTGCGCGCCGCGCTCGACGGCACCGCGCCGGTGCGGGAGACGGCTCAGCGCCTCGGCCTGCCGACGGGCACGCAGGTCACCGTGCTCGCCTTCGCCCCGCTGCCTCCCACCGCGGAGGCGGGGACGCTCCTCGCACGCCTGGGCGCCGACCTCGGCAGGCACTTCTCGGCAGTACGTCCCGAGGCCGCGGTCTCCACCGGCCCTCGCTCCGTGTACGTCCTGCTGCCCGCCGACGACCTGGAAGCGGCCCGGCGGCAGGCCGCCCAGGCTCTCGCCGCCGTCTCCCGCCCGCGCACCCGGCCGCCGCGCGCCGCCGTCAGCCGGCTCACCACGGACCTGACGGAACTGTCCGAGCTGCGCGCCGAGGCCGACGACGTCCTCCGGGTCACCACCGGCGACCCCGAGCGCCCCGACGTCGCCGCGCTGACCGACGTACACGCCCAGGTGCTCATCGCCCACCTCGCGGACGCACTGGACCACCGGCCGCGGCTGCGCCACCCCGGCGTCGAGGCGCTGCTCGACCACGACCGCACCCATCACACGCGGTACGCCGCCTCGGTGACGGCCTGGCTGGACGCGGTCGGGAACGTCGGCGATGCGGCGCGCCGGCTCAACATCCACCCGAACACCCTCAAGTACCGGCTGCGGCGCGTACGGGAAGTCTTCGGCCTCGACCTCGACACCCCCGACGACCGGCTTGCCTGCTGGCTGCAGCTGCGGATCGGGGCGCGGCACGGCTCCTGATGTCCGTTCGCGACCCGTTCGGACCCGGTGGATCGCGGGGCCACGGCCCGCGCGACAGGCTGGGGCGCATGACCACGACGTACGACCTGCAACTCCTTGCCGACGAGCACCTGGCGCGGGCCGAGGGCTCCGCGCACGGGCGCAGCGCACATCTGCTGCTGAGCGAGCCTCCGCTGCGGCAGAGCGTGATCGCCCTGACGGCGGGCAATGCCCTCGACGAGCACAGCAGGCCCGTCGCCGCGACCCTGCAGGTGCTGCGCGGCACGGTGCGGCTGACGGCCGCCGCCGGGGACGTCACGCTCGTCGCGGGGCAGCTCCTCCCGATCCCGCCGGAACGCCACGGCCTGACCGCGGTCACGGACGCCGCGGTGCTCCTGACGGCCGTCACGTCCTGAGCGGGGCCCGCAACGGCCGGGCGCCCGCACCTCGTTCACCTCGCTCACACGTGCCCGCCACATCTTTTGACCGGCGTCAAGAACCGGAACTACGTTCGGCGCGCCGATCGGCACACGCACCTAGTGAGTGGAGCATTTCCCGTGTCACCCACCGACGCGTCCGCGTCGCCTCTCCTGACCCACAGTGCCGCCCCGGACTGGATCGAGGACAATATCGGCGCCGTGATAGGCATCCCGCTGCGCATCCTCGTCATCGTCGTGGCCGCGATGCTCGTGCGCGCGCTGGCCAAGCGAGCCATCACCCGGGTCGTGGAACGCATCCTGCAGCCCGCCGAAGGGGAGAACGGACGGAGCCGCTCGACCCGTGGCCCGGCCGTCCTGCAGCGTGACCCGTCCCGGGCCGACGAGCGGCGCGAGCAGCGGGCCCGCACCATCGGCTCGGTGCTCAGCAGCATCGTGACCGTCGTCATCGCCGTCATGGGTCTGGCCATGATCCTCGATCAGATCGGCATCGCGCTCGGCCCGCTGCTCGCCAGCGCGGGCGTGGTGGGCCTGGCGATCGGCTTCGGCGCGCAGAGCCTGGTCGCGGACTACCTGTCCGGGATGCTCATCATGCTCGAGGACCAGTACGGCGTGGGCGACTCCGTCGACCTCGGGGAAGCCGTCGGCGAGGTCGAACACGTCGGCCTGCGCCTCACCCAGGTCCGGGACATCAACGGCGGCCTGTGGCACATCCGCAACGGCGAGATCCTGCGGGTGCGCAACGACAGCCAGGACTGGGCCCGCGCGGTCCTCGACGTCTCCGTGGCCTACGACACCAACCTGGAGACCCTGTTCGGCGTCCTGGAGGAGACCGGGCACGCGCTGCGCGAGGACCCGCAGTTTGAGAAGGTGCTCCTGGAGGACCCCGAGGTCTGGGGTGTGCAGTCGCTGGACGTCGACGGCATCGTCGTACGCCTCGTCGTCAAGACCGCCCCGCTCAAGCAGTGGTCCGTCACGCGCGAACTGCGCCGCCGCGTGAAGGAGTCCCTCGACGCCGCGGGCATCGAGCATCCCTTCCCGCAGCGCACCGTCTGGATGCGTACGGAGGACTCGGGTGCGGAGTCCAAGGACGCGGCTACGGCGTCCGTGGGCCGCTGACCCACGGGTGGGCCTCAGCACACGGGTGGGCCTCAGAACACCGACAACCCCGTCAGCGTCGTGAACCGGTCCAGCGCGGCAACGCCCGCCACGGAGTTGCCGCGCCGGTCAAGGCCCGGACTCCAGACGCACAGCGTGCAGCGGCCGGGGACGACGGCGATGATGCCGCCGCCGACGCCGCTCTTGCCGGGCAGGCCGACCCGGTAGGCGAATTCGCCCGCCGCGTCGTACGTCCCGCAGGTGAGCATGATCGCGTTGACCTGCTTGGCCTGGCTGCGGGTGAGCAGGCGCGAGCCGTCGGCACGGATGCCGTGGCGGGCGAGGAAGCCGGTGGCGAGGGCGAGGTCGGCGCAGGAGGCCTCGATGGAGCACTGGCGGAAATACTGGTCGAGCAGCACAGGCACCGGGTTGTCGATGTTCCCGTACGACGCCATGAAGTGGCCGAGGGCGGCATTGCGGTCGCCGTGGGCGGACTCGGATGCGGCGACATCATGGTTGATGGCAAGCCGCTCGTTCCCGCTCTCGGCGCGCAGGAAGCGCAGCAGGGCGCCCGCCGCGTCGCCGGTCTGGGTCTGCAGCCGGTCGGTGACGACGAGCGCGCCCGCGTTGATGAACGGATTGCGCGGGATGCCGTTCTCGTACTCCAACTGGACCAGCGAGTTGAAGGGGTTGCCGGAGGGCTCGCGCCCGACGTGCTCCCACAGCGCGTCACCCTCGCGCGCCAGGTCGAGCGCGAGGGTGAAGACCTTGGTGATGGACTGCGTGGAAAACGGCTCCCGCCAGTCGCCCACCCCGTACACCGTCCCGTCCAGCTCGGCGACGGCCATGCCGAAGCGGTGCGGGTCGCGTGCGGCGAGCGCCGGGATGTAACCGGCGGGGCGGCCGCGCCCCGGGGTCTCCTCGATCTCGGCGGCGATGCGGTCGAGGACGGGCTGAAAGGTGAGGGACGAGGTCATGATCACCATTGTGTCGCCGGGATGATGGATGGGCGCGCCATGGGGTGGGTGGCGGAGGTCTGCGGGCGAGTGCGGGTATGCGGGGGCTGGTCGCGCAGTTCCCCGCGCCCCTAAAGGAACGGGGCTGCGCCCCTGTCCTTTTCCTGACCACGCACCCCATCGCTCACCCGGACTGCGACCCCGCCAGAACCTCAGGCCGCAGCAGCTCGGCCAGGCGCTCGGCCGGCAACAGCCCCTTCTCCAGGACGAGTTCAGCCACGCCCCGCCCCGAGGCCAGCGCCTCCTTCGCGATGGAGGTCGCCGCCTCATACCCGATGTGCGGGTTCAGCGCGGTCACCAGGCCGATGGAGTTCTCCACCGCCGCGCGCAGCCCCTCCGTGTTGGCCGTGATCCCGACGACGCACCGCTCGGCGAGCGTCAGGCAGGCGGTGCGCAGATGCGTGATGCTCTCGGAGAGGGAGTGCAGGATGATCGGCTCGAAGGCGTTCAGCTGGAGCTGGCCCGCCTCCGCCGCCATGGTGATCGTGACGTCGTTGCCGATCACCTCGAAGGCGACCTGGTTGACGACCTCGGGGATCACCGGGTTCACCTTGCCCGGCATGATGCTCGAACCGGCCTGTACCGGCGGCAGGTTGATCTCGTTGAGGCCCGCGCGCGGACCGGACGACAGGAGACGCAGGTCGTTGCAGCTCTTGGAGAGTTTCACCGCGATCCGCTTCAGTACCCCGGACATTTGGACGAACGCCCCGCAGTCCTGCGTGGCTTCGACCAGGTTCGCGGCGGTGACCAGCGGGAGGCCGGTGATCTCGGCCAGGTGCCGGCGCGCGGACTCGGCGTATCCGGCGGGTGCGTTGAGACCGGTGCCGATCGCCGTCGCGCCCAGGTTGATCTCGTGGATCAGTTCGACCGCCTCGGCGAGCCGGCTGCGGTCCTCGTCGAGCATCACCGCGTACGCCGAGAACTCCTGGCCCAGCGTCATCGGCACCGCGTCCTGCAGCTGCGTACGCCCCATCTTCAGGACGTCACGGAACTCGATCGCCTTCGCCGCGAAGGCGTCCTGCAGCACGGCCATGGCCTTGAGGAGGCCGCGCACCGCGAAGACCGTGCCGATCTTGACGGCCGTCGGGTAGACGTCGTTGGTGGACTGGCCGAGGTTGACGTCCTCGTTCGGGTGCAGGAAGGCGTACTCGCCCTTGGCGTGGCCGAGCAGCTCCAACGCCCGGTTCGCGACGACCTCGTTGGCGTTCATGTTGGTCGAGGTCCCGGCCCCGCCCTGGATGACGTCCACGACGAACTGGTCGTGCAGCTTGCCGTCGCGGATCTCCCGGCAGGCCTCGACGATGGCGGCCGCCTTGGCCGGTTCGAGCAGGCCGAGCTCCTCGTTGGCGCGGGCGGCGGCCTCCTTGACGGCGGCCAGCGCATCGATCAGATGCGGATACGCGGAGATCGGCGTCCCCGTGATGGGGAAGTTCTCCTTGGCGCGCAGGGAGTGGACACCCCAGTACGCATCGGCGGGGACGTCACGGTGGCCGAGCAGGTCGTGCTCGCTGCGGACGGACATGGCGGTGGTGATCTTCCTTCTGGAGGGGGTGAGTTGGTCTTACAAGGGGGGCGGGGGAGCGCAGGCCGCCGTAGGCAGCAGTTGGAGCGAGCGTGCGGGGCGGATGCCGCCAACCACCGCCCCGCCCCCGAGCAGCGGAGCCCCGGCGAACTCGGCGAGCGCGGCCGGGTCGACACCGCAGCGCGCGAGCGCCGCCGCGGTCACCGGCACGCGCGCCCGGTCCGCGCCGTCGGCGATCTTCACGGCGACGGCCCGGCCGTCCGGCAACGCCGCGACCTGCACGCCTTCGAAGCCGTCCTTGGCCAGCAGCCCCGGCACGGCCCGCATCAGCGCGGCGACGTCGCGGCCGGAGCCCGACGCCATCTCCGCGTACTCGCGCATCGCGTCGGCCACCCGCGCCTCGGGGGTGCCGGGCGGGGCCGTCGTGATCCGGGCGGCGGCGCGCGCGAGACCGTGCAAGGAGACGGAGAACAGCGGCGCGCCGCAGCCGTCGACCGTCACCTGGGCGATGGCCTGCCCGGTGAGGTCCTCGACGGTCCGGGCGATCGACTGCTGCAGCGGGTGGGAAGGGTCGAGGTAGTCGGCGAGCGACCAGCCGCGCAGCCGCGCCGCGTAGAGCATCGCCGCGTGCTTGCCCGAGCAGTTCTGCGCGAGCCTCGACGGCAGCCGGCCCGCACGGAGCCAGTCCTCGCGGACGACCGGGTCGAAGGGCAGGTCCGTGACGTTGCGCAGATCCGCATCGGCGAGCCCGGCGAGCTCCAGGATCCGCCGCGTCCCGGCGAGATGACGTTCCTCGCCGGAATGGCTGGCGGCGGTCAGCGCGAGCAGCTCGCCGTCGAGCGGAAGACCGGCCCGCAGCAGCGCCACGGCCTGCACGGGCTTGAGCGCCGAGCGCGGATGGAAGGCGACCTCGATGTCACCGATCTGCAGCTCCACACCGCCGTTCGCGCCGAGCACGACGACCGAGCCGTAGTGGACGCCTTCGATGACACTCCCGCGTACGAGGTGGGCGACGGGCGCGTGCAGCGGTTCCCGGACGGAGGGCGCCTCAGCGAGCGAACGGCCGTACGCGGAAGGTGTACTGAGACGGCTCACGTATCCGCCCCGGCCTTGCGCACAGCCGCCACCCTGCCCCGCACGCCGTACCAACCGGCCACCAGCGCGGCCGCGATCAGCGGCAGACACAGCACCGTCGTGCGTCCCGCGCCCCCGTCGGCGTACATCAGGACCAGGACGGACGCCAGGAAGAAGAGGGTGACCAGCTCGGTCCAGGGAGAGCCGGGCAGCCGGTAGTCCGGGCGTTCGAGGTCGCCGTCCTGGGTCTTCCGCCAGAACTGCAGATGGCAGAGCATGATCATGCCCCAGGTGGCGAGGATGCCGAGCGCCGCGAAGTTGAGGACGATCTCGAACGCGTCGGCGGGGACCACGAAGTTGAGCCCGACGCCGAGCACACAGATGCCGCTGGTGAGCAGGATGCCGCCGTACGGGACCTGGCTGCGGCTCATGACGCCGGTGAACCGGGGCGCGGAGCCGGACATCGCCATGGAGCGCAGGATGCGGCCCGTGGAGTACAGGCCCGAGTTCAGCGACGACATGGCCGCGGTCAGCACGACGAGGTTCATCACGCCGCCCGCTGCCGGGATGCCGATGTTGGAGAGCACGGTGACGAAGGGGCTCTCGCCGGAGGTGTACCTGTTCCACGGCAGCAGCATCGAGAGCAGCAGCACGGAGCCGACGTAGAAGAGACCGACGCGCCACATGATCGAGTTGATGGCCTTCGGCATGATCTTCTCGGGGTTCTCGGTCTCGCCCGCCGCGACGCCCACCAGCTCGACCGAGGCGTACGCGAAGACGACGCCCTGGATGATCAACAGCATCGGCAGCAGGCCGCTCGGGAAGATGCCGCCGTTGTCGGAGATCAGGGACGGGCCGGGGGAGTGGCCGTCCACGGGCTGCTGGGTGACGAGCAGGAAGATCCCGATCAGCATGAAGAGAACCAGCGCGCTGACCTTGACGATCGCGAACCAGAACTCCAGCTCCCCGAAGATCTTCACGGAGATGAGGTTCACGGTGAGGACCACGGCCAGCGCGATCAGGGCGATCACCCACTGGGGGATGTCGGAGAACATGCCCCAGTAGTGGGTGTAGGTGGCGACCGCGGTGATGTCGGCGATGCCGGTGGTCGCCCAGTTCAGGAAGTACATCCAGCCCGCGGTGTAGGCGCCTTTTTCGCCGAGGAACTCCCGTGCGTACGACACGAAGGCGCCGGACGACGGCCGGTAGAGGACGAGTTCGCCGAGGGCGCGGACGACCAGGAAGGCGAAGAGGCCGCAGACGGCGTACGCGATGAACAGCGAGGGACCCGCCTCGGCGAGGCGGCCGCCGGCGCCGAGGAAGAGCCCCGTTCCGATGGCACCGCCGATGGCGATCATGTTGACGTGCCGGGACTTCAGGGACTTGCTGTACCCCGCGTCACCGGCGTCGACATGCGCGGCCGCCTTCGGTATCCGCCCGGTCTGCTCGTCGATGGACTGCTCGCTCACGCTGTGGCTCCGCCTTCCGTTGGGGCGTCCGTGGGCTCGGGGCGCACGATCGCGGTGAGGGTGGTCTCGACGCGGTCGAGGTGGTGCGCCATCGCGTCGGTGGCGTCGTGCTCGCTGCCGTCGATCAGGGCCTCGACGATGGCGCGGTGCTCGCGGTTGGACTGCTCGCGGCGCCCGCCGAGTTCGTTGAGGAACGCCGACTGGCGGGCCAGCGCGTCCCGGATCTCCTCGATCACGCGGCGGAAGACCGGGTTCTGGGCGGCCTGCGCGACGGCGAGGTGGAAGAGGGTGTCCATGGCCACCCAGGCAGTGGTGTCGGTCTCCCGCTCCATCCGGTCGAGGAGGTGGGCGAGATGGTCGAGGTCCTCGGGCGTCCGGCGCGCCGCGGCGTACCCCGCCACCGGGATCTCGACATGCCGACGTACCTCGAGGAGGTCGCTGGCCGCGTAGTCGCCGAAGGTGGGGTCCTCGTCCGGACCGTTGGACACGACGAAGGTGCCCTTGCCGGTGCGGGAGACGGTGAGCCCCATGGTCTGCAGGGCCCGCAGGGCCTCCCGCAGCACGGGTCTGCTGACCTCCAGGCGACGGCAGAGCTCCGCCTCGGAGGGCAGCTTGTCCCCGACGGCGTAGTCGCCGCGCTCAATGGCAGTACGCAGATGACCGAGCACCGCTTCCATGGCGCTGACGCGCCGCGGCACCGAGTCACCTGTCTGGCTGTCTGACAGGTTCACGGGAGTGATCCTGTGGGGGAACGGGAGGGGCTGTCAAGGGAGGGCCCGGGGGGTGAGACGGGGCGGGGCCTCCGAGCAGGAGGCCCGCGCTGCGGCCGCTGGTCCGGCGTCTAGAGGAAGTTGACGTTCTGCGCGAGGGCGAGCCGGCTGGAGTAGTTGATGGTGTTGGTGGCCGGGCGCATGTACGCGCGCCAGGCGTCGGAGCCGGACTCTCGGCCGCCGCCGGTCTCCTTCTCGCCGCCGAACGCCCCGCCGATCTCCGCGCCGGACGTGCCGATGTTCACGTTGGCGATGCCGCAGTCGGAGCCCTCGGACGACAGGAAGAGCTCGGCCTCCTGCTGGTCGCGGGTGAAGATGCTGGAGGACAGGCCCTGCGGGACGTCGTTGTGCAGGGCGATGGCCTCTTCCAGGGTGTCGTAGATAAGGACGTACAGGATGGGGGCGAAGGTCTCCTGCCGTACGACGTCGGTCTGTTCGTCGACGCGGACGACGACCGGTTCCGCGTACGCGGCCTGCGGCGCCGCATTGGCCAGGCGCCGGTTGCCGCCGGCGAGGATCTTGCCGCCCTGCGCCTGTACGCGGGCGAGCGCGTCCTGCATGCCGTCGAGGGCGGCGGGCGAGATGAGCGGGCCGACCAGGGTGTTCTCGTCGAACGGGTCGCCGATGGGGAGCTTGGTGTACGCGGCCGTCAGGCGTGCGACGAGCGTGTCCGCGATGTCGCGGTGGACGATCAGGCGGCGCAGTGTGGTGCAGCGCTGGCCCGCCGTGCCCGCGGCAGCGAAGACGATGCCCTGCACGGCGAGGTCGAGGTCGGCCGACGGCGCCACCACCGCGCCGTTGTTGCCGCCGAGTTCGAGCAGCGAGCGCCCGAAGCGGGCGGCCACGCGGGGGCCGACCTCGCGCCCCATGCGGGTGGAGCCGGTGGCGCTGACGAGCGCGACGCGCGGGTCGTCCACAAGCCGTTCGCCCACCGCGCGGTCACCGAGCACGAGCCGGTGTACGTCACGGGGCGCGCCGACCTCCTCCGTGGCCCGGGCGAGGAGCCGGTCGCAGGCCAGGGAGATCAGCGGGGTCAGTTCGGACGGCTTCCAGACCACGGTGTCACCGCAGGCCAGCGCCACGGCCGTGTTCCACGACCACACCGCGGCGGGGAAGTTGAACGCGGAGATCACACCGACCACGCCCAGCGGATGCCAGGTCTCGGCGAGACGGTGGCCGGGGCGCTCGGATGCGATGGTGCGGCCGTAGAGCTGCCGGGAGAGACCGACCGCGAAGTCGCAGATGTCGATCATCTCCTGGACCTCGCCGAGCGCCTCCGAGCGGATCTTGCCCGCCTCGACGGTGATCAGATCGGCCAGGTCGCTCTTGTGGTCGCGCAGCAACTCGCCCAGGCGGCGCACGAGTTCACCCCGGCGCGGGGCCGGTGTGACGCGCCAGGCGAGGAACGCCTCGCGTGCGGCGGCAACGGCCTCATCGACTTCGGCGGCGGTCGCGGCAGTCAGGCCGAACAGGTCCTCGCCGGTGATGGGCGTCCGGGCCTGGAGGCCGGTGCCGTCCGGGACGGCGACGCCGATGCGGTCCAGGCTCGCGCGGGCGCGGGCGCGCAGGTCGTCGGTGGTGGGCAGGGCGGTGGTGCCGGTCATGGTGCTCCCTGGGTGAGGTGTGCGGGTGGGGCGGAGGGGTTTCAGCGGGGGTGCGTGCCGTCGAGGCTCAGGCCCAGTTCGCGGCCGACCCGGGTGATGGAGAGGCTCTGCTGGTGCTCGTACAGGGCGAACGGGTCGAGGACCTCGCGGTCGATGGCGCCGGAGAGCCAGTCGCTGTCGTACGCGGCGCCTTCCTGCCCGGTGTTCCGGGAGCCCTCGCCGCTGAGGTTGGACTGGAAGATGCCGGCGGCGGAGCGCGGCAGGAAGTCCTCGTAGACCACGGGTTCGGCCCGCACCCAGCCTTGGTCCACCAACTCGCCAATGGTGGCGGGTAGTTGGGTGCTCGTACGGACGCGGTCAGGGCTGACGCTGTAGGTGAAGTAGGCGAGCTCTTGGGCGGCGAGTTCGCGCTCGCTGCCGGGGACGTGCTCGGCCCACAGGGCGCGGGCCAGTGCGGTGCGGTCCGCCGCCGGGCGGGCGGCAACCTGGTCGTCGACGAGGGCGAGCAGCCGGTCGTAGAGCGCGCGGCCCGCGGGCGTGAGGGCGATGCCGCGGGCCTCGACCTCGCCGAACCGCACCCGCAGCGCGCCGCGCGTGACGGTGCCGTCCGGCCGGCGCAGGGCGCGCGGTTCGGCCAGGGCGCGGAAGGACGTCTGGCGCAGCAGCAGATCGGGACCCTTCCAGTCGGGCGGGCCCTGGATGGCGTCGATCATCTCGATGCCCCGGTCGGTCATGCGCCGGTACAACTCGTCGATGTCCAGGACGCGCGGGGTGAGGTGGTTGATGTGGGTGGAGCCGACGCCGCCGATGTCCGCGGCGACCGCGGAGACCTTCTCCAGCTCCGCGTACCATGCCTGGTCGATCGGTTCTGCGGACAATTCAAAGACCTGGACGGCCAGTTGGAGGAAACGCTCGGCCTCCGCTTCGGGCAGCTCACGCTCGGCACCGGCCCGGTCGGCCAGGGCGAGCAGCTCCGGTGGGAACAGCTCACGCCCGGCCAGGAACGTCTCCAGGCGGGCGCGCAGGTCGGCGTCGAAGAAGCGCGGGTCCGCGGGCGTGAGCAGGGAGGTGAAGACCCGGAAGGGATTGCGCGCCAGCTCCTCGGCGTCCACGGGACGGAACGCCGTCGACACGACGGGCACCGCGCTAGCGGCCGCCTCCCGCAGGTCGTAGAAGCCGACCGGACGCATGCCGAGCGCGCCGAAGACCCGTGCGACATCGCGCAGTTCGGCGGGGGTGCCCACGCGGATGGCGCCGTGCCGCTCGGCGGTGACCCGGCCGATGGAGCCGAGCCGTTCGGCGTCGGCGCCCCGAGCGCGCAGGACGTCCTCGTTCACCTCGCGCGAGACGTCCACGAGCGTGGTGTAGGCGGGAACCTCACGCCCGTACATCTCCGAGAGCCGGACGGCGAAGGCGGCTCGCAGCCGCCACTGGCTGATCATGAAAGGCCTGCCTTTCGAAGCGGGTGGACGAGTCATACGACGTGCGCCTCTGGGCGGATCGCGGCCCCGGCCCGGAACCGCTCGACGCTCATCGGCGCGATGTCGACGCACGGCTCCCGCTCCAGGTGCAGATCGCGCACGATCTCGCCGACGGCGGGTGCCTGGAGGAATCCATGGCCCGAGAACCCGGTGGCGTAAAGGAAGTTGGGCACTTCGCCGGAGCGGCCGATCAGCGCGTTGTGGTCGGGGGTGACCTCGTACAGGCCCGCCCAGCCGTCGGCGACCGGCATCGCGGCGAGCGCGGGGGCGCGGTGGCGCACGACGTCCCGGAACAGGCCGAGCCACTCCGGAGTCCACGTGGTGTCGAAGCCGTCGGGCTGGCCGGGGTCGGCGAGACCGAACAGCAGGCCGTCGTCGCTGTTGTGGAAGTACGCCGACGACGTGAAGTCGATGGTGAAGGGGATCCGCGGCGCCGACGGCGACAGCGGTTCGGTGAAGGCGAGTTGGCGGCGCACCGGCCTGACGGGCAGGTCCACGCCGGCCATGGCGGCGATCTGCCCGGACCAGGCGCCCGCCGTACAGATCACGGTGGCGCAGGCGATCGTGCCGCGGTCGGTGTGCACGGCGCTGACGCGGCCACCTGGGGTGTCCATACCGGTCACGCGGGTGTGCGTGGCGAACCGGACGCCCGCCCGGGCCGCCGCGTCGGCGTACCCGCGCACGACCAGGGCGGGGCGGGCGTGCCCGTCGGTGGGGGAGTGCACGGCGGCCACCAGACCGTCGGCGCTCAGGTAGGGGCACAGGCGCCGTGCCTCGGCCGCGTCGACCATGCGGCTGGGCACGCCCATGCCGTTCTGGAGGCGGACGCTTTGCTCAAACTCCGCGGCCTGCGTCTCACTGGTGAGCAGGAAGAGATAGCCCACGGTGTCCAGGCGGATGTCGGCGCCAGGCCGGTGTGGAAAGTCCTGGAAGGCGCGCAGACTGCGCCGGCCGAGCTCGATGTTGAGGGGGTCGGAGAAGTGGGCGCGGACGCCGCCGATCGGTTTGCCGGAGCTGCCGCAGGCGAGCTCGCCGCGTTCGAGGACGACGATGTCGCGCACCCCGGCCTCGGCGAGGTGGAAGGCGATGGAGGCACCCATCACGCCCCCGCCGACGATCACGACGTCGGCGGTCGGCGGGAGGCTGCGGAAGACGGGGGCGCTGGACGTACCGGGCGATGAGGACAAGAGACCGATCCCTTCCAGAGGCCGGCGCCCGGTCCAACTACGCCTGATGAGGCGGAGGTTCACGGGCACGGCATGGGCAGTCAGAAACTTGCGGGACGCTGATCAGCTGACGCCCGTCATCGTGACGCAACCCGACCGTTGGCGTCCATGAAGAGGTTCGCCCCCGCCCCGAGGAACCTCAGGCCCCGGGGCGTACAAGGTCCTCTCGCGCCGCATCGTCTCCCGCGGCCTGGCCCGGAACCCGCCCTCGGCGTCGGGTGGCGCCCGGCGGACTGGTGAGGACGGCCAGGCAGGCGATGACCAGGGCGATGCCGGTCCAGCCGGTGGTGGGGAGGCGTTCGCCGACGACCAGGACGGCGAGGACGGCGGCGACGGCCGGTTCCAGCAGGGTCAGGGTGGTCGCCGTGCTGGCGGGCACGTGTGCGAGGCCCCAGCCGAACAGGACGTACCCGGCGAACATGGGGACGAGCGCCATGTAGGTGCCGACGGCGGCGTTGGACCAGGAGTCGATGAGCGGCGCTCCGGTGGCAAGCAGGACGGGCAGGAGGAGCAGACCGCCGAGGCCGAAGACGGAGCCCATCGCCGCGCGGGAGGGGATCTCGCGGGTGATGAGGCGGTGCGCGGCCCAGGAGTAGAGGGCGTAGGTCGCGGCGGCGACCAGGCCGAGGCTCACGCCGAGCAGGGTGTCGGCCACCGATGACGGGCCCCCGCCGCCGGCGGCCTCGGCGACGCACAGCAGGACGGTGCCGAGCAGACCGAGGGCCGCCGCCAGCATCCAGCGGCGCGTGAGCCGGCGGCGGTCCATGAAGCGTTCGATCAGGGCCGAGGCGAGGGGAGCGGTGCCGAGCGACACCACGGTGCCGACCGCGACCCCGGCCAGGTGCATGGAGCTGTAGAACGCCAGTGGGTAGACGGCCACCGCGACCGCACCGAGCAGTACCGTGCCGCGCTGGGCGCGAAGGCGGGCCGCGTGGCGGGCGATCTGAGGCGCGGCGACGAGGGCCTGGAGGAGGCCGCCGAGGCCCATGGCGACGGCGCCGATGGCGAGCGGGCCCACGTCCGGCGCGAACGTCGCGGCCGTGCCCGTCGTGCCCCAGAGAACCGAGGCAGCAAGTACGCACAGTGCGCCCATCCCCGCGGACTGGACTCGCCCGTCGGGCCGCTTCACATCCGGTCCAGGACGGTGACCGCCATGGCGCGGGCGTGCTGGAGGCGGCCGCCGTCGCCTTCCAGGCCGGCCCGGGCCATCGCGCCCTCCAGCAGGAAGGCGAGGTGCTCGGCCATCGCATGCGCATCGTCCGGGCGCTCGGGCAGCAGCTCCTCCAGGTGGTCGGCGATCAGGCGCTCGACCTCCTCCTTGTGGGCGCGCACCACGGCCCGGCCGTCGTCGCCGGCCGGGAGTTCGGCGGCGGCGTTGAGCAGGCCGCAGCCGCGGAAGCCGTGCTCGTAGGCGAAGGCCGCGTGGTCGGCATAGGCGTCGAAGACCGCCAGAACGCCCTCGCGCGGACCCTTGGCCTGATCGAGCCGTGCCCGGTACAGGCCGAGCCACTCCTCGTGCCGGGCGTCCAGGTAGGCGCGGACCAGGTCGGCCTTCGAGGAGAAGTTGTTGTAGAGGCTCATCTTCGCCACGCCGGCCTCGGCCGTGATCGTGTCGATGCCGGTCGCCGCCACACCGTCCGCATAGAAGCGGCGGGCAGCGGTTGCGAGCAGCCGCTCGCGGGCCGGTCGCCGCCGCCCCCGCTCCGGCGTGGGCGTCCTCGCATCGGTCTCGCTCATCACAGTCCAAACTAGGTAGGTAGGTCTACCCAGATTAGATGAAGGGCGGGAATCATGGAAGCGGGGCGGGGTCGGCTCCGCGGAGCGAAATCCCACTGATGAGTGACCTATCTGCGCAGAGGAGTGATGCTCCTTGCCGGGGCGCCGACCGGGTTGTGACCATCGCCCGATGGACGGACGGAAGCGGAATGCCGAGCTGGACGGTGTCGCAGAGACGACGCTATGGACGTTGCACCACCGCGCTCTGGCCGCGAGAAACCCCGGCTCGGCCCTGACGGACCCGAAGGCGATCGAGGTGATCGACGCCGTCGACTACCCCTTTGAACGGCGGTTCGGCACCGGCAACTGGGGCTTGGCACAGGGGATGGCGGTACGGGCACGCTGTTACGACCGAGAGGTGCGCCGCTTCCTGAAGGACCACCCGGACGGCACGGTCGTCTCGCTAGGGGAGGGTCTGGAGACGCAGTTCTGGCGGGTGGACAACGGCAGGGTGCGCTGGCTCGGGGTCGATCTGCCCGAAGTCGCGGAGCTGCGGCAGCAGTTGCTGCCGGACGCGCCGCGCCACCGCACGCTGCCCTGCTCGGCCACCGACGCGCGGTGGATGGACGAGGTCGACGCCTCGCGCGGGGTGCTGATCATCGCCCAGGGGATGCTGATGTATCTCCCGCTGGACGTGGTGCACCGGCTCATCGAGACGTGCGCCGCACGTTTCCCCGGAGCGGAGTTCGTCTTCGACACCCCGCCCGCCTGGATGGCCGCCCGCACCGCACGGGGGCGGTGGAAGTACCCCGCCGGATACCGGCCGCCGCCGATGCTCTGGGGGATGACACCGGCGCATCAGCGGGGGCTCCATGCAGTGCATCCGAACATCGCCGCCGTACGAGCGGTTCGGGAGCCACGGGGCCGGGGCTTCCTCTGCGGGTGGCTGCTGCCGCTGGCCGGCCTTCTTCCCGCGATCCGCGCGCGAAAGCCGCTCTGGGTGACGCGCGTGTCTTTCGGTCTGACGGAACATCACTAAGGAGTCAACAGATGACGAATCGCCTGGCAGCCGAGCAAGTCTGCGCGCCGCGAGCACCGAGCAGGGCCGTTCTCGTCGAGGGCGCCACGCTGCGGCTGCGAGAGTTCCTGCCCGGCGATGTCGAAGGCGTACTCGGTATTTTCGGCGACCCGCGCACCACCCGCGAGTTTGGCATGCCGCCCTTTGAGCGCGCTGACGCCGCGGCGCTTGTCGAGCAGGCCAGGGCGGGCGCCGCGCGGACTCCTCGCACGCACTACCGGCTTGGCGTCAGCGAGATCGCCACGGGCGAGCTGATCGGCTCGGCGAAGCTGATCGTCGAGGACCAGTCGGGCGAGGGCGGCATGGTCCGCGTCGGCTACCGCAGCGCAGAGGTCGGTCTCGCGCTGCGCGCCGACCGCGTGAGCTTCGGCCACAGCGTCGAGATCGGCTTCCTGCTGGGCGTTCTGGGCTTCGACCGGCTCGGACTGCACCGCGTCTGGTCGGGATTCATGCCGTCCAACATCGCCGCGCAGCGGGCCATCGAGAAGGCCGGCATGGTCCGGGAGGGAGTGCTGCGCCACTACGGCCATGTGGACGGCGTGTGGCACGACATCGTCCAGTACTCGATTCTCGAGGACGACTGGAAGTCCCTCTGCGGCCGGTGAGCGGCCGGTGAGTTGCCGGTGAAGCGCCGGGGCGAACGTTAGCCGCATGTTAGATCTCGGACCCGACCGTTGTCGGATGATCCTTCGCGCGGTGAACCTGCGGGGGCCTGCTGCTCTGCCTGCGGGCCGACCTGCCCGCAACGTGTGAGGAGATGCCCGGTGACAACGTCACTTCCCGGCGCCGTCGACAGCCCGCCGCCACCCGCAAGGAGCCCCTGGAAGGCGCTGGTCGGCGGCTCGATCGGCAATCTGGTCGAGTGGTACGACTGGTTCGTCTACTCCAGCTTCGCCGTGTACTTCGCCTCGTCGTTCTTCCCCGAGGGAAACTCCACGGCGCAGCTCCTGAACACCATGGGCATCTTCGCCGTCGGGTTCCTGATGCGCCCGGTCGGCGGGTGGCTGCTCGGCCGGCTCGGCGACCGCAAGGGGCGCAAGGCGGCGCTGACCGCGACCGTGAGCCTGATGTCGGCGAGCGCACTCCTGATCGCCATCGCGCCGACGTATGACCAGGCCGGATACCTCGGCGTCGTGGTGCTGCTGGTCGCCCGGCTGCTGCAGGGACTCTCGGTCGGCGGCGAGTACGCGGCCAGCGCCACCTATCTGACGGAAGCGTCGGCTCCGGGCCGGCGCGGCTTCGCGTCGAGCTTCCAGTACGTGTCGATGACGCTGGGCCAACTGTGCGGCCTGGCCCTGCAGATGGTGCTGCAGCGGACCATGGACCCGGACACGCTCACCTCGTGGGGGTGGCGGATCCCGTTCTTCGTCGGCGCACTCGGCGCCGCGGTCGTCTTCTACCTGCGGCGCAATCTCCTGGAGACCGAGGCCTACGAGGAAGAGGAGGACGTGGCCACGGATCCTCGCGCCGGCCGCGGCACGTTGCGCGCACTTGCGCCCTACAAGCGGGAGTTGGTGCTGGTCCTCGCCCTGACGCTGGGCGGTTCGGTGTCGTACTACACGTACACCACGTATCTGACCAAATACCTGTCGAACACCGCGGGCCTCGCCAAGCAGGACGCCACGCTGGTGAGCTTCTGCGCGCTGACGGTGTTCATGTGTCTGCAGCCGCTGGGCGGCATGCTGTCGGACCGGATCGGGCGGCGTCCGCTGCTGATCGCGTTCGGGGCCGGATCGATGTTCGGGAGCGTGCCGCTGCTCTCCGCGCTCGGCGGCGTGGACGGCTTCTGGCAGGCCTTCGGTCTGATGCTGATCGCCCTGGTGATCGTCACCGGCTATACGTCGATCAACGCGGCCGTGAAGGCGGAGCTGTTCCCCACCCATGTCCGGGCCCTCGGCGTGGCGCTGCCCTATGCGCTGGCGCAGGCGCTGTTCGGCGGCACCGCCGAGTACGTGGCGCTGTGGTTCAAGAACGCCGGCGTTGAATCGGGCTTCTACTGGTACGTGTCGGGCTGCGCCGCGGTGTCCTTCGTGGTGTACCTGGCGATGCGCGAGACGCGGGACATCGCGCTCAAGCGGTCGGAGCGCGAAGCCGCGGCGGGGGAAACCAAGCCGGTGGCCGAGCCGGCCGGGCGATGAGCCGGGTCACGGGCCGTAAGGCCTGATCAGGGGCGGCGTACCCTGTCCGGGATCAAGGGGGCGGGGTACGCCGAATCGAGGAGTGACGGATGCAGGTGCTGCTCGTCGAGGACGACGACCGTCTTGCCGAGGTCCTGGGCCAGGCGCTTGCGGCGCGGGGGCACCGCACGGTGCGGGCCGGGCGGGCCGACGACGCGCTGCGGCTGAAGCAGGGCATGGACTTCGTGCTGCTCGACCTCGGTCTTCCGGACCTGGACGGGCTGCAGCTGCTGCGCAGGCTGCGCAAGGTGTCCGCCGTACCCGTCATCGTGATCACCGCGCGCTCGGACGAGGGCACCGTGCTCCAGGGGCTGCGCTCGGGAGCCGACGACTACCTGGTCAAGCCGTTCCGCATCGAGGAACTCCTTGCCCGGATGGACGCGGTGATGCGCCGCACCGGACGGACCGGCTCAGGTCCCGCGCCCGCGCCGGAGACCGTCCGGGTCGGCGACGTGGCGGTCGATCTGCGCGCCCGGGAGGTGACCGTGGCCGGGCGGCCCGTCGCCCTGACCCGGCGCGAGTTCGACGTCCTGGCGCTGCTCGCCCGTGAGCCGGGCGTGGTGCGGGCGCGCGAGGAGATCCTGGACGCGGTGTGGGGCGACGCCTACTTGGCGGTGTCGCGGTCGCTCGACGTACACATAGCCGGGATCCGCGCCAAGACCGGCTGTCCGGGCCTGATCCGCACCCTGCGCGGCACCGGCTACCGCCTTGCCGAGGACTGATGCGCCGCCGCCTGCGCCTGACGTACGTCCTCCTGATCGGCGCGCTGCTTGGTGCCCTTGCCGTGCCGCTGGGCCTTGCCTACGCACAGCAGCGCACGCATCAACTGCTCCTGGACCGCCGCGCGGACGCCACCCACCTGGCCGGTCTCGCGGAACAGGCGGTACGGGAGGGCGGCCCGGCCGAAGCGGACCTGGCGGCGGAGGTGCGCCGTTACACCTGGCTCTACGACGCCGGCGCAGAGGTCAGGGACGCCACCGGAGCGGTCCTTGCGGCGGGCGGCGGCGTCGGCGACGGCGCGCGCGACGCCCGGCACGGAGCCCTTGCCGGGCGGACCACGGAACGACTGCCGCTGGTGACGCCGTTCGGGCCGCGGCGGGTGACGGTGGCCGAACCCGCGGGACGGGACGCCCAGGTCGTCGGCACGGTCCTGCTGGTCGCCCCGGCGGACGCGGCGCGCCGGGACGTCGCCCTGGTGTGGGCGGCGCTCGCGGCGGGCGCCATCGCGATGTTCGCCGCGGCCTATGTGGCGGCGGGACGCCTCGCGCGATGGACGCTGCGGCCGGTGGCGGAGCTGGACGCGGCGACGGAGGCGATCGCCGCGGGGCAGTTGCACGCGCGGGCTCCGGTCGGCGGCTCAGGGCCTTCGGAGCTGCGGCGCCTCGAGGAGCGGTTCAACGCGATGGCCGACACCGTGGCCGCGGTGGTGGAGCGGCAGCGGGCGTTCGTCGCGGATGCCTCGCACGAGCTGCGTACGCCGCTTGCCGTGCTGACGCTGCGGGTGGAGAACCTGCGGTCGGAGCTGACCGACCCCGGATCGCAGGACTACGAGCGCGCCCTCGACGAGATCGACCGGCTCAGCGCCCTGCTCGACGACCTCCTCGCCCTCGCCCAGGTGGAGAGCGGCACGCCCGCCGCCGTGGAACCCGTGGACGTGGTGGGCGAGGTGCGGCCGAGGCTGGATGCCTGGGCGGAGGTGGCCGAGGCGCGCGGGATCGGCTTCGCGGTCCGGCTGCCCGGGGAGCTGACCGCCCGCTGTGTGCCGCAGACCGCGGGGCGTGTCCTGGACGTCGCGGTGGACAACGCGCTGAAGTTCACCCCGGAGGGCGGGCGGGTCGAGGTGAGCCTGGCCGAGGCCGCGGGGGAGGTGGTGTTGCGCGTCGCCGACGACGGACCGGGGCTGCCGCCCGATGAACTCGCCGTGGCCAGGGACCGGTTCTGGCGCTCGCCCCGGCACTCCAACGTCGACGGCAGCGGGCTCGGCCTCGCCCTCGCCGATGAGCTGGCGCGCGCGAGCGGCGGCAGCCTGGACCTGCTGCCGCGGGAGCCGCACGGCCTGGTGACGCGGTTGCGGCTGCCGATTCAGTCGTCGGGGGAGCGGCGGTAGCGGTACGCCTGCCGCTTTCAGCTGTGAGCGGTGCGGTAGTGGCGGTGTACCTGTCGCGTCAGCCGTCGGCGGTGCGTCTGTAGCGGTTGCGCCTCCTGCTCTGGCGGTAGGCGGCGCGGCAGTGGTGGTTGCGGCTGCAGTTTCAGCCGTGGGGGGGGGTGCGGTAGTGGCGGTGTACCTGTCGCGTCAGCCGTTGGTGGTGTGTCTGTAGCGGTTGCGCCTCCTGCTTTAGCGGTAGGCGGCGCGGTAGTAGTGGTTGCGGCTGCAGTTTCAGCCGTGGGGGGTGCGGTAGTGGCGGC
Organism: Streptomyces sp. NBC_01381; assembly: GCF_026340305.1. Taxonomy (NCBI): domain Bacteria; kingdom Bacillati; phylum Actinomycetota; class Actinomycetes; order Kitasatosporales; family Streptomycetaceae; genus Streptomyces; species Streptomyces sp. NBC_01381. Next base: position 230,140 of record NZ_JAPEPI010000003.1, on the reverse strand, counting down.
GCCGCCCGCAGCTTCGGCCGTTGGTGGTGTGCCTGTTGCGGTTGCGCCTCCCGCTTCAATCGTGAGCGGCGCGGTAGCTGTGGATGCTCCTGCCGCGTCAGCCGTCGGCGGCGCGGTAGTAGCGGCCGCGGCTGACCCTTCAGCCGTAAGCGGCACGCCAGCAGCGGCTGCGCCTCCCCCCCCCCTCAGCCGTAAGCCCCCCGGTAATAGGCGACAGCCCCCGGGTGCAGCGGCACGCTGCCGGTGCCGATCGCGTACCGCTCGTCGAGATAGCCGCCCGGCACCTCGGGGCCCGGCAGCTGTTCCCTGGCTTCGAACATCACCCGGGTCACCGCCTCCGCCACCTGCGCGGAGAGGTCACGGCGGGCCACCAGATAGCTGGGGACGCCCACCGTGGGCACCGCGTGCGGCACCCCGTAGGTGCCGGCCGGCACCTCCACCGGGACGTAGGGCGCACCGTGGCGTTCGCGCAGGGCCGACGCCTGGCCGTCGAGCGGCAGCAGACGCACCGGCGTCCCGGCCGCGAGGCGGGTGATTGCCGCCGTGGGGATGGTGCCGCACCAGAAAAGGGCCGCGATGTCGCCGCGCTCCAGCGCCCGCGTGGACGCGTCGAGATCGAGCCGCACCTCCCGCACCGGGCGGGACAGACGGGCGGCGGCGAGCACCCGTTCGGCCACCACGGCGGTGCCCGAGCCCGCCGCGCCCACGGCGACCCGGCGACCGGCCAGGTCCGTCAGGCTCCGCAGAGGGGAGTCGGCGGGGACGGCGAGGTGGAGGTAGTTGAGGTAGATCCGGGCCAGTGCCCGTACGGGGACGGGGGTCCGGAAGCCGCCCGCGCCGGCCCGCGCGTCCGCGGCGGTGTCCCCGAGGGACAGGGCGAGATCGGCGTCGCCCGTCGCGAGGAGACGCAGGTTCGCCACGCTGGCCGAGGTGTGCAGGACATGGGCCCTCAGCCCCGGCTCCCGGGCGCCGAGCTCGCGGGCGAGACGCTCCCCGAACCGGGCGAAGGGGCCGCCCCGCGCACCTGTCGCCAGGGTGAGACGTGCCGTCGGTCCTTCGGATCCGCCCGGCAGGCATCCGGATGCGGCGGCGAGCAAGGGGAGGGCGGCCGCGGTGGCGCCCAGGACGGCCCGCCGGCCGGGACCCGGGGCCGGTGTCACTGCGCCGCGAGGATCTCGCGCAGGGTGTCGACGGCGTGCGCGCGGTGCTCGTCGAGGTGCCGGACGGCGGTCTCGACGTCACCGGCCCGCAGCGCCTCGACGATCGCGCGGTGCTCGTGGACGACGCGCTCACGGTTGGGCGATGCCACGTAGTACAGGGAGCGGTAGGCGTCCGTCGCGTCCCACAGCGTGGAGATCAGCCGGATCAGCCGGGGCATGCCGGACGCCTCGATGAGGGCGAAGTGGAAGCGCCGGTTGGCGGCGGCCATCGCGCTGACGTCGCCGGCCTCGCTCGCCTCCTCCACGGCGCGCTCGGCCTCGTCGAGCGTGTCGAGGAGCGCGGGGGAGAGCCGGGTACAGGCCTCGCGGACGGCCTCGGCCTCGAGGAGTTCGCGGATGCGGTACACCTCGCGCAGGTCGTCGAGGGACAGCTCCGTGACGAAATAACCGCGGTGCACCCGGTGGACGACCATGCCTTCGCCCTCGAGGATCTTCAGCGCCTCCCGCAGCGGCACCCGGCTCACCTCAAGCCGCTCGGCGAGCGCGTCCTGCCGGATCGCGGTGCCCGGTTTCAGCTCGCCGCTGGTGATGGCGCGCCGCAGTTCGTCCAGGACGAACTGCTGGGCGGTCGGTGGCCGCCGCCGCTGTGCCGTGCTGCTCATCACCCGTCACCTCTTCGTTTCCGGCGCCCGGTACTCGGTCACGCCGCGTCCATCTTCCTACCCGGCCGCATCCGGTGCGTCCGCGGCCCCGGCCTGCTCAAGGCCGAGCTCGGCGAGGAGCGCCGCGGTGTCCTCCCCGAGGCGTGGCGGCGCGGTGCGGTAGGCGGCGGGCGTGGCGCCGAGCCGGATGGGGTTGGCCACCTGGGCGGCGGGTGTCTCCCGGCGCGGGTCGTCGATCGCCGTCCGCGGGTCGAGCCCCAGGCGCTCGGCCAGGTCGAAGGCCGCGGCCATGTCGTTGATCGGGCCGCAGGGAACCCCCGCTGCGGTCAGGTCCTCGAACCACTCGTCCGCGGTCCGCGCGGACAGGGCCGCGGCGAGCTCGGGCAGGAGTTCCTCCCGGTGGGCGACCCGCGCGCTGTTCGTCGCGAACCGCTCGTCGTCCGCGAGGTCCGCCCGGCCGATGCTCGTGCACAGGGTGCCGAACTGCCGGTCGTTGCCGACCGCGAGGACCAGCGGCCGGTCCTTCGCCGCGATCACTTCGTACGGGACGATGCTCGGGTGCCGATTGCCCATGGCCTGCGGCACCACCCCCGCACCGACGTACGCCGACGACTGGTTGGTCAGCGCCGACAGGAGTGACGACAGCAGGGACACCTCCACCTTCTGGCCGGCGCCGGTGCGCTCGCGGTGCCGCAGCGCGGCGAGGACGCCCATTCCGGCGTGCAGGCCGGTGATCACGTCCACCAGGGCCACGCCCGCCTTCGTGCCCTGCCCGCCTGGCTCCCCGGTGACGCTCATCAGGCCGCCCATGGCCTGTACGAGGAGGTCGTAGCCGGGCAGCCGGGCGCCGGCGTCGGTGCCGAACCCGGTCACCGAGCAGTACACCAGGCCGGGGTTGAGGGCCCGCATCTCCTCGTATCCGAGGCCGAGACGGTCCATGGTGCCGGGCCGGAAGTTCTCCACGACGACGTCCGCGCGGGCCACGATCGCGCGGGCCGCCTCCTGCCCCGGCTGCTGGCCGAGGTCGAGGGTGACCGAGCGCTTGTTGCGGTTGACGCCGAGGAAGTACGTGGCCTCCCCGTCGGCGAAGGGCGGGCCCCAGGCCCGGGTGTCGTCCCCCGTGCCCGGCCGCTCGATCTTGATCACCTCGGCGCCGAGATCGGCAAGGAGCATGGTCATGTACGGCGCCGCGAGCACCCGCCCGAAGTCGGCGACGACGATCCCTGACAGGGCCCCCTGGGGGGCGGGGCTGAACTGGCCCGGCATGGCGGCTCCCTTCCTCTGGCCCGAAAACCTACGTACGGGGGAGCGGATAATCAATACTGGATCCAAAATCCGATCTAGGGCTAGCCTATGCCCGACCGACCCCGCACACCACGACCTGCACACCACGACCCGCACCCCCCGATCCGGAGGCCGCCCCATGCGCACCCACCCCTTCGACCTCTTCGCCATCGACGGCCTGCTCGCCGAGGAGGAGCGCGAGATCCAGCGCACCGTCCGCACCATGGGTGAGCGCGAGCTGCGCCCGCAGGTCGCGCAGTGGTTCGAGGACGGCGCCATACCCGCGCGTGAACTCGCCCGCGAACTGGGCAAGTTGGGGGTCCTCGGCATGCACCTGGAGGGCTACGGCTGCGCCGGCACCAGCGCGCTGTCCTACGGCCTCGCCTGCCTCGAACTGGAGGCCGTCGACTCCGGACTGCGCAGCCTGGTGTCCGTCCAGGGCTCCCTCGCGATGTACGCGATCTGGAAGTACGGCTCCGAGGAGCACAAGCAGGAGTGGCTGCCCGGGATGGCCGCGGGCGAGAGGATCGGCTGCTTCGGCCTGACCGAGCCCGACGCCGGCTCGGACCCCGGCTCCATGCGCACGGCGGCCCGGCGCGACGGCTCCGACTGGATCCTCAACGGCACCAAGATGTGGATCACCAACGGCTCGGTGGCCGACGTCGCCGTCGTCTGGGCCCGCACCGACGAGGGCGTACGCGGCTTCGTCGTCCCCACCGACACCTCCGGCTTCTCCGCCCCCGAGATCAAGCGGAAGCTGTCGCTGCGCGCGAGCGTCACCAGCGAGCTCGTGCTCGAAGACGTCCGCCTGCCCGCCGAGGCCATGCTGCCGTCCGCGCGCGGGCTCTCCGGACCGCTCGGCTGCCTGAACGAAGCCCGCTTCGGCATCGTCTTCGGTGCCCTCGGCGCCGCCCGGGACTGCCTGGAGACGGCGATCTCCTACGTCGGCGACCGCACCGTCTTCGGCCGCGCCCTCGCCTCCTACCAGCTCACCCAGCAGAAGCTCGCCGACATGACGCTCGAACTGGGCAAGGGCATGCTGCTCGCGCTGCAACTCGGCCGCCTCAAGGACGAGGGGCGGCTGACGCCCGAGCAGATCAGCCTCGGCAAGCTCAACAACGTACGCGAAGCCATCGCGATCGCCCGTGAGTGCCGCACCCTGCTCGGGGCCAACGGCATCACCCTCGAGTACCCGGTGATCCGCCACGCCAACAACCTCGAGTCGGTCCTCACCTACGAGGGCACCAGCGAGGTCCACACCTTGGTGATCGGCAAGGCCCTGACCGGCGAGGGCGCCTTCCGCTGATCTGTCAGTCCTTATGGACCTCGGCCCGGTCCACGCTCACGAACGACCCCTGGGACTGTCCGTTGTGCTCGCCGGTCACCCGGATCCGCAGCGCGTGCCGGCCGTTGTCGAGGCGTGGGCTGCGGTACTGCAGGGTCTCGCCGGTGCGGATCGCGCCGTGGAAGTCGACGCGTTGCTCGGGCTCCCGTCGACGCTGATGGCCGCGATGCCGTTGCCCGTGTCGCGTACCGAAAGGAAGGTGCGCGGCCGCCAGGGCACGGACCGGCTGCGCACGCCTACCACTGGCGCGACGGAGCCCGTGCCGCGGCCGCGCTGATGGACCGTCGGCCCCGCCCGGACGTGCTGCTGTGCCTCAACGACCACCTGGCTCTAGGTGCGCTGCGGGCCCTGTACGAACGGGGCAGTGCCGTGCCGGGCGACCTGGACGTGGTGGGTTTCGACGACATCGAGACCTCCCGTTTCAGCGTGCCCAGCCTGACGACGGTCGCCCCCGACAAGCGGGAGATCGCCCGCGTCGCCGTCTCGCTCCTGCTGGAACGCGTCGAGGGGGCCGACGGCGGTCCGCCCCGGGATCACCTGGTCGGGCACCGGCTCATGGTCAGGGAGAGTACGGGCGGTTGACGTCGGCGGCACCGGGCTCGCCGCCCAGCACGTACAGCTCCGGCAGGTTGACCACGACGGCCTCCTGTGTGCTGCGGGCGATGACCACGACCGCCTCCTCGCCGGGGCTGGGGTTCTCCTCGCGGTGCGGTACGTACGGAGGGACGAAGACGTAGTCGCCCGGTGCCGTGCGGATCCGGATCTCCTGCGGGGTCCCGCCGGAGTCGTCGAGGAAGACGAACTCCGGGTGGCCCTTGATGACATGGATGGCGGTCTCGGACGCGCCGTGATGGTGGTTGGAGGAGGCGGTGTTCGGGGCGACGTGCGTCTGGCCCATCCAGATGTGCTCCGAACCGACGCTCCGCCCGCTGATCGCGGCGAACCGCCGCATGCCGCCGGACTGCGCGGTCTCCCCGTCCAGGGCATCGGCGCGGATGTGATGCACGCGGGAGTTGAGCGGTGGTGCCCCGGCCTCATGGCCGGGGAGGTCGGGGTGGAAGGCGTCACGAGGAGCGGCGGCCGACTCGTCGTCGGAGGACGAGGGCGAGGGTGCGGTGTGTGGGGCCATCGGAGCATCCTGTCACCACGGATCATCCTCTGTGCCCCACCTCACTTCCCGCCGCGTATACGCCACCGTACAAACGGGCTATCGTCGCCATATACGCATCCGTATAAGTGAACGGAGACAGCGAGATGACACCCGCCTTCGACGAACGCGAACGCAAGGTCGATGGTGCTGTGGGAGTGCACCGTCTCCCCGAGTCCTTCCGCGCGCTGAGCTCGCTGTCCGTCATCGATTACGTCGACCGCTTCGCCATCGCCACGGATGTCGTCGCCTCGCCGGAGCGGTGGGCCCGGGCCATGTTCGGCGACGTCCCCAGCCCCGCCGCGCGGTTCATCTGGCGCGGTCTGCTCGGGATCCGGCTCAGCCGGGGGCGATCGCCGCAGACCGTGGCCGGCTGGCGGATCGCCGGACGCGGCGAGGACTGGGTGCGGCTCGAGGCCGCCTCCTGGTTTCTGACCGGCAATCTTGTCGTGCGGGCGGCCGACGGGCGGGTGTCCCTGGGCACGTTCCTGCGTTACGACCGGTGGTTGGGCCGACTGCTGTGGCCCCCGCTGTCCGCCGTCCACCGCCGACTGGTACCTGGCGTGCTGCGCGACGCGGAGGCGAAGGTACGAACCGTGCGCTGAGGCAATGAAGCGGCCCCTACGCCTTCTTGACCACGCTGGACTTGAGCTGCATCGGGCCGAATCCATCGATCTTGCAATCGATGTCGTGGCCGTCCACGCCGTCCGCCACGAGGCGGATGTTGCGGACCTTGGTGCCCGCCTTGATCCCGGCCGGGCTGCCCTTGACCTTCAGGGTCTTGACCACGGTCACCGTGTCGCCGTCGGCGAGCACATTGCCGACCGAGTCCTTGATGACGGCGGGCGCACCGCCGGAGTCGGGGGTCTCGGCGGATGCCGGGGACCACTCGTGCCCGCATTCCGGGCAGACCAGCAGTGCGCCCATCTCGTACGTGTAGGCGCCGGCGCACTCGGGGCAGGGGGGAAGGTTCTCGCTCACGGCAGCAGTCTAGGTGCTGACCAGGCAAGATGCCGCGGCGGCCGGTCCTGCCGGTCAGTGCGGAAGCTCGACCGACAGGTACGGGTGCAGCGCCCGCAGGAAGTCCGCCGCGTCGAACATCGCGCCGGCCGACGCAACTCCCGTGGTGCGGGTCTGCCCGGCCAGGATGCGCCGCACGGCCTCCACCGCCAGGGGGGCGGTGACGGCGTAGATGTCCTGGCCATGGGCCGTGGCGCGCCGCTCGACGCCATCGGCGCGGACGATGACGTCGACGACGAACGTCTGGTCCGAACGGCCCAGGTCGTCGACCGGCTCCGGCGCCGGTGTGTCCTCGTCGGCCAGGTCGCGCGCGGCGTCGGCGGCCATATACGTGCGGACTTCGGGTACGGCCACGTGGCTGGGGACGGTGACGACATCGGCCATGGTGAACTCCGCGAGCACCGCCCGCCGGCCGAGCGGCTCGGGGAAGTCCCAGTCCTGCTCCGGCAGCTTGTCGTCGTGGAACTGCAGCTCCCCGCCCGCGAACCGCAGTCGACGGCCCCCGCGCCGGTCATGGGACACCTCGCCCGCGGCTCGGGTGCCCGCCGTGGGATGCCAACTGGTCAGCCCGTAGGCGACATGCGCCTCGTCGGCGGCGGTCCACTCGCCCATCGCCGCGGTCACCAGCAGATCGCCGAGACCGCCGAAGAAGGCCATCGCGGGCACCACGGGCACGTCGGCCTTCCGGGCCGCTTCCGCGTGATCCGCGAACATCGCGACGTTCGCCTCGATCTCCGCCGCGACATCGACGTACGGGATCCCCGCGCGCAGCGCCGCCTCGACGACCGGGCCTCCCGTCACCGCGAACGGCCCCGCGCAGTTGATGACCGCCGCCGCTCCGGCGAGGGCCCGGTCCAGCGAGGCCGCGTCGTCCACGGTGGCCGGCCGCACCTCAACATCCCCGAACTCGGCGGCCAGCACGGTCAGTTGGTCTGCGTTGCGGCCGGAGACGATCGTGCCGAAGCCGCGTCTGCGCAGTTCGGCGACGATGAAGCGACCGGTGTGCCCGGTCGCGCCGTAGACCACAACTGCTCCTGCTGTACCCATGGTTCCCCCGCTCTCGATGTGCTGATGGGTCCAGTGTTGCCGCCGATGCGGCCCGACCGTGATGGTCCGGAACGACAACACCCGTACACTTTCGGACATGCCCACTGTCGCGCTGCCGGCCGCCGGTCACCTGCTGCACTTCGAACTGGCGGTGGCGTACGAGATCTTCGGCAATCCGCCGCGCGAGGCCACCCGGGGCTGGTACGACGTACTGCTCTGCGGGCCGGGACCGGTGCGGGTCGGCCCGTTCACGGTCGATCCCGACCACGGTCTCGAGCGGCTGTCGGATGCCGACACCGTGATCGTGCCCGCCTGCGCCGACATCGACGATCCGCTCCCGGCGGAGCTCGTCGACGCCGTGCGGGCGGCGCACGAGGCGGGTGCCCGGGTCGCCTCCCTGTGCACCGGGGCGTTCGTGCTCGGCGCCGCGGGCCTGCTGGACGGCCGGCGGGCCACCACCCACTGGGCTCATGCCGCGGAGCTGAGCGCACGCCATCCGCGTGCCCTGGTCGATCCGGACGTGCTGTACACGGACAACGGCAGCGTCCTCACGGCCGCGGGCAAGGCCGCCGCCGTCGATCTCTGCCTTCATCTGGTCCACATCGACCACGGCGCCGCCGTCGCCAACGCCGTCGCCCGCCGCCTCGTCGTGCCGCCCCATCGGCCCGGCGGCCAGGCCCAGTTCGTGTCCACGCCCGTACAGACCACGGGCGACCACACGCTGTCCCACCTGCTCGCCTGGGTGCAGCAGCGCCTCGACAAACCGCTGACCGTGACCGACATGGCGCGGAAGGCCAACACGAGCCCGCGCCATCTCGGGCGGCAGTTCCGGTCGGTGATCGGGCAGACGCCGCTCCAGTGGCTCCTGGCCCAACGCGTGCGCCGCGCCCAGGAGTTGTTGGAAGCCACCGACGACAGCATCGAGGCGATCGCGCTGGCCACCGGCATGGGCACCGCCACGACCCTGCGGCGCCAGTTCAAAAGGGTCGTCGGGGTCCCGCCCCAGATCTACCGGCGCTCGTTCCGCAGCGTCAGGCCTCCAGGCCCGTGATCACGCCTCCATGCCCGTGATCAGGCCTCCAGGCCCGTGATCTGCGTCCGCGATGTGAGCCCCAGCTTGCTGAGGATGTGCTCCACGTGGGCGTCCGCGGTCCGCTTGGAGATGACGAGCCGTTCGGCGATCTGCCGGTTCGTCAGTCCCTGCGCGACCAGCGCCGCCACCTCCCGCTCCCGGGCCGTGAGGCTGCCCGGCTGTGCCGTGGCGCGGTCCCGTGCCCGTGGCACCGGCGCCGAGCTCCGACGCGCAGGCGGCTCGGCCTCGGCGCGCGGCGTGGGCTCGGGGAGCACGTCCGTGTCCTCGGCCACATGCGTCACCGACTCCGCGAGGCTCAGCCCGGCACCTCGCTCGTGCTGGGCCGCGTACGCCGAATCTCCCAGCGTCGCCCGCGCCTTGGCGACGGCCGTGTCGTGTTCAACGTGCAAGATGGCCACGTTGAACAGCCGCACGCCGCCGATCCTGACCCAGATCGCCTCGGCACTCCCAAGGAGCCACGCGGCACGCTCGTCGCGTCCCGCGCGCGCCGCGGACCAGGCGAGCAGTTCCAGCGCGATGGCCGCGCCGAGCCGGTCGTCCACGGTCTGCTTCAGGGCCAGTGCCTCGCGGCCGAGTCTGTCCCGTTCCTCGGCCCGGGCGTCGTCCTGCGAGAGCCACAGTGCCAACTGCCGGTAGAGCAGGCAGTAGCTGCGGGTCCAGCACTCGCCGGGGGCCGCCTCCAGCGCCCGCAGTCCCTCGCCGGACACCTCCCAGGCATGCCCGACATCGCCGACGAGGGCCGCGCCGAACGTCTGGATGAAGCAGGTGATGGCGAGACCGTCGCTGTCGCCCAGCTTCCGGAAGGCGTGGCGAGCCGCGTCGAAGTCACGATGCGCCTCGTCCAGACGTCCGCGGAACTGGGCCAGGCAGCCGCGGAACTCGACGGCGTACGCCGCACCGCGCGCGTCGCCCATCCGCTCGGCCATGGCCAGTGACTCCAGGACGTACGGCTCGGACTCGTCGTGCCAGCCCAGGACCATCAGGATCCAGGCGAGGCGGTGCAGGCCCTCGACCCGCTCGGGGCAGTCGGACTCCACCGAGGCCAGGCCGGACTTGATCCAGCGGGATCCCTCGCGCAGCCGCCCCGTCATGATCCAGTGGGTCCACAGCCGGGTGGCCAGGCCGAGGCCGCGCCGCGCGAGTTCGGGGTCGTCGTGGCCGGTCCCGTACTCCAGGGCGACCCGGAAGTTCTGCAGGCAGCGGGCGATGGCCGTCAGCTGCTCCGGCTGCCGGTCGCTGTGGAAAGGGCGGTCGGCGCGCTCCGCGAACGCGGCGAAGTACTCCAAGTGTGCCCGGCAGTAGGCCTCTTGCTCGCCGCCCTCCGCGAGCTGCTCGGCGCCGTACTCGCGCAGGGTGTCAAGCAGTCGGTAGCGCGCCTCGTCCGATTCGACGCGCAGCACCACCGACTTGTCGACCAGACCGATGAGTTGCTCGAGCACGGCCTCTGCGGGCAGTTCGCCGCCCCCGCACACGGCCTCTGCGGCCTCGGCGTCGAAATCCCCGGCGAACACCGACAGTCTGCGCCACAGCGTCCTTTCCTGCGGGGTGCACAGGTCGTGGCTCCAGTCGATGGTGTCCCGCAGCGTCCGGTGCCGGTGCACCACGCCCCGGCGGCCGCCGGTCAGCGCCTGGAACCGGTGCTCGAGCCGGGCGGCAAGATCGCCCAGCGGAAGCACCCGCAGCCGGACCACGGCCAGTTCGATGGCCAGCGGAATCCCGTCGAGCCTGCGGCAGACGGAGGTCACGGCGGCGCGATTGGCCTCGGTGACGGCGAACCCGGGCACGACGGCGGCGGCCCGCTCCCCGAACAACTGCACCGCCTCGCGGTCACAGGGCAGCGGCGTGATCGGGTAGGCGAACTCGCCCGGCACATCGAGCGGTTGCCGGCTGGTGGTCAGGACCGTGACCTCGGGTGCCATGCGCAGGATCAGGTCGGCGAGCATCGCGCAGGCGTCCACCAGGTGTTCACAGGTGTCCAGGACGAGCAGCAGCCGCTTGCCGACGAGATACGCGACCACGAGATCCACCGGGTCACGGTCCCCCTGCTCGGAGAGTCCGAGCGCCGCTGCCACCGTGTGCGGCAGCAGCACCGGGTCGTGCAGGGACGACAGCTCGACGAAACAGGCACCGTCGGCGAAGCGCGGCAGCGCGGTGCGGGTGGTGCGCAGCGCGAGCCGTGTCTTTCCCACCCCGCCGGGCCCGATGAGCGACACCAGGCGGGCCTTGTCCACCAGCGCGCCGACCTCGCGCAGCTCTCGCTCGCGTCCGATGAAGCCCGTGACTTCGAGGGGCAGCCCCACGACATGCTCTGTGACATGTCCCCACCGCATTGTGTGTGCCCGCTTTCGCCCGCCGTGCGCCTGACTGGGAGTTCCCACGCTACGCGCCGTTGCATACTCTGCGGTGCTGTTCCGACCACTCTCCGCAGTTGTCAACGCGAAGGTGGCGAGGACGAATGGATCGAGACACCCGACGTGGCTGGAACATGTCCTTCCGTACGGTGAGTGCCTCGGGTTCCGTGGTCAGGGCGCCGGGGTGGCGCCGGCCGGGAGGGAGCTGCGGCTGGGTGGGCCGATGTGAGTACACGATTGGCTGAATTCAGCAAACTGTGTACTGTCGAGGGTGTGCTGACTGTTGCCTCCGACATCGAGGTCCTTGCCAGGTTCGGCCGCGCGCTCGCCGATCCGATCCGCTGCCGCATCCTGCTCGCCCTGCGTGAAGCGCCCGCCTACCCCGCCGACCTCGCCGATGCTCTGGGTGTCTCGCGCACCCGGCTCTCCAACCATCTGGCATGCCTGCGCGACTGCGGCCTTGTCGTCACCGTTCCGCACGGCCGCCGGACCCGATACGAGCTCGCCGACGCGCGCCTCGGTCATGCCCTGGACGCGCTGCGCACCGCCGTGGTCGCCGTCGAGAGTGACCGAACGTGCCCCGATGCCGACGAGAAGGGCTGCTGCTGATGGCCGCGACATCCCTCGGCCCATCCCCGGTCCGTCGCCAGGCGCTGACTCGGCGGATACGCCTGCTGGTCGGCGCGACCATCACGTACAACGTCATCGAGGCGATCGTCGCCATCACGGCAGGCTCGATCGCCTCCTCCACGGCCCTGATCGGCTTCGGTCTGGACTCGGTCATCGAGGTCTCATCCGCCGCCGCGGTCGCCTGGCAGTTCTCCGCTCGCGAGCACTCCGTACGCGAGGCCCGTGAGAAGACCACCTTGCGCATCATCGCCCTCTCCTTCTTCGCGCTCGCGGCCTATGTCGGCGTCGATGCCATCCGTGCGCTGACCGGCACGGGCGAGGCCGAGCGTTCCGTCCCGGGCATCGTGATCGCCGCACTGTCGCTCGCGGTCATGCCGTTCCTGTCCGCCGCGCAGCGCAAGGCCGGGCGTGAGCTCGGTTCCGCGAGCGCGGTGGCCGACTCCAAACAGACGCTGCTGTGTACGTACTTGTCCGCGGTGCTCCTGCTCGGCCTGGTCCTCAACGCCACCCTGGGCTGGCGCTGGGCCGACCCGATCGCCGGTCTGGTCATCGCCGCCATGGCTCTCAAGGAGGGCCGCGAAGCATGGCTGGGCAGAGGCTGCTGCGTCGCCCCGACGGCCGCGGTGCTCCCGTCCGCCGATGGCGAGACCGGCGCCTGCGGGTGCCGTGCCGGATGCGGCTGCGATACCTGACTCGGGCGAAGCCGGCACAGGAGGGGCGGCCACCGGACCGATCGGGCAGGCCCCCTAGGATCCGCGCTTGTGACTCAACCTTCCTCCTACCTCAGTGCAACAGCGGACGCCTACGACGCCATGGCCTTGATCTACGCGGAGTTCGCCCGCAACTCGCTGGACGCGCTTCCGCTGGATCGCGCGGTGCTGACCGCGTTCGCCGACCTTGTGCGGAGCTCCGATGCGGGGCTCGTCGCCGAGCTGGGCTGCGGTCCGGGACAGACGACCGCGTATCTGCGGGACTTGGGGCTCGACGTCTTCGGCGTCGACCTCTCGCCGGTGATGATCGATCTCGCCCGCGCGGCCTACCAGGACCTGCGCTTCGAGGTCGGTTCCATGGACGCCTTGGACCTCGCCGACGGTGGTCTTGGCGGCATCGTGTCCTGGTACTCGGTCATTCACACCCCACCGCAGGAACTGCCCCCGTACTTCGCCGAGTTCCAGCGCGTACTCGCACCCGGAGGACACCTCCTGCTCGGCTTCTTCGAGTCGGAGGGGGAGCCGGTCGCGCCGTTCGACCACAAGGTGGCGACTGCCTACCGGTGGCCGATCGATGAGCTCGCGGGGCTGGCAGATGCGGCCGGATTCGTAGAGGTCGGCCGGATGTTGCGTGAGCCGGGCGAGGGGGAGCGGTTCCGCCGGGGTCATCTGCTGATGCGTAAGGCTGACGCGCAGGGCTGAGGTGTAAGGCTGAGGCGTAAGGCCGCGCGTACTTGAACGCGCGGGCGGTCTTGCCCTGCAATGTCAGAGCCGTAAGCATGATCGGCATGGGCAGGGTCTATGACGATGAGCGGCTGGCGGGCGTATATCAGGGCGGCAACGAGATGCCCGATGCGTCTCTCCACGACTGGACACACTTGATCGGTTCCTTCGTGGGCCGGCCTTCGCCTGCGGTGGTGGAAATCGGGGCGGGCACAGGTATGTTCTGCGCTTCGATGGCGCGGCGGCTCGACCCCTCGCGCGTGGTCGGGGTCGACGCCTCCGTGCCCATGCTCGCTGAAGCTCAGCGGCACAACTCCCATGCCGCGGTCCAGTACTTGGCCGGCACTGCCGAAGCCGTGCCCACCCGCTCCGACCTGTTCGACCTGGCCCTGCTGTCGCGCGTGATCCACCATCTGCCGGACCGCGTGCGGGTCGCCCACGAGCTGGCCCGTATCCTCCGGCCCGGCGGAACGACCGTCATCCGCACGACATTTCGCGAGCGGCTCGACGCCCTGGTCTACGACTACTGGCCCGACCTCCGCGAGTTGGACGAGCAGCGCTTTCCCTCCAGGTCCGATGTGCTCGAGGACTTCGCCCTGGCCGGGTTCACGGTCCGGACCGTCATCTCCTTCGCCCGCCCGGTCACCACCAGCCTCCGCGACTACCACGCCCGCATGGCCTCGCGGCCCCAGTCGAAGTTCGCCCAGCTCACCGCCGCGGAGTTCGAGGAGGGGCTTGGGCGGCTGCGGGCCGACGCCGAGAACGAGCCGACGACCCGACCGGTTCCTGTGCGGGAGCGGTACGACGTGGCCGTGCTGTCCCTCGACTGAGCACGGGCAACGGGCAACGGGCGACTGCCGCCGAGCTAGCGATCCGACGGCTCCTGGCGGCCGATCATGTCCAGTAGCGCGGCATGGGTCTGCCGATCGGCTGCCACGATCAGGCCGCCCGCGCCCGCGCCCGTGTGCAGCGGCCGGCCGTCGATGCCGGTCACCGTGCAGCCGGCGGCTCGGCACAGGGCGATGCCGGCGGAGAAGTGCACGCTGTCGCGGAGATCTCCGTCGGTGATGTAGGCGGCCCGGCGGCCGGCCGCGACCCAGGCCACCGCCAGAGTGGTGGAGACGACGCGGGGCCGGAACTCCTGGACGAAGTCCGGGTCGGCGAGCAGCCGAACCGCCCGGAAGGAAGGGGCGTTCGGGAACGGCGGGTCCAGGTTGACGTCCACAAGGCGGGAATCGGGGGAGGGCGCCAGTTCCTCGTCCACGCCACCTCGGCGCAGGCAGGCGCGTTCCCCGTCGGTCCAGAACACCTCTTCGGTGAACGGATCGGCTGACGCGGCGGCCGTGATGTCCGTTCGGACGCGCAGGGCGACGTTCACCGCGACCAGCATGGTGTGCGCGGCGTAGTTGAGCGTGCCGCACAGGGGATCGACCAGCCATCGGCGCGCAGCGTCGCCCGCGCCCTGCTGACCGCCCTCCTCGCCGGTGACGGCATCATCGGGCCTGGCCGTACGCAGGACGTCGCAGATGGCCTTCTCCGCCGCGAGGTCCGCGGCCGTCGCGAAGTCGCCGGCCGTCTTCTCGAACCGGGGCAGTGAATCCCCGTACATGGTGCGCACGACAGCGGCTCCGGCTTGGGCCGCCTCCACCGCCAGTTCGGCATCGGATTCTGTCTTCAGTGTCAGCACGCTCGCACAGTAGTCAAGGAAGACGCTCACGACTTCACCCGGCCTGCCGCTTGTGATTGCACAACAGGGCGAACGCCCCTTCCGCACACGGTGGTTGTGGCGTCCGTAGCCATGTCGCGGCGACCGGGCCGCCTCCTAGGGTGACCGGCACCTCGGCTGCCCTTAGGAGGCTTCCATGCCGGACGGAACCGCCCAACCCCCCACCCCGACAGCCCTGTTGGCCCGTCGCGCGGCACCGCTAAGACGCCGGCTGCGCAGGATCGGCCTGCCCGCCGCCGCGCTCGCCCTCGCCGCCGGGGTCTCCCTGTTCGCCCCGGCGCCCCAGGCCCGCGCGGCGGTCGCCCTGGAGCGGGTTACCGACTTCGGGGCCAACCCGGGCGCCCTGAACATGTACGTGTACCGGCCGCAGTCGCTGCCCGCCCATCCGGCGGTCGTGGTGGCCCTGCACGGCTGCACGCAGAGCGCCCAGATCTATGCCGACAACTCGGGGCTGACGAAGTTCGCCGATCAGTACGGATTCCTGTTGGTCTTCGCCGAGACGACCTCGTCGAACAACATCAACAAGTGCTTCAACTGGTTCCAGGCCGGGGACACACAGCGCGGTCAGGGCGAGGCCGCGTCGATCCGGCAGATGGTCGCCAAGGCCGGATCCGCCTACGGCGGCGATCCCGCCCGGACGTACGTGACGGGCCTCTCGGCGGGCGGTGCGATGACCGCGGCCATGCTCGCCACCTACCCGGACGTCTTCCAGGCCGGGGCGGTGGTCGCGGGCGTGCCCTACCGTTGCGCCACCGACGTCGTCTCCGCGTACACCTGTATGAACCCCGGAGTGAACCGGACCCCCGCGGCCTGGGCGAAGAACGTGACGGACGCCGCCCCCGGCCACACCGGCCCCTGGCCGAGGGTGGCCATCTGGCACGGCGACCGGGACGCCACCGTCGTACCCAAGAATGCGGACGCCCTGCGCGATCAGTGGACGGCCGTGCACGGCCTGGGGCAGAGCCCGGACCGTACGTCCACCATCGGGCCGAACGGCACGCGACGGGAGCAGTATCTGGCCGCCGACGGCAGTGTCGCGGTCGAGGTCGACCGGGTGCCGAACATCGGCCATGGCACACCCGTGGAACCCGGCACCGCTGCCCAGCAATGCGGCGCCACCGGGACCGCCCACTTCATCGGCTCGATCTGCTCCAGCCACTGGATCACCGACTTCTTCGGGCTCGACGGCTGACCACCGGCCATCCGCGTCCGGCAGGTCGTCGCCCCCCCCCGCTCGTCCCTTCCGTTCCCGTACACGGAGTCAGACATCCGCATGCGCCCGCATAGAGCCCACGCCAACACACCACCTGGACAGGGCAGTTCACGCCGCCTCCGCATCCGCCCGCTGCGCCGCATCGCCACCGGAGCGGCCCTGCTCCTCGCGCTCACCGCCGCCCCGAGCGTGGCCGTCCCAACCACGGCAGCGGAGGGGAGCTGCGCCCGCATCGGCCACCTGGACGTGCCGGGTGCGACACGCCAACAGGCCGCCTGTCTCAATGAGTTGACCACCGCCGGAACCGTCGGCTCGGGTCATACCGACCCGGCCGACTGGGCGGGCCTGACCCCCAAGGACCTGTCCACGCCCGCCGGCGTACCGGGCATCCAGATCGACGGCCACTTCCCCGACACCTCCACCACCAACACCCACCACGGCTGGAACCACGACGCCCAGTTCGTCATCCGGCTGCCCGACCGGTGGAACGGCGGCCTGGTGATCGCCGGCACTCCGGGCAACCGGGCGCAGTACGCCAACGACCGGGCCATCGGCGACTGGGTGCTGGCTCGCGGGTACGCCTACGCCGCCACCGACAAGGGCAACACCGGACCCCACTTCCACCGCGACGGCCGGCGGCCGGGCGACGCCGTCGCCGAATGGAACCGGCGCGTCACCCAACTCACCAGGGCCACCCGCACGGTGGTCGCCCAGCGCTACGGCAGGCAGCCCACCCGCACCCTGGCCACGGGCATCTCCAACGGCGGCTATCTGGTGCGCTGGCAGCTGGAGAACCATCCCGAGCTCTATGACGCCGGTGTGGACTGGGAAGGCACCCTCTGGCGCGCGGACGGACCGAACCTGCTGACCTTCCTGCCGACCGCCCTGGCTGCGTACCCCACCTACGCGGCGGGCGGCGCGGGTGCCGCCCGCGCCCACCGGCAGCTGCTCGCGGCCGGCTTCCCCGCGGGCTCGGAGTTCCTGTGGCCCTACCACCACCGCTCGTACTGGGACTTGACCCAGCGTGTGTACCGCGAGGAGTTCGACCCCGCCTTCGACGGCTCCACGGAGGCAGGCACTCCCTACTGCGCACCCGGCACGCCCGCCTGCGACGCGGACTACGACTACGCGTCCCGTCCGGCGGAGGTCCACCGAGCCGTGCAGCGGGTCGCGCTGACCGGCAGGATCGGAAAACCGCTGATCACGGTGCAGGGCACCCTCGATGTGCTGCTGCCCATCAGCCGCGACGCGGACGTGTACGCCCGCATGGTCCACGACGCGGGCCGCGGCGACCTGTTCCGCTCCTACCGCATCGAGGGCGGCACACACACCGACTCGCTGTACGACACCTTCCCGGACAGGATCCGCCCGCTGGTGCCCTGCCACCGCTCGGCGTTCACCGCCACCGAACACTGGCTCCGCACCGGCCACGCCCCACCGCCAAGCCGCACGATCCCGCGCCCCACTGAGGCGGACCCGACCACCTTGCTGACCGGCTGCCCGCTGTCCTGACGACTGCGTACGTCCCCGGGGCTCGGCCGCCTCAGCCGTTCGGAAAGGCCTCGTCCTCCCTCACGAGCTTCTCGCGCAGGACCGCCCACTGCGCGGCCATGTCGTGCACCAGGTACAGATCGCGGCGGCGCGTCCAGGGCTGGCCGGACTCGGTGTCGTAGGTGCCGGGCATGTCGACGCCGTGGGGTGCGTACGCGGTCATGCCGCGGTCGCGTGTGGTCTGTACGCAGCGCTTCACGTGGTCGCGGAAGCCGATCACGCCTGCGGTGCCGATGCCGCCGGGCAGGTTCTCACGGAGCCCGGCCACCTGGGCGGCGACGCCGTCGGTGCTGAGATAGGTGATCGTGCCGTCGGGTGCGACGACCGGTTCGATCGACGTCACGTCCGTCATCTGGTGCTTCGACTCGAGGAAATGGGCGATTTCCCACTGGGCGTACACGGGAAGGTCCCGCCGGCCGCGGACGCGGGCCACGGTGTCGGCAAGCTCCTCGTTGACCGGGCCCGGCTCGGGGCGGACCTTGGTGGGGTCGCCGCCGTCGGCCGGGGGCCGGTTGCCGAAGCCGTACGCGACGATGAAGTCCAGGTCCTGCAACGCGGCGGTCTCCGGGTGCCAGTCGAAGCCCACGTCGTGCAGGTGCGGGACGAGCGCGCGGGCGGCGCCCCGGTCGTCGAGCTCCGCGGTGAGCGCCGCGTGCATGTGCCGGGCGAGCCCGCCGCCCGAGCGGTCGGCCGCGGCGGCCGGTGCCGCGCCGATGACGGCCGGGCTGGCGAGCGCGGCGGTCAGGGCGGCTGCGAAGTCACGTCGTTGCACGGGAGGGCCTCTCTGCTGCGGGCGGTACCCGGCGCATGATCGACGCCGTGCGGAAATGCCACCCGAACACGGAGGGGCCGGCCGGCGGCACGGGCATGGCGGGGGAGCGGCTCCGCCGCCGTGGCGGCCCGTCACACGTCCGCGGCGTACCGCCAGAAGTCCCGCATCAGCTCGGGGAAGCTCGGCCCGCCCATCTGCAGCTGGCTGAGCATGATGGTGACCGTGCCGGTGGCCGGAATGATGTGCGCGGTCGTGCCGGTGCCGCCGACCCAGCCATAGCGCCCCGGCACGCTCCACGGCTCCGCACGCTCGACGTCGACCGCGGCGCCGAAGCCCCAGCCCATGCCTTCGAGGAACAGACCGCCAGCTTTCCGCTCGGCCACGGTCAGCTGATTGGTCGTCATCTGCCGCACTGACGTGGGGGAGAGCAACTGCCGCCCGCCTGCCGCCCCTTGGGACACACCTTGGGCCAGCAGCATCCGGCCGAAGGCGAGCCAGTCGTCGGCGGTGGAGACCAGGCCGCCGGCGCCGGAGGGAAACGCGGGCGGCCGGCTCCACTGCCCGTCGGCGGCGTCGAGGCGGGCGAGGCCTCCCTCGGGGGCGGCCCCGTAATAGGCGGTGAACCGGTCGAGCTTGGCGGGCGGCACGGCGAAGGCGGTGTCGGTCATCCCGAGCGGTTCGAAGATCCGCTCGGCGAGGAAGTCGGGCAGCGGTCGGCCCGTGACCCGGGAGATGAGCACGCCCTGCAGGTCGGAGCTGAGGTTGTACAGCCAGCCGTCGCCCGGCTGGTGCAGCAGCGGAATCCGCCCCAGGGCGGCCATCCAGTCGTCGGGCGCCGGCACGGCCTGTGGCGCGGTAGGGCCCTGCTTTAGCGCGGTGGCCAGCGCCGCGACCGCGGGCAGCGAGAAGTCGGAGGCGAAGCCGTATCCGGTGCGGGAGCTCAGCAGATGGAAGACGGTGATGGGCCGCACCGCGGGGACCACGTCGTCCACCGGCGAGGCCGGCGTGCGGACGACGCTCGGTGACGCCAGCTCGGGCAGCCACCGGGCGACCGGGTCGTCCAGCGCGATCCGCCCGTCCTCGACCAGCATCATGACGGCCGCGGCGACGACGGGTTTGGTGATCGAGGCGATACGGAAGATGGAGTCCCTGGCCATCGGGGCGCTGCCCTCGACGTCGACGGACCCGACGGCCGCCACCTCGATGCGGTCACCGCGCGCCACCAGGCCCACCGCTCCGGGCACGGAGCCCTTGTCCACGTGTGCTTCCAGCGTTTCGCGCAGATCGGCCATGCGTCCACCTTCGCAGCCGGTGACGGGGATGTGCTCGAAGGTGGGACTCCCGCCGCGCCTCGAAGTCATCGGAATCGTCAAAAGTCATCGGTGCCGGTTGCGGCTGCGGCTGCGGCGGCCCGGCGGACCGCGCGGGATGGTGTGGGGGAACCACCCCGCGCGGATTGGCCTCCTCAGCCCGTGATGTTCACATCGATGCAGGCGTAGAAGGCGTTGGAGGTGTCGGCGATGTTCCACACCGCGAGCACCTTCTGCTTGCCGCTGAGCCCGCCGAAGTCGACGGTGTGGGTGACGGTGTCGCCCGGCTTGGCGCCGCCGTCGTCGACCTCGGCGATCTTGTTGCCGCCGACGAAGTACTGCCAGGTGCTGGTGGCGTGAGCCGCCGTCAGCTTCCAGCTGAACTCCTGGGACGAGCCGACGTCGGTCGTCTGCCAGCCCTTGCCGTCGTCGTCCAGCTCGGCGAACCGCGCATTGCCGCCGCTGCACGTCGTCTGCCCCTTGGGGCCTTCGACGCTCTGCGGCTCGTGGGTGATCTCGCCGCAGCTCACCGTGCCGGCCGCGCACTGGGCCTGCCGGCTCGGGGGCGCGTTGACATATCCGTGCGCGCCGGCCGGGGTGACGGAGGCCAGCACGATTACGGGCGCGAAGGCAGCGCCCAGGGCGGCCGCCAGCTTCTGCTTCTTGTTCATCTCTGCTCCCTCGGAGGTGGGGGGATGAGGGGGACGGAGACAACCGGGCGCCTCGGTCGACTCATTGGCCTAGACCATACTGATTGTCAGGCTCCCGTCAACCCTTCAACTGTTCCTCCAGGGACGGAAGTTGCCGCCGACCTGCGTCGTCCCACGCGGCGTGATCCCCCTGCGGAGGAGACGAGCCTCATCGGCCGCCGTCACGAGCTGTCTGTGCTGCGCAAGGCTCGAACCCGTTCCCGGCTGGTAACCCTCACGGGGACCGGAGGGGTCGGCAAGACCCGTATCGCCGTGCGCTCAGCCACAGAAGCGGCGAACGAGTTCGACGACGGGGTGTGCTTCATCGACCTTTCAGAACCCATCTTTGAACCTTGCATCGGGCACACCTCAAGGGCTCCGTCGCCGGCCGCCGCGGTGGAGTATGTCGCCCAGCAGGTCGATGTGCCTGCGGAGGCGTGGGCGGACTACGACTGGCAGAGCAAGGCGATCCAGCGGCATCGGGGCGAGATCCGGGCGGCGTACGGCTTCCGGGCGAACACCGAGGAGGACCAGGACCGGCTGGCCGGGTGGCCGGCGACTGAGCTGTGCCCGGTGGAGTTGTCGCGTGACCGGCTTGCGGCCGCGGTCGTGGCTCGGTGCCGCAACGACCAAATCGAGCCACCGGCGCCCGGGCAGGTGCGGCGGCTGGTGGGCAAGGCGGTCAAGGACTTCGAGAAGCGGTTCTGTCGCAGCACTGTGGACCGGCTCAGCCACGCGACCCGCTCGCGGCTGGAGGACCTGATCGGGGGCGACGGAACCGAGCAGGGCACCGACAGCGACGGCGTGGCGGCCGGGGCGGTCGGTCGCACTTCACCGAGCTGAAGACCGACCCCGGCGCTCCGGGCCTGGAGAGCCTGCTGGCCGAGGTGAACAAGCTGGAGCGCTACATGTCCGTTCGCCGTAGTCATACGAGAACAGGGCCGGCTCCATGGTGGTGACCTTCGTGGCCCAGGCGCGGCGACGCGGGTAGCCGGTCGTGTGCCATTCCTTGATCGGACCACCGAGCAGGCGTAGCGCAGCAAGATCGAGGAGGTGCATCAGCCTGTCGACCGCGGGCAGGCCGTCGGCTTCCACCGCAGTGCGCGGCCGGTGCGGGTCGGGTGCCAGTTCCGGCTGTTCGTCCGCGGCCGCCGTACGCCGGCATCTGCGCGACCTCGGTTTCGCGGTGCGGCGCGGGGACACGTTCCCGGGGCTCGACGAGGAGTTGCTGCGACTGGCGGTGCGGAACCGGGCGACGGTCAACACGTTCCTCCAGGTGCTGGATCAGGCGCTGGATCAGGCGCTGGTCCTGGCGAGCCGGTGAGGGCGGCCGGGGCCTGAGAGAGCACGGTCGGCGTGGTGTCGTGCCCGCCGACCGTGCTCTCCCTGGATGTCAGCTGCTCGGCAGACCGTCCGAGGCGGCCCGTACCGAACTCACCACCGAGGGCAGGACGTTGCGGGCGTCCAGGGTGTCGGCCACGGCGTTGGTCAGGCGGACGGCCTCCTGGGTAGTCCGGTCCCCGGTCGCGGCGAGGGCGATCGCCACCTGTTCGACCTGTTGGGCCAGCCCGATGTGGCCGAGGGTGTCGGCTGCGGCGCCCGGGTCGCCGTACGCCTTCTCGATCAGGGGCAGGGCCTGCTCCGGATCGGGGGCGACGGTCCTGAACTCCTTGATGTGCGGGTCCTCGGGGTCCTCGAAGAGAATCTGGCCCGGCACGGTCGCCGTGCAGCTGAGGGCCGCGGCGGCGTGGACGGCCAGGGCGCTGTCCGGGAGTCGCGCCACGGTCTCGCGCAGGACATCGTTGGCGTGGTCGAGGGCGGGTGTGTTGCCTCGGCTGCCGCCGAAGGCGAGCACCCGGCCGACCTCGTCCGTGTACACGTCCGGGGCCAGCAACTCCTCGTCGCGGCTCCTGGGTGGCCTGACGTCGATGTGCAGGGGTGCGGAGAGGATCTCGCCGGACTCGGTGTCGAGCATCACGCGGATCCGGTACCGCCCGGGCTCGGCCAGGTCGAACCCGTTGAGTCCGGCGCTGAGGAACAGCGGCGCGTAGAGCGATTCGCCGGGCTGCAGGACGTACGGGTCGGCCAGATAGCAGTGCCGGGCGTACGGCAGCCACTGGCGGGCGTCCCGGCCGTCGGCCGCGATGATCACGGTCAGCCGTTCGCCGAGCAGGGCGTTGCGGTCCACCGCGACCGGCGCGATCGAGGTGTTCGTGAGTTTCACCTCGGCGACCACGGGCTCCAGTGCCTCGAAGCGCGGAGCATCCCTGTGGACCCGCACGGTGAGCTCCAGGACGTTCGGCCTGGCCTGCCGCACCTGCTCGAAGCCGTGCTCGTCGAACCAGGGAGCGGCGCCCTGCTTGACCACCCGTTCCGGTGCGTGGCGCAGGAAGAGGAGTTCGTTCTCGCTGAACCCGTAGCGGAATCCGGCGAAGAAGGCGGGCTCCCCGCCGGGGTACGTGAACGGGTAGTTCATGTAACTGAAGGCGAGGGGCTCGTTCGCCAACGAGACCCACGGGGAGCCGGAGCTGTGGTCCTTCTGCCAGGAGTGCGCGAGGTTGAAGGTGTGCCCGATCTCGTGCACGGCCGTCCAGAAGCGCAGTCGCCGCACGGCCTGGTCCGACTGCGGGTCGCCCGGGCGCGGGGTGGAGATGAAGGAGTTGCTGAAGACCGCGCAGCCCTGGCGCTGGGCCGTGCCGATGGCGTCGAACATGATCCCGCCGAGGCCGGAGCCCCGAATGTGCCGGCCGGCGAACAGCGTCCACACCTGCCACTGGGGTGTGTCGGCCCACTTGGACCAGTGCGCCTGCATGGCGTCGTGCATCTCGATGTCGGTCCACAGGCTGTCGGCGCCCGCCTTGATGACCGGGACCACGTCGTCGCCGCCCGTCTTGGTGACGGCGATACCCAGCCGGGTGAAGGCGTCCTGGACGGTCAGGGTGGCGTTCGGCAGGTCGGCGGGCCGGTTCGGGTGCGCGTGCAGGGGGTAGTCGATGACCGCGGTGGCGTCGTCGACGCGGTCGTACTCGATGCCCACCTGCCGGAAGGCGGCCCGTCGGAAGACGTAGGTGCGGGTCGCGTCGGGATGGCCGCCGCCGGTGAACTTCACCCGTGCCTTGCGCTGCCCGCCGAACGGCAGGCCGCCCGACAGTTTCACCAGTACGTGCGTGTGCGGTTCCAGGGACGCGTTGCCGTCGCGGTAGCTGATCGTTCCCGTGTACCCCTGCTGTACGGCGCTCCAGCTCACCCGTGCGATCCAGGTGATCCTGCCGCCGAAGAGCTGGGCCCTGGCGCCGCTGACGGTCATGGTCGGCATCAGGCCGTCCACGTCGACACGGAGCTCCTCCACCACCAGCGCCGCGTCGGCGTCGGCGTCGGCGGACGCGACCTCGCCGTTCTCGGACGCGGTCGGGTCGCTGTCCGCCGCCGACGGCTCCGAGTCCGAGGCGGTCCCGAACAGTTGGAGTGCGTAGAGCCCGCTGCGTCGCAGGAGCGGGAACGCGGCCGCGGAGGGCTCCGTCTCGGCCGACGGAACGCGCTCCAGGTCGTCGATGCTCATGTGGTCCTCCCCCGAGGGTCCTGGTCTCCGGGCACGCCCCGGAGTCCGGATGCGCTCACCGTCCTGCCGCCCTGAGTGTCCGTCAATGCGCAGATTGACGCATTGCGCGTCTGAGCAGTAGGAACAGACACAACCCATGCAACCGCACGGTTGATCAGGTTGCAGTGCGGCACAGCGAGTTGTTGGTGCACGCGGTTGCCGCGGCGACCGGTGTCACCGACCACACGACACGGTCCCAGGAGGAGGCACTGGCCGATCGCCTGGAGGACAAACGCCTGCTGCTGGTCCTCGACAGCATGGCCTTCACCCGCGGCACCCAGCTCAGCGTCGACCAAGCCGTCGCCTTGGCACTGGACCCGGCGCCGAAGCCGCTCTGAGCCATGCCAGTGGAGGGCATGAAATCCGCTCAGTCGCAACTCTCCGGGACATGAAATCCCTCAACTCGCAAATCCGCCAGGGGCACAAAATTGTTCAGCCCGCAAATCCGGCGGAGGGCATATCGTCCGTTCCGTCGCAACGGTATTGGCAATAAATTCTAAGCTTGACGGCGTCGTGGAGTTTGCTTATCGTCCAGTCGTTCAGTTCCCGCCGATCGACATCCGAAGGTGTTCATGACCGCGCCTCCAACGTTGCCGAAGTCCAGGCAGCAGTTGATTCTTGCCGTTCTTATGCTTTGTTCGCTGCTGATTTGGCTAGAGAATACCGTCCTGAGTACTACGCTCGAGACCCTTGCAGACCCGGTCCATGGACTGGGGGCCGATCCCGGTCAGCTGCAATGGGCGACCGGTTCGTACACCCTTGCCTTCGCCACATTGATGTTTACTGCAGGCGCATTGGGTGATCGGTTCGGTCACCGGACCGTTTTTTCCAGTGGCATGGTGATCTTCACCGGGTCCTCGCTGTGGGCGGCGTACGCAAGCGATACGGGCCAGCTCATTGCGGCTCGAGCCGCGATGGGTGTGGGCAGCGCGCTGATCACGCCCGCCATGATGGCCATCCTCATGTGGACCTTCACCGGCCCCGCGCGGGCCGCCGCGATCGGCATTTTCTCGACGTCGGCCGGTGTCGGAATGGCTGCCGGCCCGGTCCTTGCGGGGTTCCTGCTCGACCATTTCTGGTGGGGCTCGGTATTTCTCATCAATGTCCCGGTCGCGGCATTGGCGTTGGTCGGGCTCGCCGTGCTGGTTCCGAATTTCCGCAGCCCCACTCCGCGGCCACTGGACCCCGCTGGAATGTTGCTGTCGATCAGTGGGCTCGTGGCGTTGGCCTACGGGCTGATCCGGGCGGGGCAGGTGGCGGCGTGGAGTCGTACCGACGTCTGGGCGCCGATCGTTGTCGGTCTCATTCTGCTGGCCGTTTTCGTACTCGTCGAACTGCGTGTCAAGGTGCCCAGCTTTGATCCCCGACTGTTCGCGCAACGCACATTCGGTGGCGGCAATGTGGCGCTCGGATTGCTGCTCTTCGGTGTGGCCGCCATCACCTTCTATAACGCGTTTTACCTGCAAGGTGCGCTCGGATTTTCACCGATGAAGGCGGGGCTGGCCAATATCCCGACCGCTTTCGGCGCGCTCGTCGGAGCGCCCCTTGCCTCGCGCCTGGTTCGCCGCCTTCCACTACGCCTTGTCACGGTGCCGGCGCTAACCGTGGCTGCGCTCACCATGGGCGGGTACGGCTTTCTCGGACTCCAAACTCCACTCGTCTGGATCGAGATCTTGCTGCTGATTCAGGGTCTGTCGATCGGCATGGTGATCGGCCCCGTTACGGCCGCATTGATCAGCGACCTTCCGTTGGAACAGGCCGGTGCGGGATCGGCCGTCACCAACACCGTGCGACAGACCGGCAGCGTGATCGGAATCGCCGTAGGCGGCACGATCATGTCGATCATGTACCGACGTGCGATCGAACCTTCGCTGGAGGGTGCACCCGGTCCGGTGCAGGATCAGGCGCGAGTCTCCGCCGAACAGGCCCGCCACGTCGCCGCCACCATCCACCGGCCCACTCTTGCTCAGGCTGCTGACGATGCGTTCATCCATGCCATGCACGTCGGCGCGGGCTGGATCGCGGTCATCGCACTCCTCGGAGCAGCCGTGCTGCTGATCACCTTGCCTGCTGCCGGAAAGAAGAAGGGTCCGATACCGGAGCCTGACTACGAAGAGGCCCGCAGCTCCGTCTGAGAGTGTGCTGGCAGGCCCCCAGTCCCCGGCTCACGTACCAAGCGGAGTCGCGAGTTCACGTACCAAGCGGAGTCGCGAGTTCGCGTACCAACTGGAAGGACCGGACGCGGTCGGCGAGGTCGTAGACGGGCGTCACCAGCATCAGCTCGTCGGCCTCGGTGGTCTCCGCGAGACGCGTCAGGCGCTTCTCGACCAACTCCGGTGTCCCATGGGCCTGGTGGGAGGCGAACGCGGCCAGCGCCGCCTCCTCCCGGGCGTCGAACCGGTGCGCCGCCGCCGTCGCCGGGCTGGGGAAGGGGACATCGCTGTGCCCCTGGAGCAGGCCCGCCTTCACCACGGCCATGGGGCGCGTCAGCTCCTCGGCCCGCTCCTGGGTGTCCGCGCAGACCACCTCCACGCACACCAGGACGCGCGGCTTCTCGCACCAGGCGGAGGGCCGGAACGCCTCCCGGTAGTGCGCGAGCGCCTCGACGGTGTTCTCGGGGCGGATGTGGTGGGCGAACGCGACCGGCAGGCCCAGTTCGGCGGCAAGTGCCGCCCCCGCGCGGCTCGATGCCAGCAACCAGGGCTCGGGCAGTTCGCCGAGGCCGACCTCGGTGAGGAACTCCAGCGTCGCGGCGACATCGCGGCCGTACTCCTCGTCCGTGGCCGGATCCGCCCCACGGCGCAGCGCACGCGCCGTCCCCTCGTCGAAGGTCCCGGGCCCGCGCCCGATCCCGAGGTCGATCCGGTCGGGATGCAGCGCGGCCAGCGTCGCGAACTGCTCGGCCACAGTGAAGGGCGCGTGATTGGGGGCGAGTACGCCGCCCGAGCCGACCCGCAGGCGCGACGTCGTGGCGGCGATGCGTGCCGTCATGATCGGCGGCGGGAAGGCGCCGATGGCGGGGGAGCGGTGATGCTCGGCGAACCACAGCCGGTGGTAGCCGAGACGGTCGAGTTCCTGGGCGGCACCGTCGCAGTTGCGCAGCGCGTCGGCGGCCGACGTACCGGCCTCGACCATGGCAACTTCCAGTGCGGAGAGGGGGAGTTCGATCATGCGCCCAGCATAGGACCGGCCGGGTCGAGGCTTCCGGCCGGTCAGGGAGTGGGGATGCCGCCGGGGCGTGCGGGACGTCCGAAGCGCACCGGGACACCCGGCGAATAGAGCACGCTCACCGGGTCGCCCACCGGCCGGGGAAGCCCCGCCGCGACGACCAAGTCCTCGTCGCAGGCCAGCAGTTCAGCGCGGTGCAGCGGCCAGCGCGGGTGCACGTTCGGCAGGAACATCTGCCGCCCGAAGAAAGTGTTGTGCATGCCCCACCGCGCCGTCAGGAAATGCTCGAACTCGGTGGGCTCCGCCACCCGTTCGCCCACCCGCACCGCGATCCGGCTCTGCGCGCCGCGCGGACCCGGCCAGCGCCTGCTGCTCGTGTACGTGACGATGTCGCCGCTGTGCCGGATGCTCATCCGGGACCACTGGTAGGGCAGCCGGAAGGCGCCGCGCGCGACCGCCACCGGTATCAGTCGCGAGGCGTCGAGGGAACGGAAGACGACGCCGCGGCGGCCGTGGCCGTCCACCGAGTACAGCCGCACATTCGTCTCGGGGAACGTGCCCAGGTACGGAATGCCGGGGAGCCGGAACCAGCCGACCCGGTGCATCCGAAACGCGACGAGCCCCACATAGGTGACCCCTTCATGCACATCGGGCACAGTCCCGGCGGGCAGCAGCGGCGCCACGTCGGCCGGATCCACGGCCCAGTGCAGAAACGCCAGATCCAGCCACGACTGCGTGAGCAGCGGGTTCACGGTGCAGGAGGGCGGATCGGCGGTGATGGGTTCCGGGGCGGAGGAGGTGAGGGCCACGGGATCAGAATTGCAGGGGCCTTGCACCGGCAGATCGGTGGGGTGGCTTCGGAGCGGACCAGGGGGAGTGCGGTTTCCGAGGGTGGCCCTCCGGCGGGCCGTGGGACTAGGGTCTCCCCTAAGCGGACGCTTAGCGCCTCCCTGCAGGACGGCAGGCCGCGTCACGAGAGAGAGGCAGGCAGCCCGTGCCGGTCATCGACGCGTGGATGCAGCACCCCACGCTCCGCCACTCCAACCACGAGATGTTCGAGTCGCTGCGCCGCTGGACGGGGCAGGAGCTCCTCGAGGAACCACTGCCGGTCAAGACCACGGTCGCCGCGCTGGCCGCCGCCGACGTCGAGATCGGGCTCGCGGCTGCCTGGTACGGCCCTCAGGGGCCGCTGATCAGCAACGATGAGGTCGCGGACTTCGTCGCCCAGTCCCACGGACGGCTGCGCGGAGTCGCGGGAGCCGACCTCACCCGGCCGGTCGAGGCCGTGCGCGAACTGCGCCGCGCGGTGCGGGAACTCGACTTCGTGGCCCTGCGGATCGTGCCCTGGCTGTGGCAGCTCCCGCCCACCGACCGGCTCTACTACCCGCTGTACGCGGCCTGCGTCGACCTCGGCATCCCCTTCTGCACCCAGGTCGGGCACACCGGCCCGCTGCGCCCGTCCGAGACCGGCCGCCCCATCCCGTACATCGACCAGGTCGCCCTCGATTTCCCCGAGCTGACCATCGTGTGCGGACACATCGGCTACCCGTGGACGACAGAGATGATCGCCGTGGCCGACAAGCACGCCAACGTCTACATCGACACCAGCGCCTACACCGCGCGCCGCTACCCGCGCGAACTCGTCGACTACGTACGCGGTCGGGGCCGCGGGAAGGTGCTGTTCGGCTCGAACTACCCCATGATCACGCCCAGCCAGGCCCTTGAGCACCTGGGTGATCTTGATCTGGACGAGGAGGCCACCGACCTGTTCCTGTCCGGCAACGCCCGGCGGGTCTTCAGGCTCTGACCGCGCCGGGAGCGTCTGACCTCACTGGGCCAGGGGTCAGGAACGCGGGCCGCGGGACTGGTCGGCCCGCTGCGCTTCCTTCTCCTTCTGCTTCTCCTTGATCCGCACCGTTTCCTTGCGGACCTCGGCCTGCGTGGCGCGCTCCTTCTGCAGCCACTCCGGGTTCTCCGTCTTCAGCGCCTCGATCTGCTCCGTGGTGAGCGCCTCGGTGACCCCGCCGCGCGCGAGACCGGCGATGGAGACGCCCAGCTTCGACGCGACCACCGGCCGGGGGTGCGGGCCGTTGGCGCGCAGCTCCTGCAGCCACGCGGGCGGATCGGTCTGCAGGGAGGTCAGCTCGGTGCGCGAGACGACACCCTCCTGGAACTCGGCGGGGGTGGCCTCGAGGTACACACCCAGCTTCTTCGCCGCGGTCGCGGGCTTCATGGTCTGGGCGGTCTGGTGCGACGTCATGGTGCCAAGGGTATCGAGCATGTGAGCTACCGCTGACCACGCCGGGTAATCTGGCGGAGTGACAGACTCGCAGGTAGCCCCTTCCTTCAGGCTCGCGTACGTCCCGGGGGTGACGCCCACCAAGTGGGTGCGGATCTGGAACGAGCGGCTTCCCGACATCCCGCTGACCCTCGTCGCGGTGTCCGCCGCCGAAGCGTTCGACCTGCTGCGCGGCCCTGACGCCGACGCCGGTTTCGTACGTCTGCCCGTCGACCGCACGGACCTCAGCGCGATCCCCCTCTACACCGAGACGACCGTGGTCGTGATCCCCAAGGACCACGTCGTGGCAGCCGTCGAGGAGGCGTCCTGCGAGGACCTCGCCGACGAGATCGTGCTGCACCCTCTCGACGACACCCTCGACTGGGAGCAGCTGCCGGGACGGCCCGCCGATGAGCGCCCGGCCACCACCGCCGACGCCATCGAACTGGTCGCGGCCGGCGTGGGCGTCCTTGTCGTCCCGCAGTCCCTGGCCCGCCTGCACCACCGCAAGGACCTCACCTACCGGCCGCTGACCGGCGCCCCCGAGTCACGCATCGCCCTGTCCTGGCCGGAGGAGGAGACCACCGATCTGGTGGAGGACTTCATCGGCATCGTGCGCGGACGGACGGTCAACAGCTCCCGCGGCCGTACGCAGCCGGCCCCGGCCAAGCAGACCAAGACCAAGCGCCCCGACACGGGCGGCGCCCGCCGCAAGCCCACGGCGGGCAAGCCGGCCGGCAAGGGTTCCCGCGGCGGCTCAGGCGCCGCCAAGGGCGGCAAGCGCGGAAAGCCGCGCCGCGGCAAGTAGCGGCCCCGGCGGTGTCAGGGGCGCCGGCCCTCCGGGTCCGCCCCGTTCAGCGCCAGGACCCCGGACCGCAAGCTGCCTCCGTCGAAGCGCTCGACGGCGTACGACACCCAGGTCGCCGACCGGGTGACGTAGAGATGGGGAATCCGGACGGCCACCGCCCCGCCCACCCACGTGCCCGCGATCCGCAGCCGCGACTCCCAGCGATGGCTCCACGTCACCCAGCTAACGGTGACGACGTCGTTGGCGGCCATGCCGGAATACGCGCCGACCCGGACGGTGGCGGGCCCCACGAAGTCCATTTCCAGATAGCCGTCGACGGCCTCGTCGACGCTCGGCGGCGCAAGGAGCACGCCCATCACATCCCCCCGGGTCAGGCCCACCCCGCCGATGCCGTCAGCGGGCGTCGTCGAAGCCGAGGTGCGTGATGCTGGCGGCTATGCCCGCCACCTTCACGTCGACCACGACCTTGCCCCTCGTCCATTTCGTCGTCGAGCCGTCGGGCGCGCCCATCGTCGTCAGCACGGCCACTGGCAGCCTCTCCCGGTCCTCGGCCTCGGGGTAGAAGACCACCAGATACAGCCGGCCGCGGGCGTTGAAGCCGTACTGCGTATT
Organism: Streptomyces sp. NBC_01381; assembly: GCF_026340305.1. NCBI lineage: Bacteria > Bacillati > Actinomycetota > Actinomycetes > Kitasatosporales > Streptomycetaceae > Streptomyces > Streptomyces sp. NBC_01381. The sequence goes on along the minus strand of NZ_JAPEPI010000003.1, from coordinate 199,243 downwards.
CATCACGACGTCGCAGAACGTCTCCGGGCCTTGGCCCGTGACCCACCACTCGCCGTTCTCCTGCGTGGCGGCGGAGAACCGCGCCCGGAAATCGGCGACCGTCGCACCCCACGGCAGACCGTTCCAGCCCCATTCGACCGAGCCGGGCTCCGCGACGGCAGGCGAGGTGCCGGCCGCCGCCCGCCGACGGCCCGGCACGAACCGGGAGAGACCGCGGCGGGGTGGGGAGTCCGGGGCGGTCGTGTCGCGGCGGGTCGCACCGTCACGGCTCGCGCGAGCACCGAGACCGCCGAGACCGTCGAGATCGCCGTCTTCGATCGAGCCGCCTTCAGCGTCATAGAAGTCGTCACCGTCATCGGCGTCATTGCCGATCTCGGCCTCGACGTCGCCGATCAAGGTGGTGACCCGCTGCGGCAGCCAGTCGTCGCTCGCGTCGGCGCCCGCGAAGGCGCGCAGTATCTCGGCCATCTCCGGCCGGGCGGCCGGATCCTTGGCCAGGCAGGCGGCCACAAGACCGCGCAACTCGTTGTCGACCAGCGACAGATCGGGCTCCTCCTGGACGATCCGGTAGAGCACGGCCGCCGGATGCCCGACGCCGAAGGGAGAGGCGCCGGTCGAGGCGAAGGCCAGCACGGAGCCGAGCGAGAAGACGTCGCTGGCGGGAGTGATGTCGGTGTCGCCGCGGGCCTGCTCCGGCGACATGTAGGCGGGCGTGCCGGAGATGACGCCGGTCGCCGTGTGGGTGGTGGCCTCCAGGGCGCGGGCGATCCCGAAGTCGATGACGCGCGGCCCGTCGGAGGCCAGGATGACGTTGCCCGGCTTCAGATCGCGGTGCACCAGGGCGCAGTTGTGTACGGCGCCGAGCCCTTCGGCAAGTCCCGCCGCCAGTACGCGCAGTGTCTTGGCCGGCAGCGTGCCGTGCTCGGAGACCGCCGTCTGCAGCGAAGGCCCCGGTACGTACGCGCTGACGAGCCAGGGGCGCTCCGCGTGCGGATCGGCGTCGATGACCTGGGCGGTGTAGAAGCCGCCCACCCGCCGGGCCGCCTCCACCTCCCGGGCGAAGCTGCGACGGAACCCCGCGTCGGTCCCGTACTCCGGGCGGACCAGCTTGACCGCCACCGGGCGGCCGCCCGCGGAACGGCCGAGGAAGACCTGCCCCATGCCGCCTGCGCCAAGCCGCCCCACCAGCCGGTAGCCGCCCACCCGGTCCGGGTCACCCGCCTGCAGAGCTTCCATCGACACTCCCCGTCTTCGGCCAACTGCCCCTGGAGGCAGATCTTTTCAGAGGCGGACGCGTGGTGTGGGGAATCAGGGGTGGCAGTGATGGAAGTGATGGGGGTGATTGAGGTGCAACCTTTGGTGCCGCTGAACGGTCAGTCAAGCCTGTGAGCACACCTTCGCCGCACGGCCTCCGTCCCAAGGCGCCGACTCGGGCCGGGGCCGGGGCCGGGGCCGGGGCCGGGGCCGGGGCCGGGGCCGGGGCCGGTCGCCGTATCGCCGTCATCGCCCTCGTCGTCCTTGCGCTGACTCTCGCGAGCGTGGTGGCGTACGTCCATTTCTCCGGTTCCTCCAGTGGGCACAGCAACCCGGGCGTACCGCAGCCCACGCCGCCCGTCGAGTCGGACGGCAAGGCGCCGGCCGTCGCCCCGGCCGAGTGCGCCGCACCGCCCGCCGCCTCGGAGCGCACCGCACCGGCAGCCCCGCGACAGCAGGCCAATCGCGCGGACTTCAACGGCGACGGCTTCCCCGACCTCCACCTCAACGCCTGGTACCGCCCCAAGGAAGGCGGCGGCTGGCTGCACCACCGCGCCCTCGTGGCCGGCTCGGCGCGAGGCATCGCACCGGCCGCCGCCGTCCCGCTGAGCCTTCCCGGACTCGACCCGGCCACCAGCACCCGCCCGCTGGTCATGAACAGCGCCGCCCACCTCATGGGGGACCTGGACGGCGACGGCCTTGCGGACCTCGTCGTCCAGAACCTGTTCCGCAACCGCGAACACAACTGGACCGGACAGAGCATCGTCTGGGGCACCAAGAAAGGCACCCCGCGTGCGGCGCGACTCCCCGCCGACGACCCGCTGTTCGCGTCGGCCGGCGACTTCGACGGAGACGAGGCCCTTGACCTGATCGGGCTGCCGGAGGGCCGCGACATGGAGCCCGCAGGTTTCCACGTGCCGCGTCCAACGGCCTGCCTCACCATCCTCTACGGGCCGTTCACCCGCGCCGGCGCACCCCGAAGGACCGCAGCCGTCGAGGCCACCCAGGGTGGATACGTGGGTGTGTCCACCTTCGTCACCGGCGACTTCGACGGAGACGGCCGCGACGACGTGGTCACCCGCGGCGGGCTGCCCCTGCCGGCGGAGGACCAGGACGTGTCCGACTGGTACGACGAGGACCGCCTGCCCCGCGGCCTCACCGACACCCGCTTCTACCGTGGTACGCCCGCAGGTCCAGCCGTCGCCGCCCTGCCCGCCGACGTGGGGAGCACTCTGCCGCTGCCGGACCGCGACGGGACGAGCACGCCGCTGCTCACCGTCGGACAACTGGACGGCGACCGGTTCACGGACATCCTCCAGACCGACGGGACGATCCTGCACGGAGGACCGCACGGCCCCGGCGCCCGCACCAGCCGCCTTCCCGCCCCCTACGACACCGGGGGCGAGGACCCGCCCGGAACGTTGCGGACCGTCGGCTACACCGGAGGCCCCGCCCGCGCCGACCTGAACGGCGACGGCCAGGACGACCTGGTGTACCGGGACTCCCGCAACAAACCGGCGGGCAACGTGACCATCCTGCTCTCGCGGCCCGACGGCGGCTACGCGGACCCGCTCACCATCGATCGCCTCCGGCTCGACCTGCCGAGCCGTCCCTCGCACAGTGCGGACGCCGACAACTTCGGCTGGGACGTCGCCGCCGCCGACCTCGACCGCGACGGCGCCGCCGAACTCCTCATCGGCTACCGGGGCTTCTTCAAGCCCCGTGAGGAACACGGCTATTGGGTCTTCCCCGGAACGTCCGACGGCCCGGACATCAAGAAGGCGCGGCTCCTGCCCGTACGGGAATTGGTCGCAGGAAGGTGAACTTCAGGCCTGGCCCTCGGGATCCTCGCTGAGGAACTCCGCAACCAGCTCTGGCGGGTTGGCGGCCCGGGTGAGGGCGAACATCTCGTCAGGGGCGAACATGTCGTAGAGGATCACCGGCAGCGGCCGCCCCAGAGCGCGGACGAGGTGGCCCTCCGCGTGGAGCTCGCGGGCCACGTCGACGCAGAGCGCGTTGAACTCCTCCGCGAGCCGCTCGTCGCGTTCCTCCTGCTCCTCCTCGGAGAGGCCTTCCGCTGCGGCCTGGTCATCCTCGTACCAAAGGCCTTGTTCCATCGCCTCGTGGCGGTGCAACTCGGCGCCGGCCGGGTCGTGTTGGGGATCGTGGCCGGTGATGCGTACGCCTTCGAGGCCCGAGGGCGGGAAATAGGCGTAGTTCCAGCGGGCCTCCCACGCCTCGCGGGGACCCAGTTCGGCGAGCAGCCGGGCCACCTCGGTCTCGGTGTTGTAGCCGATCGCCAGATACGGGAACCGAGGATCCTGGTCGACGCTGTCGATCCGGAACGTGACGGCATAGATCTCGGACGCCACCTCTTCGGGGAACTCGGCCAGGGTGCGCGCGGCAACCTGACCCAGGTGCAGGCGGAAAGTCATCGACAGCTCTTCTCCTCGGTGGCGTCGCGGCGATCGCCGGTGCGGATTCTAGGCAGGGGCGGCGCGGCGGCCTGCGTCAGACCCTTCTCCACGGGCGGAGCTTCTCGGGGTTCCGTACCGCCCAGAGGTGCTTGATCCGGTCGCCCGCGATGTCGAAGGCGATCACCCCAGTGGTGATGCCGTCCTGCTGGATGACCAGGCCGGGCTGGCCGTTGACCGTGCGCTCCAGGAGCGTCCGGTCGAGGTCCGATGTCGCACTGGTGAGGGCGATCAGGTAGCGCGCGAGCTGTTCGCCGCCCTGGATGGGATCGAGTGCGGCCCTGACCACGCCGCCGCCGTCGGAAAGTCCCGTGGCGTCGGGGTCGAGCAGGCTGATGAGGGCGGCGATGTCTCTGGCTTCCCAGGCCTGCTTGAAGTCTCTGACGATGTCGGCCCGCCGGGAAGCGGACGTGGCGGGTGCCTCGGAGGCCCGGATGCGACGGCGGGCGGAGGTGGCCAGCTGGCGGCATGCGGCGGGCGTCCGGCCGACGATCTCGGCGACGTCCGCGAAGGGGTACTGGAAGACGTCGTGGAGGATGAACGCGACACGCTCGGCGGGGGTCATGGTTTCGAGCACGACGAGGAAGGCCATGTTGATCGACTCGGCCAGGGTGACGCGGTCGGCGGGGTCGGCCGCAGTGCCGCCCGGCCGCCCGTTGACCCAGTCCGCGTGGTGGGGCAGGGGCTCGGGAATCCATTCGCCCACATAGCGTTCGCGGCGGGCGCGTGCCGAGCCGAGCAGATCGAGGCAGACGCGGCTCGCGACCTTGGTCAGCCAGGCGCCGGGCGATGCGATGACCGCGCGCTGGTGAGGGGACATCGCGTACCAGCGGGTGTACGTCTCCTGGACGACGTCCTCGGCGTCGGCCAGCGAGCCCAGGAGCCGGTAGGCGAGGCCGGTCAGCTGACGCCGCTCGCTCATGATCGTGCTCAGGGCCGGATCGAGCCTGCCGTCTCCCGGCGCGGATGGGGTCCTCATCGTGTCGCCGCTCCCTTGGCTGTGCCGGTGGTCACCAGTACGACGAGGCGGCCCCGCGAAATGTGACGTCGGCGCGCCGCCTCACAATCCGCGGGGCCGCCTCGTCGGTAGTGCTGGGACCAAGACGATCCCGCGAACAGCCGTTCCGTCCACGGGCGGAACGGCCGGGCACGAAAGGGAGATCACCATGCAGACGCGACTCGACCACCTCACCAACCCGGTGGCGGCCAAGGCCGTGCAGGGCCTCGTCTCGGCGGCCAAGGCGGTCGCCGAGACGACGCTGCCGGCCGCGACGGGGGAGCTGGTGCTGCTGCGTGTCAGCCAGATCAACGGCTGCGGCTTCTGCATCGACATGCACACCAAGGAGGCCACAGCCGCCGGTGAGGCCCCGGCGCGGCTCCATCTGGTCGCCGCCTGGCGCGACGCCACGGTGTTCACGGATGCCGAACGGGCCGCCCTGGCCCTGGCGGAGGAGGGCACCCGCATCGCCGACGCGGCCGAAGGTGTCTCCGACGAGGTATGGGCGAACGCCGCCAAGCACTACGACGAGGAGCAGCTCGGCGCCTTGGTGTCGGTCATCGCCATCATCAACGCCTTCAACCGCCTGAACGTCATCACGCAGCGGCCCGGCGGCGACTACCGGCCCGGCCAGTTCGGCTGACCGGCGACCTCACCGGGCGGCGAGTTCAAGCGGTGAGTTCAGACTGCGAATTCACTTCGTTCGCCCGCTCAGCGGCACCCGCCGCGCGACGACCTTGCGGTGGCTGATGCGCCAGCCCCGATCGGTGGGCACCAGGGTGTCCTCGTAGGTGACGGTGCCGCTCGTGCCGTCCGCGTTGACGCCGATGCCCTTGGAGCGGGCGAGCACCTGGCCGCCGGCTCCCTCGCCGAGCACGATGTTCGTGACGTGATGACCCACGGGATTCGCCTCGCCCAGGGCGAATGCCGCCGCGCGGATGGCCTCCACTCCCTCCAGCGGGTCCATCCCGAAGTCGGAGACGTCGTACACGACATCGTCGGTGAACAACTCGTCAAGCCGGTCGAGCTCTCCGTCGTCGCACAAGTGGCCGTGCATCGAGATCAACTCGGAGATGGCGATGCGGTCCTCGATGTTCAGTGCCATGGAAGTCCTCACGTCGCGCACCGGCCCCAAATGACCGGGCGATGCCTCCCGGTGTTGGTCTGCATGCCACGTGACAGCGGTGGAGCGGTGCGAATCTTTCGGCGCCGGCAGGGCCGATGCCAAGATCCTGTGCTTGAACTCCGTTCGGACGCAAGTTGTCTGAGGGGGGATCAGAAACGGGTATGAGCCATGTGGCGTGCGCGCCCGTGCCGGCGCACGTACCAGTCCGCGTCTCGTACCCACTGGAGGAACCCGTGCGCCGCAAGCTCCTTGCCACATCCGTGACAGCCGCCGCCTTCGCCCTCAGCGTGGCGGTCGCCGCTCCGGCCGGGGCCGTCCCCGCCGACAAGGGCCAGGTACTCAGCAACTGGACCCAGACCAGCGCCGGCAGCTACGACGCGTGGGCCGCGGCCCGGGCGAACCAGGGCGCCTGGAGCGCCTACGCCTTCAACTGGTCCACCGACTACTGCTCGTCGTCCCCCGACAACCCCTTCGGCTTCCCCTTCCAGATGTCATGTGCACGGCATGACTTCGGCTACCGCAACTACAAGGAGGCGGGCGCCTTCGACGCCAACAAGGCGCGCGTCGACAGCGCCTTCTACGCCGACCTCAAGAGAGTCTGCTCCGCCTACAGCGGAGCCAAGCTGGCCTCCTGCAACGCGACGGCCTGGACGTACTACCAGGCCGTCGACAAGTTCGGCTTCGCGCCCGCGGCCTGATGCCCACTCAGAGCCCTGGTCGCCGCAGGCTCGGCGACCGGGGCTCGCCCGGTTTCCGTCGTGAGCGAGCCGCTCAGTCGATGACCGCGGTCGCTTCGACCTCGACCAGGTGGTCGGGGACATCCAGCGTCGCTACGCCGATCAGCGTGGCCGGCGGGACCGGTGCGCTCCCCAGCTTCTCGGCTGCCCGGGCCATGCCGTCCATGAGCAGCGGCATCTTGTCGGGGGTCCAGTCGACGACGTACACCGTCAGTTTCGCCACGTCGTCGAAGGTCGCGCCGACCTCGGTCAGGGCGGTGGCGATATTGAGGTAGCACTGCTCGACCTGGGCGGCGAGGTCACCCTCGCCGACCGTGACCCCGTCGGCGGTCCAGGCGACCTGCCCGGCGATGAAGACCAGCTTCGACCCGGTCGCGATCGACACCTGCCGGTAGGCGTCGATCTCCGGCAGTCCGGCGGGGTTCACCAGGGTGATGGCCATGTGTGTGCCTCCTCAGTCATGACGCGCTCTCTTGTGGTTACTCGGGAACTGTAGGAGAGTGACCGCTGACCTGGAAGAACGCACTTTTCGGTGACTGAGGAACCTCATGGTGACCAAGCAGTTCAGCGGCTCCCCCGAGGACGCGGACCTGACGCGCGCGGACTCGTTGGCGCGGGAGATCTTCTCGGACGTGGCCAACAAGTGGGCGCTCCTGATCATCGACGCGCTGGGTGAGAGCACCCTGCGCTTCGGCGAGGTGCGCAAGGGCGTCGAGGGCATCAGCCACAAGATGCTCACCCAGAACCTGCGGATGATGGAGCGCAACGGCCTGGTCGAGCGGACCGTGTACCCCACCGTGCCGCCGAAGGTCGAGTACACCCTCACCGAACCGGGCCTCGCCCTGCGCGAGATGGTCCACCGCATGTGCGACTGGACCCACCAGCACATCGGCCACATCGAAGCCTCCCGCCAGAGCTTCGACGCCTGACGGGCCTTGTCTCGAAGATCGTTTCGGTGGAAGCTGCGGGAATGCAGAATCTTCCGACATTCGTACTCGTTCATGGCGCCTTCGCGAACTCGTTCTCGTTCGCTCCGCTGCAGGCCGAACTCGCCCTGCTCGGGCACCGGTCGGCCGCGGTCGACCTTGTGGGGCACGGGTTCGAGGCGACGTTTCCCGTCGCCTACCAGGCTCCCCAGGATCTCGCCGCGCTCGCCGCGGCACCGGGGAGCATCAAGGGCGTCACCCTCGCCGACAACGTCGCCCGCGTGATCGAAGTCCTCGAACGCGCGAAGCGGAACGGGCCGACCATCCTCGTCGGCCACAGCAGGGGCGGCGTCACGATCACCGCCGCCGCCAACGCCCGGCCCGACCTGATCGACCGGATCGTGTACGCGTCCGCCTGGTGCCCCGTCGACCTCACCGACTACTACGGCGAGCCGGAGATGGCGGATGTGGACCCCGCTGCCTTCGCTCCGGCGATGGCGGGCAACCCCGCCGAACTCGGTCTGATCCGTATCAACTTCCGCACCGCCGACCCCGGGGTGCTGGCCGCGATGCGGCAGGCCTTCGCCGCCGATCTCACCGACGACGAGTTCCACACGTTCCTGAACACTTTCCAGCCCGACGAGAACCTCGACTTCGGCGCGGCCGGCGACCGGGCACAGGCCGCGACGTGGGGGAAGGTTCCCAAGACCTTCGTGCGTCTTACCGGCGATGCCAGCATTCCGCTCGCCATGCAGGACCGCATGATCCGCGAGGCCGACACGCTCACCCCGGACAACCCCTTCGACGTCCGGACGCTCCAGGGCAGCCACCTGCAGTGGCTCGTCCGCCCGAAGCCGGCCGCCGAACTCCTCGCGAACCTCGCGGCGAGCTGACAACTGCCGCAGCGGCAGCGTCCTTTCACGTCATAGCCGTACGTACGTGAAGCGGTCCGGCGCGGCACCCGCGCCGGACCATCGCCCGGCTCGCCGGCGGTCAGCTCATGCTCGTGGCGCCGTCGAGGGACTCACGGATGATGTCGGCGTGCCCGGAGTGCTGAGCGGTCTCGCTGATGATGTGCATCAACACCTGGCGGACCGACCACTGCGCACCGGGTTCCGTCCACGGGGCCTTCGGCAGTGGCCACGTGGCGTCCAGGTCGGGCACCGTGGTGACCAGTTCGTCGGTACGACGCGCCACCTCGGCGTAGTTGTCCAGGACGCCGGCGAGCGTCTCACCGGGCAGCATCCGGAAGCTGTCGGCCCGGCTGGCCCAGTCGGCCTCGGTCATGGCCGTGTAATCAGGCATCGCCGCCGGGCCGCCGAGGATGAAGTCCCCCCAGCTCTGCTCGACTTCGGCGACGTGCTTGATCAGCCCGCCGAGGCACAGCTTGCTGGCGGTGGTCCGCAGCCCGGCCTGCTCGTCGGTGAGCTCACGGGTGGTGAAGCGCAGAAAATGCCGGTTCTTGGCCAGCGCCGCCAACCATTGCGCACGCTCACCGCTGACGGCGGGCGCCTCGTCCGGGTCGCGGGTGGTCGGCTCGTCTGCAGTCATGGTCTCTGCCTTCCGGTGTTCTCGCTCCGTCGGTCAAGGAACACGGTAGGAGCCATAGAGGTCAGATCCTGGCCTATATGCGTCCTGCCCACCGGGTGGCAGCGGCGGCAGCGGTCTGAAGCCCCCGCTGCCGCCGCTGCCGCCGTTCCGTCAACCGCCCGTCGGTGTCACTCGCTTGTGAGCACGACGAGCTGCTGGGTCGCCCGGGTCATCGCCACATAGCGGTCGACCGCTCCCTCGATCCCCTCGCCGAACGACTCCGGGTCGATGACGACGACCAGGTCGAACTCAAGACCCTTCGACAGCCCCGGGGTCAGCGAGCGGATGCGGGACGTCTCCCGGAACGTGGGATCGCCGATGACGCAGGCGATTCCCTCGGCGTTCGCGGCGAGCCAGGTGTCCAGGGTCGAGTGCAGCTCCGTGACGGAACCGTGGGTGACCGGGATTCCGCTGCTGCGGATGGACGTCGGCACATTGGCGTCCGGGAGCGCCGCCCGGATGGCCGGCTCGGCCTCCTTCATGACCTCTTCCGGCGTCCGGTAGTTGATGCTCAGGGAGGCCACGTCGATCCGGTCGAGGCCGATCCGCTCAAGGCGTTCCTGCCACGACTCCGTGAACCCGTGCCTGGCCTGCGCGCGGTCGCCGACAATGGTGAAGCTCCGGGACGGGGAGCGCAGCAGCAGCATCTGCCACTCCGCGTCGGTCAGCTCCTGGGCCTCGTCCACGACGATGTGCGCGAACGGTCCCGCCAGCAAGTCCGGGTCGGCAGTGGGCAGTTCGGACTCGTCGACCAGGCTGACCTGTGCGTCCTTGCCGCGCAACATGGTCACCAGGCCTTCGCCGTCGTCACCGTCCGCGCCGGAGTCGGCCGCGGCCACGATCAGGTTGTCCACGACCTGCGCCATGCTCTCGCGCTGGGCGGCGAGGATGGCCTCCTGCCGACGCCGCCGACGTGCCGCTTCCGGGTCGCCGAGCCGCTGCCGTGCCGCGTCCAGGAGCGGCAGGTCGGCCACCGTCCAGGCCTCGCCCTCCGGGCGGCGCAGCTTCTTGACGTCGTCGGGGCCGAGGTGGGGAGCGCACATCCGCAGATAGGCGGGCACCGACCACAAGTCCGATACGAGATCGGTCGCCTCGATCAGCGGCCACGCACGGTTGAGGGTCGTGACCAGCTCTTCGTCGTGCCGCAGCGACTTTCGGAACAGGTCGATCGGCACATCGCCGTCGGCCTTGTCCAGCAAGATCGCGACCAGCTCCTCCCAGATCTCCTCGCGCGCTTCATTGTGCGGAGTGCCCGCCCCCGGTGTTTCGAACGCCTCGGCCCAGTCGTCGGCGCTCAGCCAGATGTCGGCCCAGTCGGTCGAGACCGTCATCCCCTTGGTGGGCGGCTCCTCGTAGAACCTGACGGCCTTCTCTATCGCCTTCACCATGGCGGCGGACGACTTCAGAAGCGCCACGTCCGGATCGCTTTCCTGTACGGCTCCCGCGCCCTCGGTCACGAGATCCCGCACGGTGCAGGTCTGCACGCCCTCCTCTCCGAGGCTGGGGAGGACGTCTTCGACGTACCTCAGATAGGGCTGGTGCGGACCGACGAACAGCACGCCGCCCCGACGGTGACCGAGACGGGGGTCGGAGTAGAGGAGGTGGGCGGTGCGGTGCAGCGCCACGACGGTCTTGCCCGTGCCAGGACCGCCGTCGACGACGAGGGCGCCGCGGGACCCGGCCCGGATGATGGCGTCCTGGTCGGCCTGGATGGTGGAGAGCACATCCCGCATCCGGTCCGAGCGGTTGCTGCCGAGGCTTGCGATGAACGCGGACTGGTCGTCGAGCGCGGCGTGCCCGTCGAGCCCGTCGGCGGTGAACACCTCGTCCCAGTAGTCGCTGATCCGGCCGCGGGTCCAGCGGTAGCGGCGGCGGCTCGCCAGGCCCATCGAGTTGGCGTGGGTCGCCGCGAAGAACGGCTCGGCCGCGGGGGAGCGCCAGTCGAGCAGCAGCCGGCGACCCTCGCTGTCGGTGAGGCCGAGCCGTCCTATGTACACGGGATCGGGGCTGTCCTCGCTGACGACACGTCCGAGGCACAGGTCAAGACCGAAGCGGCGCAGGGCACGCAGTCGGCCGGTCAGCCGGTGGATCTCCAGGTCCCGGTCCATGGCCTCACGGCCGATGCCGCCGGGCGCCCTGCGCTCGGCGTCGAGGCGGTCGGACACCTCGGCGATCGCCTGCTCGAGGCTCTCCGCGATGGCCGCGAAGTGCCGCTCGTCGCCGTCGATCAGCGTCGGGTCGGCCTTGGGGGAGAGGGTGTCGGGAAGGTCGAACGCGCTGTCCTCGCATGACCCGTTGACCGACAACAATGCACGCACTTCGTGAATCACCTATTTCCTCAGGTCCTGGCTTAGGCGAGTGATTGTGCGGCACCACCGGGGCCTTGCCGCAAGCCCCCCTGTGCGCTATAAATTAAGAGTGGCAAGGAGCGAGTTCTCTCCTTGCCTTTTTTCGTTTCGTGCGGACGGACCCTCTGCGGCCCCCTGTGGACACCCTCTGCGGCCCCCCTGCGGACGCTGAAACCATCGTGAAACCGCGCTGAATGCGCGCTGCCGCACGCTCTGCGGCATGACGACCACGACATCGCCCCCACTCGCCATCGCGGCCATGGGGCTGCGCAAGGCCTACGGGGACAAGACGGTCCTCGACGGCATCGACCTGGCAGTGCCGCAGGGCACGATCTTCTCCCTCCTCGGTCCCAATGGCGCGGGCAAGACCACCGCCGTGAAGATCCTCTCCACCCTCATCACGGCGGACGCCGGTGATCTGCACGTCGGTGGCCACGACCTGGCCACCGACCCGCAGGCCGTGCGGGCCGCGATCGGTGTCACCGGGCAGTTCTCCGCAGTGGACGGGCTGATCACCGGCGAGGAGAACATGCTCCTCATGGCGGATCTGCACCACCTGTCCAAGCGCGAGGGGCGGCGGGTCGCCGCCGAACTCCTTGAGCGATTCGACCTGGCGGAGGCCGCGACCAAGCCCGCCGCCACCTATTCCGGCGGCATGAGACGGCGTCTGGACATCGCCATGACGCTGGTGGGCAGGCCGCGGATCATCTTTCTCGACGAGCCGACCACCGGCCTCGACCCGCGCAGCCGGCACAACATGTGGGGCATCATCCGCGAGCTGGTCTCCGACGGCGTCACCGTCTTCCTCACCACTCAGTACCTCGAAGAGGCCGACGAACTCGCCGACCGCATCGCGGTGTTGAACGACGGGAAGATCGCCGCCGAGGGCAGCGCCGATGAACTGAAGCGGCTCATCCCCGGCGGACACGTGCGGCTGCGGTTCTCCGATCCGGTCGCGTACCGATGCGCCGCCGATGCCCTGCGCGATGCCACCCGGAACGACGAGGCACTGTCGTTGCAGATCCCGAGCGACGGCAGCCAGCGCGAGCTGCGCGCCGTCCTCGACTGGCTGGACGCCGCCGGCATCGAGGCCGACGAGCTGACCGTGCACACCCCCGACCTCGACGACGTCTTCTTCGCCCTGACCGGCAGCACCGACAAGAGCAACCAGGCCAAGGAGGCCGTCCGATGAGCTCCCTCTCCCTCGCCGCGCGCGATTCCTCCACGATGCTGCGGCGCAACCTCCTGCACGCCCGGCGCTATCCGTCCCTCACCCTGAACATCCTGCTGACGCCGATCGTCCTGCTGCTGCTCTTCGTGTACGTCTTCGGCGACGTGATGAGCGCGGGTATCGGTGGCGGCGGCGCCGACCGTTCCGCCTACATCGCCTATCTCGTCCCGGGCATCCTGCTGATGACCCTCGGCGCCACCCCGGCAGGGACGGCGGTGTCCGTCTCCATGGACATGACCGAGGGCATCATCGCCCGCTTCCGTACGATGGCGATCCACCGCGGCTCGGTGCTCATCGGGCACGTCGTCGGCAGCGTGCTGCAGGCGATCCTCAGCGTGGTCCTCGTCGGTGCCGTCGCCGTGGCCATCGGCTTCCGGTCCACCGACGCCACGGCCTTGGAGTGGCTGGCGGCGTTGGGCCTGCTCGCGCTCGTCGCCACGGCCTTCACCTGGATCGCGGTCGGGATGGGAATGGCCAGCCCGAACGCCGAGGCGGCCAGCAACAACGCGCTGCCGCTGATGATCCTGCCGCTCATCTCCAGCGCCTTCGTGCCGGTCGACGCGATGCCGGGCTGGTTCCGGCCGTTCGCCGAGTACCAGCCGTTCACGCCGGCCATCGAGACCCTGCGCGGACTGCTCCTCGGCAGCGAGATCGGCAACAACGGGTGGATGGCCGTCGTCTGGTGCGTAGGCCTGGCCGCGCTCGGCTACCGCTGGTCCACGTCGCTGTTCAGCCGCGACCCGAAGTAACCGCGCGGGCCGCCTCCCACAGTTCGTCCCGCTCCAGGGCGGCGTACTCCGACACCGCGTCGGCGTACGCCGCCCGGTCGGAGTGCTCGGCCGCCTGACGGGCGCGGGCCGCCGACATGGTGGGCTGGAACTCGCGCAGTACGCGCAGCCGTTCGGCCAGCGCGATCATCCGTACCGCCCCGGCACCGGTGTCGGTTTCGCCAGCGGCGTCGGCGGACGCGAGCCCCGCCATGCCAAGGGCGTGCAGCACCGTCCCGAACACAGGGAGCTCCATCGGCGTACGGGGCGGGCCGGCAAGCAGCGTTCGCAGCCGTTGCCGCAGCCGGTCGACCGGCTCCGCTACGAGCCCGAGACGGCCGGCGTGCGCGTGCGCCGTCACCGCCGCCGACTGGATCTGCAGCGCCCACGGGTCGAGCCAGGGGTCGTCGCTGTGCATCGAGCCGGTCTCGGGCAGGCGTTCCACGGCACTGCGCCACAGGCCGAGGCCGAGTTCCGTCAGCCCGCGGGCGAGCGCGATCTCGGCGTGCCCGCCGAGGTCGGGGCTGTAAAAGGTGTCCTCCTGCGGGGTGTTGGCCGTGTTGGCACCCTCCGCCTGCCGCAGCCAGTGCTCGGCCTCGTCCGGGTCGCCGCGCTGCAGGCAGGCGAGGACAAGAGCCGAGCGGATGCCGATGTAGTCGTCCTCGTGGCCGAGCCCCGGCAGCGCGTCGAGCGCCGCCTTGAGATGCCCGTACGCGGCCTCGCCCTGCCCCGTCCGCAGGCACAGTTCGCTCAGCCGGGAATGGCCCATGAGCCGAAGGGACGGATTGTCCACCGGGGTCAGCGCGGCGATCATCCTGCGGCCCGATGCGATCGCTCGCTCGATGTCGTGCTCGTACTCCCAGATGTAGGTGGCCACGCACTCGGCGATGCCGGCGACCAGCGGCTGCCCGCCGGCGCAGAGTTCGAGCAGTACCGCGTAATCGGGAGGCAGCATCTCCGGAACCGCGCTCAGCACCGCCGCAGTGGCGCGCAGCGGCGTGTCCGGTGGGGCCGGGGGCAGCCGCCGGAGTGTCACGAGGTGGCGCGCGCCATGCGGCCCGTAGTTCATGAACTGGGCCGCCGCGCACAACACGGCCGCGGCGCGGGCGACTTCGACGTACGCGGGCGCCGGGCGGTAGTGCGACAGAGGCGGGCCGGTGTCCGCGGCGAGCGCGGTGAGGCGGGGGTAGTTGGAGTCGGTGAACCACAGAGCGGCGAGGACGGAGGTGACGGCTGCCGTGGTTGCGCCGTCCGTACGGGCCAGGGCGTGCCGCAGCGCCGGCACGAGGTTGTCCTGCTCGGCCCTGATCCGCTCCCGGGCGGCGACGGAATGTTCTGTGCCGACGAGCACGTCGTGGTACGCGACCCCGAAGTCCCGTGCCCAGGTGAGGAATCGGCCGATCGCCTCGTCCTCCTCACCGGCCTCCGCACGCCGAGCCGCGCTGAACTCCCGTACGGACTCCAGCATCCGGAACCGCACACCCGCCGGGGTGTCGGTGACCGTGAGCAGCGACTGATCGGTCAACTCCTCGAGCAGCGGCAGCGCTTCATCGCCGAGGACCTGCTCCGCCGCGTCGCCCACGAAACCGCCGGGGAACGCGGACAGCGTGCGCAGCGCCGCCCTGGCGTCCTCCGTGAGCAGGTTCCAGCTCCACTCCACGACCGCGTGCAGTGTGCGATGGCGTTCCGGTACGTCCCGTGCCCCGCCGCGCAGCAGCGCGAACCGGTCACCGATGCGGCGGGCGATCTCCGGCACCGAGAGCACCCGCACCCGCGCCGCGGCCAACTCCACGGCGAGCGGCAGCCCGTCGAGGTGGCGGCACAGCTCTGCCACCGCGTCCGGCGGCAGCTCCACACCGGCCCTGGCCGCCCGTGCCCGCTGCGTGAACAGCTCGACCGCGGTGTCGGGGCCGAGCTCCGGCAGCGCGTACACCGCCTCCGACGTGAGGCTCAGCGGGGCCCGGCTGGTGGCAAGGACCCGCAGGTCCTTCGAGGACGAGACCAGGGCCTGTACGAGGTCGGCGACGCCCCGGACGACCTGCTCGCAGTTGTCCAGGACCAGCAGCGCGGGCCCGGAGCCGAGCACGCCGATGATGCCGGACACCGGGTCGGCCGCGGCGTGGCCGCTCAGGGCGCCGTGCCGCCCCTCGCCCGCGCCGAGCGCGGAGGCCACCTCCGTGGCCACGTCCGCGTCCGCGGTGAGCGCGGCGAGCGGCACGAAGTGCACCACCCGCTGCTCGGCCGCACGGCCGACGGCGTGCGCGAGCCGGGTCTTGCCGAGGCCGCCGGGGCCGACAACGGTGACGGCGCGTGAGGCGCGCAGCAGACTCCGCACCGCCGCGATGTCCGCGTCCCGGCCGAGGAGTTGGTTTGGCTCGTGCGGCACACCGTGCCTGACGACAGGCGCCTCGCCGAGCAGCAACTCCTCTTGTACGGCCTTGAGCCCGGCGCCCGGATCCGTGCCGAGCGTCTCGCGCAGCTCGCGGCGGTAGGCCTCGTACCGTGTCAGGGCGGCGGACGGGCCAGCCGTCACCGCCTCGCCGCGCAGCAACTCGGCGAGTACCTCTTCGTCGCGGGGATGCTCCGACGCGGCCACGGCCAGCGGCACGGCCGCCTCCGCGTGCCGCCCGATGCGGGCAAGCGCGAGCGCCCGCGCGCGGACGAGTGCACCGCGGACGGGGGCGAGTTCGGCGCGCAACGCGGCCAAGGGGTCGTCCGTATCGCCCACCCCGGCAGGGGCTCCTTCCCACAGGGCGAGCCCGGCCTCGGCCGCGGCCAGCGCCCCCGCGTGGTCACCGGCCCTCCCCCGCTCCGCGCTCGCGGCGGCGTGCAGCAACAGGGCGGAGCTGTCGACCTGTTCCTCGGCGAGGGCGAGCCGGTATCCGGTCGGCGTGCCCGCGATGACATCGGCGCCCAGCTGCGACCGCGCCCTGGACACGAGCACCTGCACCGCCTTGGCCGGCCGCTCCGGCAACGCGTCCGGCCACAGCCCCGCCACCAGGCGTTCGGTGCTGCAGCCGGTGCGCAACTCGCCCGCGAGCAGCGCGAGAAGGGCCCGGAGCCGGGGTGCGGTGACCTCCTGCCCGCAATAGGCGACACGTTCCAGCAGGGTCAGGTCGGTGGTCACCTGTGCAGGTTAGCCAAGGCCGCTTCAGACGCGGGCGACGAACCTGACCTCGACCAGCAGCTCGGGGAAGGCCAGCCGTGGGGTGCCGATCATCGTGCTCGCCACCTGAGGGTCCGGCCGACCGTAGGCCGCCTTGCGAACCGGCCCCGCCGCGGCGTCTCCTGCGTCGGCGTCGACCACGTAAATGACTTCTTCGACGACGTCATCCAGCGAGGCACCGAAACGCCGCAGCAGCTCCGCCGCGTTGGCATAGCACTGGCGCAGTTGCTCGCCCATGTTGGCGAAATCAGTGACCAGTCCGCCGTCGTCGACCGGAGCGGGGGCCACGAGTTCCGTTCCGTCGTGGGCCACCTGACCGGAGAGATAGATGGTGTCGCCGCGCCTGACGGCTTGAACGTACCCGTAATTGTCTTCCCAAGGGACTCCGAAGCTTTCGACCTGATGTGCGCTGCTCATGGCGATCCGTTCATCAAAAGTGAGTTCCGTCAGGGATGCCACGACGCTATGGGGCCAGGTCGGGGCGGGCCAGAGTCGGCTGTGCCACTTACGGAAAGCATCGTGCCGGCGCGGCCGGGCAGCAGCTCCGATGACCGCGTGCGTACGCTGAAGGGAAGAGCGCAGCCAAGGGGGGCGTCATTGCGATCCGGCCAGGACAGGACACTGCGGTCCGAGTCCGAGTCCGAGTCCGAATCCGAATCTGAATCCGAGTCCGAATCTGAATCCGAAGACGGCAAGAAGGTCGTCGCGATTCTTGCCGTGCCGCGGCTGTTTGTGCTGGACGTCAGCATCCCGGCGCATGTGTTTGGTCAGCATCCGGGCTATCGGGTCTTCGTGTGCGGAGACCATGAACTCGACACGGTCGGCGATTCGAGCGGCAGCTCGTCACACGTCGAGATGGCCGCGGGCATCAGACCGACTCACTCGCTCACCGACATGAAATGCGCCGATATCGTCGTCGTTCCAGGCTACGAAGATCCGCATCTCCCCATCCCGGAGGACTATCTCAAGGCATTGCGGATTGCTCACGAACGAGGTGCCCGCATCGTCGCCGTCTGTACGGGCGTATTCGCGCTCGCGGCCGGCGGCATGCTGGCGGGGAAGGCGGTGACGACGCATTGGCGCCATGTCGATCAGCTTCGGGCGCTGTGCCCGGAAGCCGAAGTGGTCGAGAACCGGCTGCTCGTCGAGGACGGGGACATCCTTACGTCCGCGGGCGCGAGCGCGGGAATTGACGCATGTCTCCATGTCGTCCAGAGCGATTTCGGGATCGCGGCGGCAGGCGAGGTGGCCAAGGACGTCGTCTCTTCCCCTGCGCGCGGTGCGAATGAACCGCAGTACGCCGATGTGCTCACCCCGCCCCGCGCCGACCTGCGTACGACTCGGGAATGGGTGATCCAGAACATCGGTGCACCGATCACCGTGCAGCGGATGGCGGACCACAGCCTGCTTTCCCGCAGGACCTTCATCCGGCGATTCGTACGCGAGACGGGGACGCCTCCCATGCGGTGGGTCGTCCTGCAGAGGATCCTCGGCGCGCGTCGGCTCCTCGAAGCCTCCGACTGGTCCGTCGAGCGGATCGCCGCGGAGACGGGCTTCGGCACGGCTGCGAATTTCCGGAGCATCTTCCGACGAGAGGTGGGAGTGACGCCGAGCGCCTATCGGCAGGCGTACGGCGCCTCCCCGCCGCCGGACGCCGGCGAACCGATCAGCTTCGAGAACCAGCCCGGGTCTGCTCCTTCGGCGAGTGCCAAAAATTCTTCGGACGGCAATGTCGAGATCCGGTGACTGGCTCCGTCCCTGCTATGAACGCGACCACAATGGGTCGCATCAGCACCAAGGAGAAGCGTCATGGCCAAGTACCTGCTGCTCAAGCACTACCGAGGCGCCCCGGCCGCGGTCAACGACGTGCCCATGGACCAGTGGACGCCGGGGGAGATCTCGGCCCACGTCCAGTACATGCAGGACTTCGCGGACCGGCTCGAGAAGACCGGTGAGTTCGTCGACAGCCAGGCGCTGGCCCCCGAGGGGACGTTCGTCCGGTACGACGGCGAGGGACGCCCTCCGGTCACCGACGGGCCGTTCGCCGAGACCAAGGACGTCATCGCCGGCTGGATGGTGATCGACGTCGACAGCTACGAGCGCGCCGTCGAGCTGGCCGGGGAGCTGTCGGCCGCCCCCGGGGCGGGCGGCAAGCCGATCCACGAGTGGCTGGAGCTGCGCCCGTTCTACGGCGAGCAGCCCACCATCACGGAGTGACCTCTCAAGTGACTCAGCTGAACGAGGCCCTGCTCAGGAGCCTCACGCCGAGCGTGCTCGCCGTCCTCGTCCGCCGCGGAGCCGACTTCGCGGCGGCCGAGGACGCCGTGCAGGAGGCGCTGGTCGAGGCGGTCCGCGGCTGGCCGTCCGACCAGCCGCGCGACCCCAAGGGCTGGCTGGTCACCGTGGCCTGGCGCAAGTTCCTCGACGCGACCCGCGCGGACACTGCCCGCCGCCGACGCGAGGATCGCGTCGAGGAGGAGCCGGCGCCCGGGCCCGCGCCCGCGGTCGACGACACGCTCCAGCTCTACTTCCTGTGCGCTCACCCGTCACTGACGCCGTCGTCGGCGGTCGCGCTCACGCTGCGTGCCGTCGGCGGGCTCACCACCCGCCAGATCGCCCAGGCCTACCTGGTGCCCGAGGCGACCATGGCGCAGCGGATCAGCCGGGCCAAGCGCACCGTCTCCGGCGTGCGCTTCGAGCAGCCCGGCGACGTCGCCACCGTGCTGCGCGTCCTCTACCTGGTCTTCAACGAGGGCTACTCCGGCGACGTCGACCTCGCCGCCGAGGCCATCCGGCTCACCCGGCAGCTCGCGGCCGCGATCGACCACCCTGAGGTGGCGGGGCTGCTCGCCCTCATGCTGCTCCACCACGCCCGGCGCGCCGCCCGTACCGCGCCCGACGGCAGCCTGGTGCCGCTCGCCGAGCAGGACCGCGGCCGCTGGGACACCGAGTCGATCGCCGAGGGCGTCCAGATCCTGCAGGCGGCCCTCGCCCGTGACCGCCTGGGCGAATTCCAGGCCCAGGCCGCCATCGCCGCCCTCCACGCCGACGCACCCACCGCCGAGGAGACCGACTGGGTGCAGATCGTCGAGTGGTACGACGAGCTCGCGGGCCTGACCGACAGCCCGGTCGTCCTGCTCAACCGCGCCGTGGCCGTCGGCGAGGCCGACGGGCCGCGCGCCGGTCTGACGGCGCTCGCGAAGCTGGACGACATGCTGCCCCGCCACACCGCGGTGGCGGCGTACCTCCACGAACGCGACGGCGACCTGGCGACGGCGGCACGGCTGTACGCGGAGGCGGCCCACAAGGCACCCAACCTCGCCGAGCGCGACCACCTGACCCGCCAGGCCGCCCGGCTCAACGCCCGCCGCTGATGCCCGCCGCTGACGCCGACGGGCCGCGCCCGGACGGGGGACCGCCTGCGCCCCATCACGGTCAGACCTTCCAGGACCTGATCCGGTCGGCGACGGCGTAGACGCTGAGGCGGCTCTCGCGGATGGTGCGTACGAGGTCGGAGAGTGCTCCGTAGGGCGGGTCGATGCCCTCGCCGGACTGGTCCATGTACTGGGCGGCGACGAACGCCGCGTACAGACTGTTGCGATAGGGCAGCGGCTCCAGGCGCACGATGGTGTGCAGCAGCGCGGCGGCGCGCCACGCGGCGTCCGGGTCGGCGGATTCCAGGGTCGGCAGTTTCGTCTTGTGCCGGGCCACGGCGGCGACCAGCGTGGAGTAGTCCGACACGGTCATGTCCTCGGGTGCGACGGCGAACTCCTGGACATCCAAGAGCCAGGCGACGTCTATGTACAGAACCATCAGGCGGCCGTGGACCCCTCATGGCGTTCGGAGGGCGGAATTTCCTGGGGGCGGTCCTCGTCGAACTCGGACCGCAGCTTCTCGGCCCATTCGGAGGCGCCGACGATGAACTGCTTGCGCTCCGCTTCACGGACACCGAGGTCGTGCACGTACTGCTTGAGACTCTTGCCCGCGGCCGCCGCGGCCGCGCGGACTCCCTCGAACTCCTTGTCCGTGAAGGACACGTTCAGCGATGGCATACCACCAAGGTACCAATCAGGTACCTGAGGTGCTCCGGCTGCGCGAAGATCTAGGCATGGACCTGGAAAGCCCGCTGCTGGGCCACTGGAGCAGCCTGCCCTTCTCGTACGGCGTCATGGAGGCCTCTGAGCTGGGCCTTCTCGGCGACGGTCGGGGATGGAGCGCGTGGTTCAACGCCGACGCGCTCTGCGTCACGCGCCTGACGTGGCGGTGCCCACGGCCGGGCGTCGTCGAGCTGCATACGAGATGGAGCGTGCAGGGAACCATCAGTGACGGCCCCGGACCGTTGTCCTTCGCCACGACGGAGCCGGTCGAGCGGCGGGACGAGGTCACGCGCCACCACTACGTCATCGAACCCGCGATCCCGATGCCCGGAGCCGATCCGCTGATGGCGATCAACTTCGAGGAATCGGTGGAATTCTGCAACGAGTACGCCCGGGGCCCAAGGGAGATACGCCCCGAGGACGACCCCTCCCACCTCGTACTTCCGTATCAATAAGGCTGCCCGAGCGCCCGCATCGGGCAGCCACCGGAGCCGAATCGCTACTGGCCCACCCTGCCGTCGACGCACTCGCGCAACAGGTCGGCGTGCCCGCAATGACGCGCGTACTCCTCGATCCGGTGCACCAACAGCTCCCGAATCGCGATCCCGTCCTTGCCCACCCGCTCGCCCAGATCCGGGTGGGCGGCCAGCGCGGCATCGGTCGCGGCCTGCTCGCGCTCCAGCGCGGCGTACGCGGCGTCGACCTCGGCCTGCTCGGCGACGGCCCCGTCGAAGTCCGCGTCACGCTTGCCGTACAGCTTCGGCACCGGATCACCGTCGGTGATCCAGTTGCGCCAGTCCCGCTCCACCTCGACGAGGTGCCGGATGAGGCCGAGCAACGACATGGTCGACGGCGGAACCGACCGACGGGCCATCTGCTCCGCGTCCAGCCCTTCGCACTTCATCCGCAGGGTGATGCGGTAGTTCTTGAGAAAGTCCTCCAGCGTCGCAAGCTCGCCGTCCGGACTGACTCCTTCGCCGTCGCGGGGGTCGTTGTCCGGGTCGGCCCACATGTCGGGGTAGACGGTGGCCTGGCTCCAGCGTGCGGGTTGGTCGCTCATGGGGTGCATGCTCGTGGGTGACGCCCCGGGCCCGCCACTGATTTTCCCCACTCCCTCAGGAGGGCGAAGTCGTCTGGGGCCAGGCCGATTCGGGGGTCGATGCGACGGAGCAGGGCGGTACCCGCCCTTGCCGGAGACCGCCCAGGGGATTTTCGGCGGGCGGTCTCCGGCGTGGGGTGGTTCCTCCGTTGACGGTTTACGGGATGCCCCGCGATTGATCCCGGGCGTGCTGATCTGGGGCTCGGCGGGCTGGTGGTTCAGCAGTCGCTGGTCGGCCCGTTACTCGTACCGGTACTTCAGCGAGTCCGCCTCCGCCTGCTCGATGTCGGCGATCGTCAGTTCCGGCATCCGCAGCTGGGCCAGCGTCACCTCGGCCGAGGCCGGCTGGGCGTCCGACGGCAGCCACTGCTCCGGCTTCCAGGCCCCGCTGCGCAGGAGCGACTTGGGGCAGTGCGGGTAGACCTCCTCGATCCCCACCACCAGCGCACTGGCCGGCGGCTTGCCCACGGCAGTCAGCTGCGAAAGCAGCTCCGGGCGGGTGGAGACGCAGGCCCGGCCGTTCACCCTGAGCGTCGTGGTGCGCCCCGGGATGACGAACAGCAGCCCGGCCCGTCCGGTGGCGATGACGTTCTGCAGGGAGTCCAGACGCTTGTTGCCGGTCGCGTCCGGTATCGCCACCGTTCGTGCGTCCAGGACAGCGACGAACCCGGCGGGGCCGCCGCGCGGGGAAACATCACAGTTGCCCTCGGCGTCCGCGCTGGCGACCAGGACCAGCGACGAGCATCCGATCAACCGCCGGGTCTGCTCGGTGAGTTCGGTCATCTGCTTGCGCACGGCCGCGGCGCTGGGGAGTTCGTAGGCCCGGCGCAGCGTCTCCTGGTCGGGCACGGCGTCGAGGCGGAGCGAGTCGAATGCACTGCTGGCAAGGGATGTCGTCATGCCCCCGACACTAATGGGCCGAACCTGCGATTGATCTTGGCGGCCGCCGCGAGACCTATGGCGAGGCTCACCTCGCCATCGCCGCCCTGGTCTCCGACCGCGCCGCCGAGATCAATCGCGGGTCAGCCCGTCAGGACGGGTCCTTCGTGTCCACGATGCCGCGTACGACGCCGAGGTCCACCAAGTCCTGTGGGCGGATGCGCAGTTGGTCTGCCGTGGCGCGCACCTCGTCCTGTGGTCGTTTGAGGATGGCCGCCGCTGCTTCCGGGGCGATGACCGAGAAGTAGCTGTCAGGTGTTGCCCAGGTGTTGGTGGGAGCGGCGAGTGCCAGTGCGCCGCCCGAGCCGCCCTCGCCGATCAGCAAGGTGGTGATCGGGGTGTCGGCGGCGGCCACTGCGCCGAACAGTTCCGCGATCGCCGCGCCCGCGCCGTGGCCTTCTGCCGCCGCGTCGTTGGCGGCTCCCGGGGTGTCCACCAGCGTCAGTACGGGGATGCGCAGCCGGTCCGCGAGGCGGATCAGCCGTGCGGCGGTGCGGTAGCCGGCGGGGCGGGTGGGTGTGCCGGTCTGGGCCGCGTAGGCGACCGTGTGCGTGCGGCCGGTGGCGTCCGGGCGCTCGCCGAATCCGCACAGCATGCCCTCGTCGGTGCCGCCGCACCGGTCGCCGCTGATCGCCGCGCGGTGTGTGAAGTAGGCGTCCAAGTAGGCCTCGGCTCGCAGCCGTTGGGGGGATCTGGCGTTGCGTACGGCGTCCCAGCCGGTGGCCGGGAGCTCGGTGACGCCCAGGGCGGGGGGAGGCGGGGCGGGCTCGGTCGACGGGTGGCTCAGCAGGTGCAGCCAATGTCCGAGTACCCGTGCCAGTTCCTGCGACGGAACCACCGCGTCGATCGCGCCCGCCGCCAGCTGGGCCTCCGCCGTGTAGGCGGCCGGGTCCGCGTCGGGCGGCCGTACGCGTGAACCGGCGAAACCCACCTCGGCGCCCGGCAGCGCCAGGATCACGTCGGCGCCCGCCCCCAGGGTGGCCCAGCCGCCTCCCGTGGTCGGGTCGAGGAGGACGGCGACCTGGGGCAGTCCGGCCTGTCTGGTGCGCGCGGACTGCCCTGCCACGCGCTGGAGTTGGACCAGCGCGCGCATGCCCTCCTGGACGCGGCTGCCGCCCGTCGCGACGAGCGAGACGAGCGGGACGCGGGCCTCACGCGCGTACGTGTACGCCGCCTCCAGGCGATCACCCGTTCGCTCGCCCAACGACCCGCCCAGGAAGCCGAATTCGAAGGAGATCAGCACGGCGGTGATCCCGCCGACGGTCGCCGTGCCGCAGACGACCGACTCCTCCTCGCCGGTGCGCTCGGCCGCACGCGCGCGCGAGGCGTCGTAGCCCTGCCAGGACAGGGGGCCGTCCGTCCTGTACTCGCCTGCCGGGGCGGGCAGTTCGGTGAAGTCGTCCGTGACGAGGCCGATGGCCTCGCGCGCCGTGCGCCGCCGGACGCCGCCAGCCGCGGGGCGCCCGTCCGCGATCGCCGGTCGTCGGTCGTCAGTCATGGGTCAGCGCCCGCTTCATGATCTTGCCCATGTCGTTGCGGGGCAGGGCGTCGAGATAGTGCACGACCCGGGGCCGCTTGTGAGGGGCCAGGCTGCGTGCCACATGGTCGGCCAACTCCTCGGCCGACGGCGGGGCTTGGGGATCGGCGGGCACGACCCACGCCACGATCCGCTCGCCGAGGTCGGCGTCCGGTTCACCGGTGACCGCGGCCTCCCGCACACCGGCGTGTTCCAGGAGCGCGTTCTCGATCTCGCCCGCCCCGATCTTGTAGCCGCCGCTCTTGATGAGGTCGGTGGCCTTGCGGCCGACGATGCGTACGTAGCCGTCGGGGTCACGCACCGCCATGTCGCCGGTGCGGAACCAGCCGCCCTCGGTGAAAGCCGCCGCCGTCGCGTCGGGCCGGTTGAGGTACTCGGTGAAGAGGTTGGGGCCGCGCACCTGGATCTCGCCCACGGTCTCGCCGTCCCGGGCGGCGACGGCCGTCACCCCGTCCTCCTCCGTCAGACGCAGCTCGACACCCGGCAGCGGCACCCCGACCGCGCCCGCACGCGGCTCGCCGTCCGCGCGCACGCTCGTGTTCATCAGCGTCTCGGTCATCCCGTACCGCTCGATGACGCGCCGCCCCGTCGCCGCCGCGATCCGCTCGTGGTCGTGCACGGGCAGGGCCGCCGACCCCGACACGAGCAGCCGCGCCCGCGCGAGCGCCTTGGCCAGCGCGGGCTCGTCGGGCAGCGCCTCCGCGATCCGGTGGTACATCGTCGGCACCCCGAACAGCATCGTCGCGCCCTCGCTCAACTCCTGGGCCACGCCTGCCGTTTCGAACCTGCCGAGATGCCGTACGGATCCACCGCGGCGCAACGGGCCGAGGATGCCCAGGATCAGGCCGTGCACATGGAAGAGCGGAAGGGCGTGGACGAGTACGTCGTCGCCGGTCCACTGCCAGGCGTCCGCGAGGGCGTCCAGCGTGGCGGCGACGGCCCGCCGCGGAATCACGGCACCTTTCGGCGGGCCTGTGGTGCCGGAGGTGTAGACGACCAGGGCGGGGTCTTCGGCGCCGCGTTCCGCGGGCCCGGTGGGGGAGGGGCGCCCCGCTTCCGTGGCGTTCACGTCGACGTCGATGCGCTCCAACGCGTCCAGCGGAGGGGGCAGTTGATCGCCTCCGGCCGCGAGGATCAGTGTCGGCGCGCTGTCGCCCACGATGTGCCCCAGCTCGCTCTCACCCGACTTCGGGTTGAGCGGCACGGCGGGGACGCCCGCCAGCAGGGCGGCGACCACGGCGACGGCGGTCTCCAGGGTGGGGGTGGCCCACACGGCGACCCGCCCCGCGCCCGAGACGCGCGCGGCGAGCGGTGCCGCCGTGGCCGCGAGCTCGCCATACGTCAGGGAACGGTCGCCGAAGCGCAGGGCGGGCCGGTGCGCGTCGGCGCCGTCCGGTTCTGCCAGTGCCGCCGTCAAGGCCGGGAAGAGAGGGGACACGCGTCGTACTCCTTATGTCGTTCGTCAGCCGACCGTAAGCCGTTGGTCATAAGCGGATGGTCAGCCGTTGGTCATAAGCCGCTGGTCAGCTGTGCGTCGGTCCGGATGGCGCGGCCGTGTCATCCCCAGTCGGGCACCACCAGGGCGAGCCACACCACAGCGGGCACCACGGCCACCACGATTCCTCCGTACACCATCAGCTGCCGGAAGAAACGCTCCCGGTCGACGCCCGGTGCCGCGGCGAGCACCAGCGCGCCGTTGGTCGAGAACGGGCTGACGTCCACCACCGTCGCCGACACCGCGAGCGCCGCCACCATGCCGACCGCCCCGATCTCGCCCTGTGCCAGGAACGGCACGGCCAGCGGAATCAGCGCCCCCACGATGCCGACGGAAGAGGCGAACGCGGAGACCAGCGCGCCGATGTAGCACAGGAGTACGGCGGACAGCAGCGGGACGCCGATATCGCTGACGCCCTCGCCCGCCCAGTCGATCGTGCCCATCTGGTCCAGGACGCCGACGTACGTAAGCACCCCGCAGATCAGCAGGACCGTCGACCAGGCGATCTGGCTGACGGCGTTGCGGCTGTCCTCGGGCCAGCAGGCGGCGAGGAGGACGGCAAGGGTGATGGACGTCAGCCCGGCATCCAGGTCGAAGGCGAGTACGGCGACGACCAGGGCCACGAGGGCGGCGAGGGTGGCGATGCGGGCGGGGGTGAGACGGGCGGCTGCCGCGTCGGTGGCGTGGGTTTCGTCGGCGTCATCGGGGCCTTCCGCTGCTGTTCCTGAGCCGCCGGCGAGCGCATCGGTCTTGGCCAGCTTCAGCCCTCCGAACAGCACGAACACCACACCGGCGATCACGATGTTGACGACCAGTGAGGCGAGAAACAGGGTGATCGCGCTGCCGGGGAGGTTCTCGCGCTCGACGATGCCGTTGACGATCGTCCCGTAGATGCTGATCGGGGAGAAACCGCCGCCCTGCGCGCCGTGCACCACCATCGCCCCCATCAGCAGTGGGCTGATCGCGTACCGCGCGGCGAAGCTCAGGGCGATCGGCGCCACGATGGCGACGGCGGCGGGACTGACCGCGCCGATCGCGGTGAGCGCACCGGTCAGCACGAACATCACCCACGGGATCAGCACCACCCGCCCGCGCACGAGCCGGATCGAGGCGTGCACCAGCCAGTTGGTGGTGCCGTTGGACCGTGCGATCGCGAACAGGTATGTCACGCCGACGAGTACGACGAAGAGATCGCCGGGGAAGCCGGCGAAGATCTTGTCGGCGTCGAGGTCCGCGACGAGTTCGCCGACGCCGAACGCGGCGGCGAAGGCGAGCGCGCCCATGTTGATGGAGCGGGTGGTGGCGATCACGAACACCACGACGAGCACGAGGATCGATATCAATTCGGCGGACATGCGGGCTCCCGTCCTTGGGTCCCCTGTCGAGGTCTGGCGATGGATGAGTGGCTGGGGCGGCGAGTGGCCGAGTGGCCAAGCGGGCTGGCGGTCAAGTGGCTGAGCGGTCAAGTGGACTAGCGGCCGAGTGGCCAAGTGGCTGAACCACATTGGGTGTTGCCCGTGGAGAGCGTCAAGAGACGCGACATGAATTGGATCAGCCACTTATCCACTCGGCCACTTATCCACAGGACCCGGTGAGCCGGCTGCCCCCGGTGTTACGCTGCCGCCGCAGGGGACCAACACCGCGCAAGAGCGGGCAAGGGGGACGGGCATGACCGACGCGCTGCGCCCGGTGGCGGCCAAGCCGCGCCTGTACGAGCAGGTCCTCGACAGCCTGCGCAACTACGTCGCCGACGGCGGTCTGGGAGCGGGCGACCGCCTCCCGCCCGAGCGCGACCTGGCGGCCAGGCTCGGCGTCAGCCGCGCCTCCGTGAAGCAGGCCATCGTCGTACTGGAAGTCCAGGGCCTGGTCGAGGCCCGGCACGGCGGCGGCACCTACCTGGTCCGCGACACCCTCGACGTCGAGCCCGTCGAGCAACTCGTCGAACGCCGCCGCAGGCTCCCCGACGTACTGGACGCGCGCGAGGCCCTGGAGACCAAGCTCGCCGAACTGGCCGCCGAGCGCCGCACCGACGAGGACCTGGCGGCCATCCGCTCGGCCCTGGCCCGGATGGCCACCGAGATCGAGGACGGCGCGCACGGCGTGGAGGGCGACCGCCTCTTCCACGCGGCGGTCACCGCGGCGGCGCACAGCAGCATCCTCGCCGAGTTCATGCGCTCCATCACCGACCAGATCGCCGAGAGCCGCAACGAATCGCTGCGCCAGCCCGGCCGCCCCCCGCGGTCACACGCCCAGCACCTGGCGATCCTCGAGGCGATCGAGGCCCGGCAGCCCAAGAAGGCGGCGGCGGCGATGCGCAGGCATGTCCGCACGGTGGCGAAGGTACGGCTCCTCGACTGGGACCCCGAGCCGGACAACGAGTAGCGGCCCGCAGCTGCCGCCCCCTGCAGCCGAGTTGCCCCACATCCGGGACGATGGGCTGAGCAGCGGATCGGTCGCCGGCAGTAGGACCCCCGCCCCATGCGTGCGACGCGGCTGCTGGCTAAGGTCACCATCCATGCAGACCACGGAAACCACACGACGCAACGTGTCGGAGCGCAAGCGCGACACCCTGGTACGGCTCGAGGCGGAGCGGGACATCTGGCTGGCGACGTCCCACCCGGAGCACGGCCCGCACCAACTACCCCTGTGGTTCCTGTGGGACGGACAAGGCATATGGATGTGCACCGGTGAGTCCTCCGCGACCGCCCGCAACGTACGCAAGGAGCCCCGCGTCCGTCTGTCGCTCCCCGACACCGTCGACGTGGTGCTGTTGCAGGGCGAGGCGGAGAGCTTCCTGGACCGGAACGTGCCGACGAACGCGGCGGACGCGTTCGTCGACAAGTTCGGCTGGGACCCTCGCGCGGAGGAAGCCACATTCCTGTACGTGCACGTGGTCCCGAAGACCGTGCGCGCGTGGCGGGATGAGTCGGAACTGCGCGGCAGGGTCATCATGCGCGACGGAGTATGGCTGGACTAGCGCCCTGCGCACCCTCGTGCTGGCCCACTTTCGCTGTGAGACGTCACTTTCGCCAGAACAGGTGGTGCGTCACGGCACCGCTCGGGCTCGGCACGACGTCGAGGTGGAACCGGTCGAGGAGCTCGTCGGGGGACTCCCAGAGCCGCGCCCCGGATCCGAGCTTCATCGGCGAGACCGCCACATGCAGGGTGTCGACGAGGTCGGCGTCGAGGAACTCCCGGATGGTGGTGGCCCCGCCGCCGAGCCGGACGTCCTTGCCCTGCGCCGCCTCCCGCGCCTTTTCGAGGACC
The DNA here is from genome assembly GCF_026340305.1 of Streptomyces sp. NBC_01381. NCBI lineage: Bacteria > Bacillati > Actinomycetota > Actinomycetes > Kitasatosporales > Streptomycetaceae > Streptomyces > Streptomyces sp. NBC_01381. Next base: position 170,193 of record NZ_JAPEPI010000003.1, on the reverse strand, counting down.
GTGGCCGGGTCGTCGTCGACGAAGTGGAACGTGGTGTCGGAGAGCGTGAAGGAGGGGCGCGGGTGGTGGGTCATGACGAACACCGGGGTGTGGAAGGGCGGTTCGTCACCCCACCAGCCGCGCCAGTCGTAGTTCTCCCAGGGCCCGCGCTGGGGTCCGAACTTGTTGCGGCCCATGATCTCGGCACCGATGTTGCGAGCGAAGTCCCGGGTGAGGTAGTCGTCGAGGCCGCGGCTGCCTCCGGGGTCGGTGCGCATGGGCCAGCTCGCCGTGGCGCCGGCCCAGGAGAACATGTTCCCGGGATCGGCATGCCCGAACGGCCTCTCGAGGCTCTGGCCCTCACCGGCACCGAACCCGTCGCTCGAGACGTTGAAGTTCTGGACCCTCAACAACTGTGGCACGTGCTTCCTCCTGTGTTGGTTGACGGTGATGAGACTGCTGGGGCCGCGAAAACTCATCGCGGCGGCCGGGACCGGTCAGTAAGTGGGCTCATGGAGAACTGAGCTCATCGAGATCTGGGCTCATCGAGTGAACACTCAACCTCCGGTTCAGGGTGAGAGTTACCGCCGCCTCTCGACCCCCACTCACTCCCACCAAGCCTCCCGCACTCGCAGACTCTCCGTGTCCTCGCAGCCGACCCCGTCGGACACTTCCTCGGTGTCCAGGTTTTGCTTCAGCCGACGACGCCGTTGCCCTTGCGGTCACCGACAACGCCCAGGTGCAGCGGGCGGTTCAGGAGGCCGTCAAGACCTTCGGCCGCCTCGACGTGGTGATCAACAATGCCGGCGGCGACGTCGCCTCTGTCGAGGACGTCACTGGGGGCACGTCTGCCAGGCGCACCGCGTCGGAGTCCGCCTCGGATGCCGCCTCCGCCTGACAGGGCGACCGGTTCGTGGGCCGGGCATACGACCGTTCCCGCAGCTCAGGTGAGCGGGGCCGAGGAGCCGGCGGTCAGCCAGCGGCGGACCGCGAGGGCAACCGTGTCGTCGAGGGTGCTGAGCGCGTCGATGGCCTTGGTGTCATCGGGGTGCGGAGGGATCCCGGCCGCGGTGAGCGTGGCGTGCAGGTTCAGCCGGTGCCGGTCACGGGCGGTCAGCACGGACTGGGGATACGGGGACGTTTCCAGGCGCTGCGTCGGGTCGGGCGGAGGCAGCAGGAAGTCGGCCTCGGCGTCCCAGTTCACGGTCGGCAGGATGGCGTCGGTGACGGGTGCGGTCATGGTGGCTTCCTCACGTCGGGCGGGCAGTGCGTGTGCCGGTGAGGAGGCGGTGGGGCAGCGGTCCGGTTGCAGCCATGCCGCCGAGCCACCCGAACGTCGTAACGGCGACGCGGAGTCGGATGACGGAGCGGCCGGTACCGCCGGCCGCTCCGTGCGTGTCCGCGGGGCAGCCGGTCGTCAGCGGATGCTGGCGCCGTACACGTTTTCGACGGTCATCGTGATGAGCACTCTGCGGTCGGAGACCATGACGGCGCGGTACTCGTCCCAGTCCGGGTGCTCGCCGGCGGCGCTGCGGTAGTAGTCCACCAGCGCCTGGACCTCGGGACCATCGGGGTCGGTGCCCGGTCCGATGAGCGTGACCGTGCCTTCGGCGGTGGCCCAGGCCCGGCCGTCCGGACTGGTCACCTCCAATGCGGCACGGGGATCCCGGCGCAGATTGGCGACCTTGGCGGTGCGCTGCGTCGTCGACACGCGGATGACGCCGGCGGCGCGGTCGTACGACGGCATGATCGGAGAGAGCTGCGGGCGGCCGTCGGATTTGATCGTCGCGAGCACGCCGAGGTTGCTTTGGGCGAGCAGTGCGTGCGGGTCGAAAGGCGTCTCTGTCATGTCGGCCCAACTTCTCGTCGGGGGCTGTGTATTCCGGTGTGTGCGGGGCTGATGGACGGCGGGGTGTGGCTCGTGCCGCAGGGGCGAGCGGCCGGTGCGTACGAGGGAAGGGGCGTGCCCTTCGCCGGGCGGTTGGCGGACGTGGAGGAAGGGAGGATCGTGGTGAGTACGCAGAAGAAGGTGCGTACGGAGAGAAAGGTGCGTACGGAGAAGAAGGCGCGTACGGAGAAAAACTTGAGAACTCGGGGAACCGATTCCTGCGGGCTTCGGACCCGAGGAGGAGCGATGCGGCGCGTATCCGCAGCGTTGCCGGGGGCGTGCGCTTTCATCGCGGCCGGTGGTGTGAGCGTACAGATGATTGCTGCTCCGGCAGTCGCGGCGGCTGGCGCCCACGTCGCGGATCGCCAGCCAGCGGCGGCGGCTCCCGGCCCGCCGGAACCCGGCATCGGCGCGACGCTGTCCCTGGAGGGGAACACCCGTGGTGAGCGGCTCGACGTCACCGTCCTGAAGGTCGTCGACCCGGCCCGCACCACGAACCAGATCTTCGCCCCCGATCCCGGCAACCGCTTCGTCGCCGTCCAGTACCGTCCGCGTCGACAAGGACGGCTCCGTTGACCGGGCTGTCCTTGTACGGTGCCTCGCCGGTGTTCTTGAGCTGGTCAGCACTTCGCCGCTGCCCTGTTCGCCAAGACCAGCGCCGGTCCCGCCTTCCCCGCGTCCGTCTCGATCTCGCCCGGTGACACCGCCCGTGGCTTCATCACCTTCGAGCTGCCGGACGCCGCCAAGCCCGTACAGGTCCAGTTCGCCATGAACAGCGGGTTCTCCGACGACGTCGGCGAGTGGACCCTGGTGGCGCCTGTACCGGCCCGATGACCGCGTCGGCCGCGTGCCGCGCGCCGCGTGACACCGAGTGCCATCGGGGTGCCCGCATGCGGGACGGGGCATGAGTCCACCATGGGCCGAGGCGAGTGACCTGCCGCACCGACTGGGCCGGCGGGGCCGATCGGGGGGACGATGGAAGCGGTCCGATCTGCCCGAAGCTCCTCCCGTCGGGGTGGGGTCAAGGCGTCGGAGCCCGTCCGCGGCCGGGCACGGGGAAGGGAGAACCTGCCATGAACGCGTCTGACGCCTTCCAGGCCAGGCCCTGGCCCGACCCGCTCACCCCGCCCACCCCGTCCGCGCCGGGCGGCCTCCTCGACATGCTGGGCGTGGCCGCCGTGGTCCTTGACGCCAAGGGGCGGATCACCCTGTGGAGCCCGCAGGCCGAGACGCTGTTCGGGTGGACCGCCGCGGAGGCGCTCGGCCAGTACGCGGCCACGCTCCTGGTCTCCGAGGAGCACGCCGATGTAGCCCTGGATCTGTTCTCCAAGGTCATGACCGACGGCGGGAGCTGGGCAGGGGTCTTTCCCGTCCACCACCGGGACGGGACCTCGCGCCTCGTGGAGTTCCGCAACATGCGGCTGCTCGATCAGGACGGCTACGGGTACGCGCTGGGGATCGCCGCCGAGGAATCCGTCGTACGCGGGGTCGAGCGGCACCTGGCGCTGTCCGGGAAGCTGGTGACGCAGTCACCGACCGGGGTGGCGGTGGTGGACACCGACCTGCGCTATGTACTGGTCAACCCGGCGCTCGAGCAGATCATCGGGCGGCCCGCCCAGTGGTGCCTGGGCCGCAGCGCCGTCGAGGAACTGCCTTTCGGGGAGCGCGGCGCCATCGAGACCGCGCTGCGTCAGGTCCTGGACAGCGGCACCCCGCTGCTCGACCGCTCCGTCACCGAGCGTGCCCACGTGGGTGTGGAGGGGCGCCGGGCATGGCGGGTGTCGTACTTCCGCCTGGAGGACTCCGTGGGCCAGGTCATCGGCGTCACCATGACGGTCATCGACGTCACCGAGCAGTACCGTGCGGATCTGCACAGCACCCAGGCCCGCAAGCGCCTGGCCCTGATCGCACAGGCATCGGCGCGCATAGGCACCACGCTCGACCTGGACCAGACCGCCCGCGAACTCGCCGACGCCGTGGTCCCCGATCTCGCGGACATCGCCGCGGTCGACGTCCTGGACTCGGCCCTGGCCGAGCAACCCCCGCACCGCACCGCAACCACCGAGCCCGCCGTCTTCCGCGCCCTGGCCGTCAAGGCCGCCTACCCCACCCGCGCCGCCGACGCCGCCGACCCGCCGGGCGAGATCACCCGCTATGAATCCGACCGCCTTGTCACCCGGTGCGTCACCACCGGACGCACCGTCCACGTCGCCCACGTCCGCCCCGACCACCTGCGGCACATCGCCCGCGACGACGAGGCTGCCGCCGTGCTCGCCCGCGCCGGCGTCCACTCCTACCTGGCCGTGCCGCTCATCGCCCGCGGCGAAGTCCTCGGCGCGCTCGACCTCAAACGCGCCCGCAACCCGCTGCCCTTCAACGCCGACGACATCGTGCTCGCCGAGGAACTCGCCGCCCGCGCGGCCGTCTGCATCGACAACGCCCGCCTGTACCGCACCCAGCTCCAGGCCGTCACCACCCTGCAGCGCCACCTGCTGCCCGAGAACCCGCCCGACCCGCCGGGTCTGCGCGTGGCCTGCCGCTACCGGCCCGCCGGATCCGCAGGACACGCGGGCGGCGACTGGTTCGACGTCATTCCCCTCGCCGGTGACACCACGGCCCTGGTCGTGGGCGACGTCATGGGATCCGGCCTCACCGCCGCCGCGACCATGGGCCAACTCCGCACCGCCACCCGCACCTTGGCCCGCCTCGGCCTCGACCCCGCCGAGATCCTGCACCACCTGGACCTGCTCACCCGCGAACTCGACGAGACGATCGCCACCTGCGTCTACGCCCTCTGCGAGCCCCGCGCCCAGCAGTGCCGCATCGCCCTGGCCGGCCACCTGCCGCCCGCGGTCCACCACGCCGGCCGGCCGCCCGCCCTCCTCGACCTGCCCACCGGCGCCCCGTTGGGCGCCGCCGAGGGCGTGGACTTCACCACCACCCGCATCGATCTGCCGCCCCGCGCCCGCCTGGTGCTGTACACCGACGGCCTGGTGGAGACCCGCACCGAATCCCTCGACACACGCATGAACGCCATCCTGCACCTCCTCTCGGGCCCTCGACTGCCCCTGGAGGCCACCTGCGACCAGCTGCTTGCCACACTCCCCGACGCCGACAGCCGCGACGACGTCGCCCTGCTCATCGCCGAAGCCCTGGGCGACGGCCCGTCCTGAGGGGGTACTCGTATACGTACGGCGGGGAGGCATACGTACGCACGCACCAGGGGAGCGCAGAGGTGTCCCGGCGGTGGCCCGGATCCGGTGGAAGCTGTCCCGGTCGATGCTTTCAGGCCAAGATCCTTCCACGGAGAATGGGCGTCGTCCGGCGCTGCTGACCGGGCGACGGAACCCCGAACCCGCCAGGAGAGCCATGGCTTTGGAGATGCGCGACCGCTGCGAACGATGTGCCGACGCGGCGCTGCCGCAGGAGGCGTCCGCCCGGATCTGCTCGTACGAGTGCACGTTCTGCGTGCCCTGCAGCGACGCCATGCAGAACACGTGCCCCAACTGCGGCGGCGAACTCGTGCCGCGCCCTCGCCGCTCTGCGGCCGCACCGTAGACAGGGGTGCGGCTGCCCCGCCGACGAGGGCAGCTGCACTCTCCCGCGCCGCCGAGGGGGAATGGCGGAGTGGCGGCACAGGCATGTCCGTGGCGCGACAGCCATGAGAGCCCGTCCCGTGCCAGGCGGCAGACATGGTGTCCGGCCGATTCGCCGCCCCGTCCCCGGAATCGGCATGCGGGCAGGATACGTATGCGTAGGTGACACGCGCGGCCGTGCGGGAGACATAGGTACGCGGTACGGCGGGGGCGTGGTCACCGTTGCAGCGCCGCCGCGATCTCCGTACGTGAGGTGACGTCGAGCGTGGTGAGGATGTGCTCGACGTGGGTGTCGGCCGTCCGCTTGGAGATGACGAGCCGTTCGGCGACCTCGCGGTTCGAAAGGCCCTGCGCCACGAGTGCGGCGACCTCCCGCTCGCGCGGGGTGAGTTCGCCGCCCCCGCCGCCGTTGCGCGCACCGGGCAGACGCGCTGCCGGCGACACATCGGCGTCGGCCCGCACGGCCTCCAGGATCGCCGTCCCCGACATCCGCGCGCCGACTCCGTGCCAACGCTCGAACTCCTCGCCGCCCAGCGCGATCCGCACCGCCTTCTGTGCCGCCTCCTGCTCCTCGAGCAGGGACGGCAGCATCGCGACCGGATCACCGCTCAGCCGCCGCGCGCTTTCGGCGTACCCCAGCAGCCAGGCCGCCCGCGCGTGCCGCTCCTGCCGGGCCGCGTGCCAGGCGAGGCCGAGGCAGCACAGCGCGGCGACGAGCACGCCCCCGATCTCGCCGACCGCCTCCAGGGCCCGGCGCAGTGGCGCGGCGCGCTGCTCGTGCCGTCCGGCGAGCCACAGGATGACGCCCCGCACCATCAGCGTGGACCCGTAGAACTGGCGCTCCCCGGCGCCCCCCAAGTGCTCAAGACCGGCCGAGCAGAACTCCAGCGCGCCGTCGATGTCACCGAACACGGCGAGCAGCAGGGCGCCCTCGTAATGGACGACGCTCATGCCCAGCGCATCGCGGGCCGCCTCGATCTGCCGCCACCCCGCGCACCGCGGCCAGCCCTTCCTCCACCTCACCGCACAGCGCCCGCATCGCCCCGAGGTACGGCGCGGTGAACATCACCACGCGCTCATGGCCACACCGCAGGGCCACCTCCCGCGCCTCCTGGAACCGCTCGGGCGCCACCGCCAGATCGCCGGTCCACACCGCGAACACCCCGGTCATGAAGAGACCCCAGGCCTGCGAGCAACGCCCGCTGGCGCGGCCCTTGGTCATCCCCAAACGACGGAATGTTGCTGGAAGTTGACGACCCGTCGCTGAATCGGCAATGCTGTGTCGCATGTCGAAGACGATGCGTAACCGCGTGGCGCTCCCGGTCAGTTCCGCGCGCTGCGACGACGCGCGCAAGTCGACACCGCCCGGCCAACTCGTGGAACAGGCGCGGCGCCTGGTCGACGAGGCGCAGGAGATCTTGAAACTTGCCGTGGTGGCTGAACGGATGCGCGGTACGTCCTGGGACACCATCGGCGCGGCCGACGGCAACTCCACGAAGTCGGCGACACATAAGCGCTACAGCGCACAGGTGACGCAGTGGCAGGACGAGTCCCAGAGGTACAGGATCCAGAACGACAACGACGACCCGTCAATCGATGTCGAGGCGAGCGACTTCGACGTGGCCTACTCCGAACTTGAACAGGCCTGGGGAGACGCAGACGACGTCATGTCGAGTCAGAAATACCTGACTCTGCTGCGAGCGATGAGTGCCGAGGTAACAGCCGCGAAGCCCTCCCCTGACAAGGACGAGGCCGACAGCATCCCCTCGCAGCGCACCATGACGATCGAGGAAGAGGACTTCGCACCTCCCGGAGACGATGACGGCGGCGACGCGGTCGATCACGGGCTCCGGAGAGATACTCAGGACACTCTCACCTTTCGCCACTCGGCTTTCCAATCGCTCGTCAGGAAGGCTGCGTGGAGGCACATCCGGCTTGAAGAGCTGGGGCAGCCGGACTTCATGGCGTGCCACGACGGCAAGCTCTTGATGTACGAGCTCAAGCACCTGCACTCGGAAGACGGCCCCTTGGCGGCGGCGAGCGCATGGCTGGACTACCCCTATGCGAAGCCCAAGCGGGCGTCGGTGGAAGAGCGGTTGACGCGGCTGGAGGAGCTCTTCGGGGCGTACCTCGCCGAGCACGCCGACGACGAGCACGAGGAGTAGCCCGCGCAATAGACCCCGTCGCCCCCGGCCGGGCCGTAGGAAGCAATCGACCGGGAGGCGGCGGTCCCCATCCCACCTGATGCAGGAAGGACGGTGAGGCCATTATGCCTCGCTCAATGTCGGAACCCGAAGGCCGCTACAGACCGCAGTTGATCGCGATCGGTGCACTTGTCGTGCTCGCCGCGTTCTGGGCCGGATATCTGAGCGCGCACGAACCCGTGCGAGACCAGGTGTCCGGCGCGGCCGTGTGGCTGGTCACCGACGGGGCGCTCTGGCTGGCCAAGACGGCCGTCGCCGCCCTGATGGCCGTGGTCGCCACCGTGTGCGTGAACAAGGTACGTCGCTGGTGGAGGCGCTCTCACCAGTAACGCCTGCACCAAGCGGGGTCGGCCAGCCGCACGCTGGTCGACCCCGCCCTTCTGCCGTGACGGGATGACTCACGGGCATCATGCGGTGATCTCCCTGTTGTCCGTGGCCAACAGGGCGGAGCGGCCACCGGCCTGGAGATCGGGCACGTATTTGTAGAGCGTGGTGCGGGAGACGCCGAGGAGCTTCGCGATCGAGGTGATGGTGTTCTCCGGCTGGGCGAGCAAGCAGGGCATCGACACCTCCACCCCCACCGGCCGCCTCGCTTTCCACATGCTTGGCGCCATCGACGAGTTCCAGCGCGAACTGATCGTCGAAGGCACCCACGAGGGCCTGGCCTCCGCCCGCGACCGCGGCCGCACCGGCGGCCGCCGCCCCACCCTCACCGCCACCCAAGTCCGCATGGCACGCCAGATGTACGACAGCGAGCAGTACACCGTGCAGCAGATCGCCGACACCTTCCACACCAGCCGCGCCACCGTCTACCGCGCCCTGACCGACGAGGGAGACTTCGTCTACGTCGTCTACCGCAGCGGCAAGACCAAGACCGACGCCGACGGCCGCACCTACGACGAGACCGGTCAGGGCGACCTGAGCAAGGAACAGTTCGACGCGGACAGCAAGTACTGGCCCCTGGCCGACCACAAGCGCCCGCACGCCAAAGCGATGGTCTACGTCGTCGACGGCATCGTGAAGCGCATCCGTCCCATCAAACCTGACCTCGACGCCTGGAAGCGCCACGGCAACAAATGGGAGATTCCCGTCGGCGACCCCATCCTTGACCCCGCCGAGATCGCCGAGAAGTTCCCCACCCTCGACCTGTCCGTAGGGGACGAGCTACCTGCCCAGCGCGGCAAGCTCCGCGAGCACCTCGCGCTGTAAACACTCTTCGGACGGTCCGGCGAACCTTCAACTTCACCAGGACTCCCCGGGGCAGGTACCAGGAGACCGGCGCCGAGTAGCTGGTGACGAGGACCAGCTACTCGGCGCCGCCGACGTCACCTCAACCCTGGCAGGCTCCGCAGCTCACTGATCTTGAGGACGCGAGCAAGGAGCAGGAACAGGAGTGCCATCGTGGCGCCGCCTGCGGCCAGGGCCAGGGCGGGAGTCCAGGTGGTCGACGCCAGGTTCGTGGAGCAGGTGCGGGCGACGAGCCAGCCGAGGGCGCCGGCGGTGAGTGCGGAGGCCGTCAGTTTGCCGTAGGTACGGCACAGCCGCTTGCCGTCCAGTCGACCTTCGAGGCGTCGTCGCAGCCGCAGGGCCGTGATCAGCAGGCCGATGGCGTAGGAGGCGGCGTACGCGGCGGCCATCCCGGTGACCGCCCAGCGTGCGGGCAGCAGCAGGTGGCAGCCGGTGGCCAGGGCGATGTTGACGGCGCTGATCCATACCGCCATCCAGAACGGCGTGCGGGTGTCCTCGAAGGCGTAGAAGCCGCGCAGCAGCAGATACTGCGCGGAGAAGGGGATCAGGCCGAGCCCGAACGCCTGGATGATATGGCCCAGTGGCTGGGCGGATGCGCCGTTGGCGGCGCCGTGAGCGAACAGCAGTTGTGCTATCTGCGGGCCGAAGGCGATGAAGAAGAAGGCGGCGGGGACGATGACGACGCCGCTGATCCGCAGTGCGCGGGACAGGTCGCCTCGCACATCGTCCAGACGCTGCTCGGCGGCGGCCCGGCTCATCCGGGGCAGCAGGGCGGTGACCAGCGAGACCGTGATGATCGCCTGGGGCAGCATCCAGATCGTCTGCGCGTTGGAGTAGGCGGTGAAGCCCACGCCGCCCTTGGGCAGGGCTTGGTCGGCGGCCGAGGCGTAGCGGGTCACCACGGTGCTGGCGACCAGGTTGGCCAGTACGAACAGCAGCGTCCAGCGGGCCGCACTGATGCTTTTTCGCAGGCCGGTGCCGCGCCAGTCGAAGCGGGGGCGGAAGCGGAAGCCCGCGGCGCGGACGAAGGGGATCAGGGCGAGTGCCTGGATGGCCAGGGCGAGTGTGGTGCCGACGCCCAGGAGCGTCACCTGGGTCTGGGTGATGTCCTGCACGCGGTCCGGGACCGTCATGAGCCCGACGTAGACGCCGAACACCGTGACCAGAACGATGTTGTTGAGGACCGGGGTCCACATCATCGCCCCGAACCGGTTCCGGGCGTTGAGGACTTGGCCCAGGATGCTGAACAGGCCGTAGAAGAAGATCTGCGGCAGCAGGAACCGGGCGAACGTCACCGTCAGCTCGAACGCCGCGTGATTGTCGCGTGTATCGCTCTGATAGAGGCTGATGATCTGCGGCGCCGCCCACACTGCCAGCGCCGTGCCGACGCCAAGCACGCACAAGACGAGGGTGACCAAGCGCTGCTCGAAGGCCCTGCCGCCATCCGGCTGCTCGATTCGGGCCCGTACCAGCTGCGGCACCAGCACGGAGTTCAGCGCCCCGCCGATGAACAGGAAGTACAGGCTGGTCGGCACCGTGTTGGCCTGGTTGTAGGTGGTGGCCAGCAGCCCGGTACCCAGTGCGGCCGCCTGCAAGACCTGTCTGATCAGACCCGTCGCCCGGGACACCACCGTCCCCGCCGCCATCAGCAGGGACGAGCGCAGCAGCCCGCCCCTGACCGCCCCCGATTTCGGGGCAGCGTGCCGCCCCCGCTTCTGTTGTCTCCGTGACTGTGCTGTCGCCTCGCTCGGCGTCCCCTCCGTCATGAGCCCAATCTACGACCCGAAGATCACCACGGAGCAGGCTGCCCCGGGAGACCGGCAACGACGAGGCCCTGGTGTATCAGGCCGTCGTCGCCTTCGACGACGCCTCCACGGCGAGCGCGCGAACAGCCGCAGTCACAGCAGTGGATACGGCACAGCAGTTCGGCTTGGCCGCCTACCACGGGGTCGCACCCGCCTACGCGATCCGAGCACGCACCACGGGTGACCCCGAGGCCGCCTCCTCGGACGCACTGCACGCCCTCGACTTGGTCCGGCGCGCTTCCACGGATCTGGCCCTCGGCTACGTCCTCACGCTCTGCGGGGACATACTCACCGACCTCGGCGACCCTGTCGGCAGATCTCTCCTCGCAGAAGCCCGGTCCATCCTCGCCACCTGCCCCGACCCCGGCGTCGCCGGCCGCTACCTGCAGCGAACCGAATCGCGCCACAGCCTCGCCCACGCAGGAGCAGCACTTCCAGGAGACGAGGCCGGCGGCGCACGAACTCCCGGCCCCACCGAGCAACTGACCGACCGGGAGACCGCGGTCCTGAGATATCTGCCCGCGAACCTGTCGCAGCGCGACATTGCGGCGGAGCTGTACGTATCGCTCAACACCGTAAAAACCCACTGCCACGCCATATACCGCAAACTTGGCGTGAGCGACCGCAAGGCAGCGGTCCAGACGGCACGCGACCTGCACATCCTGTGATCCGACCTCGCACCTGTGAAACCACAGCCGTACGCCGCCATTTCGATAGGGCAGGTGCGCGCAGCAGGCCGGTATTTCTACGCTTTCCCGGGCCTATACCTCCGTCAAGAATGAGAGGAGTGTTCTCGCAACGGAAAGGATGACTCATGACGGCTCAGCGATTCACGCTAGAAGTAAAGGAACTGCACCGCGGTGATGAGCACCAGGAAGTCGGGAAGCTGCAGAAATACCTGACGAAGTATGGGTATTTGACAACCACAGTGGCACCCGGAAAATTGGACGACGCCACGAGTGACGCGCTTCGGATGTTCCAGAACATCGGAGGCATCAGCGAAACAGGTCAGCTGGATCCAAGCACTGTCGACGCGCTTGAGCAGCCGCGATGCGGAGTTCCGGATCTGTCCACCGTAGATGCTGTCCGTCGTGGCACAAGCGCGGAATTCGTTCTGCGCGGATGCAGTTACACCAAGCTGGCCTTCACCTACAGGTTCACCAACGGCACCGACGACATCACCGGTACCGATGAACGCACCGCTGTCCAGCGCGCATTCGCAACATGGGCCGCAGTGCTGCGTGGTGTGAGCTTCCAGCAGGTCAACACGGCGAACGCGGACTTTGCGATCGGCTGGCGCACCGGAGAACACGGGGACGGCTCAGCCTTCGACGGTGTCGGCAACACACTGGCGCACGCCTTCTATCCGCCACCGTGCGGCGGAGGAAATGCCGGCTCACTGCACTATGACGACGCGGAGACATGGAGTCTCACCGGCGCTGCCCAGACATTCGATGCGGAGACTGTCGCGCTCCACGAAATCGGCCACTTGCTCGGCCTCGACCATTCGGCCGTCACAGGTGCTGTCATGTTCCGCAGCTACGGCGGAGTCCGTCGCAGCCTGACACAGGACGACATCGACGGGATCAGGCGCCTCTACCCCGCACTGGAGCGCCGCGGCGACAGTGCCGAACAAGCAGGCTTCGTCGGTGAGATCAGTGCCGCGCGCCACAACGACACCCGCGCCCTGACCGCCGTGCGCACCCAGGCCGGCACGTTGAAGCTCATCGGATGGCGCCTCAACGCAGACGGTTCCGTGAGCCGCACGGCGGACAGCGCCGAGCAGGTCGGTGCGGCCACGTCGATCGACCTCGCCCGCTCCACCACCGGTGACCGATTCGTGACGGCCTGCCGGAGCGGCTCGGGGAACCTCAAGCTGATCAGCTGGTCCGTCAACGATGACGGCACCTCGATCCAGCGGCGGGGGGACAGCGGAAACCAAGCCGGTGCGGCCAGTCTGATCCGGATAGTCCCGGCGAGTTCACTGATCTGGACGACGGCCTGTCGCAACGGCAGCGGCAATCTCTCGGTCATCGCGTGGAGCCTGAAGCCCGACGGCTCCTTCACCCGGCTCGCGGACAGCGGAAACCAGGCCGGCGAGGTCCGCGACGTGGACATGGCCGTCGTCGACACACGACTGGTCCTCACCGCCGTGCGAGACGGATCCGACAACCTCAAGCTGATCCTCTGGCGGGTGACCGACCAGTCCGTGCAACGACTGGGAGACAGTGGAAACCAGGCCGGGAACAGCAGGCTGGTCAAGGTTTTCATGGACCCGTCCGGAGTCGCGGTGACCGCGGTGAAGAGCGCGTCCGACACACTGAAGCTGATCGCCTGGCGGGTCCAGCCCAGCGGCGCGATCCAGCGGCTCGGAGACAGCGGCGAACTTGCCGGGATCACCAACGGCCACGACATCGGTGCGGCGCCCGGCGGACGGCTGGCAACCTCCGTCATCACCGAGACGGGAAACCTCAAGGTCATCCTCTGGCAGGTGACCGGTTCCGGAACGGTGACCAGGTGGGGAGACAGCGACGACCTCGCGGGGGCAGCGTCCCTCCCGGCCCTGGTCCAACCGCAGGGGCAGAACCTTCTCACCGCAGTCCGAACAGCAAGCTCCACTCTCAAGCTCATCACTTGGGGGACCTGACCTCGGACACCTGGGCTGACTGACGCGGACAACAGAAGCCGACGCCCCCTGTCCTAGGGGGCGTCGAGTGAACTACAAGTCAATGTTTCCGCCTTCGCCCATCGAGAACCTATCAAATGGCAGAGGGGACGCAGGGAAAGTGTCTATTGCTGTCGCAAAAGCCTGGCCCTCACAGCCGACTCCAAATCCACAATGACCTCCATCTACACGGGCGACGATCTCTGGGAGATCGGCCCCGGTGGGAATCGGACAATGCTCCTCAAGCGCGTTGCTGAAAACGGGCCTTGCTGTGAGAATCGGGACGCCTGGCCGCCGAACATAGTCGGCGTCTCCAGCAGGCAGCCTCAGGACGCGCGACGCTCGGACCCTTCCTCTGTAGCTACTGGATACCGTTCGGGCTCTCCACCAGTCTTTAGTGAGGAACCGGAGAAGCTCATGTCCACACGACGTAAATTGTTCGCGCTCGTCACCGCGGTGTTAGCGGTGCTGGCCCTTTCCATGGTCGGCACGCCGGCGCAGGCCGCAGGCTTCACCCCAATCAACGTCTGGAACTCGAGCCACTGTCTCGACAACGCCACCGAGAACGCCGCCAAGCTGCATATGTGGTCCTGCGGCAGCAGTTCCGAGAAGAAGTGGCTCGCAGGGTTCAATACCCAGACCGGCCTGTTCACCTTCACCAATCAACGCACGGGGCGGTGCATCACGGCACCGGCTTCAGGGTCGGGAACAGTGACGATGGCCTTCTGCAACGCGGCGGCAACCACCCAGCAGTGGCGCGTCTTCTACGCGGACAACCCCAACGGACCGCCTTCGGGCTGGTACCAGGTCTGGCAGAACGTTTCGAGCGGGCTCTGTCTGTCTACACCCAGCGTAGGAAACGGCACCCTTCTGCAAGCGACGGCCTGCGATCCTTCCCACCAGTACTACAGGTGGCATCAGCAGTAACTGAAAGTTTGGTCCGGTGATTTGTGTTGGGTCCGGATCAGGTTCCGCTCCAGCGAACCATTGGCGTATGTGGGCGGCGGGGGCTCGGCGGTGCGCGTGCGGGAGGCGAGCAGGATCGCGCCGCCTGGTCTGCGGCACGTCGTAGTCCGCCGCGTTCATGATGCATGCAGGTAGCGCATCGGCTCGGCCGCCAGGAGGGAGCGCTCGTCGCGGGAGGAGGACAACAGCCGCTCACGGGTGTCGCGGTCCTGGGCGGGGGCGGCGGGACAGCGGGACGCTGGGGAGCCGGCGCGGACTACCGACCGTCCGCGGCGGGCCCGACGGCCGTGCGCCTGCGCTCGCGGCACGCCGCGCAGAACTCCAGGCACACCCACACGCCCACGGCGGCGACCGTGAGCAGGACAGTGACGCCAACGACAAATGGGATGATCATGCGGTGAGCCTATCTCGGCGTGTCGCATGACCATCGCCCGGCCGCGACCGGGCTCGCTTCGAAGGGCATCGCTTAGGCGCGAGCACTTGTGGTCAATTGCGTTAAGCGGCAGCACCTGGACCGTCACCGGCCCGTTGGTCCTCGCATGACTGATGTCAGCAGAACCGTTTCTGCAACAACCGACGCCGGCCCGTCCCATATCCCCGCCGGGGAGGCGGCGGCCTCCTCGCAGACGCCGATCTACGACGAACTGCTGGCCCAATGGAAAGAGCAGCGCAAGTACACCCCGACGACCTCGCCCCGGAAGAGACCAGAGAACCCCAGGGCCCGCCGGTCGTCCAACACGGACCGGCGGGGCGCTGTGACCGGACGCGTACCCGTGGCCAACGCACCGGGCTACGCCGCCGGTCACGCCAGGAACCTTTCGCAGAGGAGAGGTTGAGACTCCGGGAGGGGAACTTCGATCGCTGTGAACGGGTGAACAAGTCGATGAGCCACTGGACGTCAGACTCCCTTTGTGCCGATACGCCATCGGCTCACCCCTCGCGCCCCACGCTCGTCGAACCGCATGCCCGGGCACACCTGCGTACCGCCACACCACGCCGAGCCGCCCATTCCGCGACCTCTATGAACGCCGCAAACCCACGGGGTTCGCCCCCCCCTCGTGGGAGCACTGCTGCTCTTGCCCGAGCGGCACCGCCTCACTCTCCTGATGTGCGACGGCCTTGGAATGAGCATTTCTCAGGCAGCGGCCGAAACAGCAGCCAGTACCTCGGCCGTCAGGAACCGACTGCGCCACGCCCGCGCCGCCATCAGGGGCCAATTCCCCGAGGTCGACGACGACGGCGAAGCGCTGCGCGAGCGATTCAGAACGCTCGTGAGGCAGAAATCCATCGCAACGGTCCCCGCGGCCAAGTCGGTTCGCGCCGGCAGCGAGCGACGCGTTCGGGCGCTCATGTGCACCGTCGTATGCGCGGTCGCCGTCCTCATCGGCCTCATCGCCGCCTCAATCCTCACGAGTACGGCTGCTGAGCACGACAGGCCAAGCGCACATGGCCGGGCCGCGGCCCATGCCTCCACCACAAGCGGGTGGTGCGAGCACCGTGCGCCTCAGCCGTCGTCGGTGCGCGGCTCTCCGTCGTCCGGCGGGGCCTGGGAACCGCCCGACGAGGTGTGCCGGAGCGGACGCGGGCTCGGGGGAGTGCCGGCTGCGTGAGCGCCTGGGCCGCCCCGGCGAACGCCAGATCGCGGAGGGCGTACGCCAGGACGAAGCGGGGGCTTCGGGAAGTTCTCGTACGCCTCCCGCTGGTTGTCGAGGAATCGGTGCAGAGCCACCTCGGCTTCTTCGTCCTCCGCCGCAGACGGCGGTGGCGGTTCCGCGGGCGAGCGCTTGAGCGCCTCCCGGCGGTCTGTGCGATCGTCGGCTTCGGTACCACTCTGCCCGGCGCGAGGCGTTGCGCTGTCCGCCACGGGGTGTGGCGGACGCCGGCGAGCGGCGGAGCTCTGGTTTTCCAGTACGACCCACAAGTCGCGCCACGGCTGCAGGCGTAGGTCGGTGTGCTCGGGGACCGCGATCTCTTCCCCGTCCTGGTAGGCGAGCAGCAGCTGATCGTAGGTCGTAAGAAGGCGCTCCGCTCGCGCTTGAGCACGGTCAGGGCGGCGCCCAGGCGCTGAAGGGTCTCGCGGCGACGGCCGCTCGCGTCATCGTGTACGTCCACCACGTTGCCCCCTGCCGGCCGCGAGTGACGGAGTCCAGGCCAGGGCGGGCACGGGCCGGGTGACACGGTGACGGAACAACGTGGCGCCTGACCCGCTGGAAACGCCGGGTGCCCGTCGCCCGCGTACCGTTCTCGGCTGGTTGGAGCAGAGCCGCGCGCGGGTTTCTGACCGGCGGGTGAAGCTGGACGTCCCACCGCGCTCACGCTTCAGGAGTCCTCCCGTGCCAGGTCCCAGCACCCCGAAGGTCCGCCTCTCCCTCGTCGCTCTGCTGGCCGCCGCCTGCATGGCCGGTCTCGTGCATGCCCCGGCCCAGGCCGAGGATGTCCCCGCCGACGACCACCGCGCGCTGCGACGGCAGTTGCAGGAACTGACCACCGCGCCCGGCGGGCCGCCCGGAGCGATGGCCGTCCTCAAGCGCGGGTCCCGCACCGAGGTCTACCGGGCGGGCGTTGCCGAGACCGGCAGCGACCGGCCGATCAAGGTCACCGACCACATGCGCATCGCCAGTACGGCCAAGGCGTACAGCGGCGCGGTCTCCCTCCGACTCGTCGACCGCGGGAAGCTGCGTCTGAAGGACACCATCGGCAAGGTGCTTCCCCGGCTGCCGCGTGCATGGCATCGGGTGACGCTGCGGCAGCTCCTGAACCACACCAGCGGACTGCCGGACTTCTCCGATGACCCGGAGTTCCTGGCCCTGGTGACCGAGGACCCGCGCCGCCGCTTCGACTCCCGCCGACTCCTCGACTTCGTGGCCGACGAGCCGTTGGCGTTCCGTCCGGGGGCCCGGTACGCCTACTCCAACTCCGACAACATTGCCGTGGCGCTGATGGCGGAGGCGGTGACGGGCCGCCGCTACGAAGATCTGCTCGCCCAGCTCGTGTACCGCCCGTTGCACCTGCGCCGCACGAGCCTGCCGCAGGGCTACCGGATGCCCGAGCCGTACATGCACGGCTACGACGTCACCCCGCCGAACCCGCCCGAGGACGTCAGCGAAGTACTGAGTGCGTCGGGCGTGTGGGCATCGGGCGGGATCATCTCGACGCCGAAGGACATGACGGCCTTCATCCGCGGCTACGCCGGCGGAAAGCTGATCTCCGACCGGACCCGCCACCAGCAGCTGAACTGGGTGAACGGCGCATCCGAACCCGCGGGCCCCGGCAAGAACAAAGCCGGTCTGGCCATCTTCCGGTACACCACCCGCTGCGGCGTGGTGTACGGCCACACGGGCAACTTCCCCGGCTACACACAGCTGATCGCGGCCACCCGGGACGGCAAGCGGTCGCTGACCGTCTCCCTCACCACCCAGATCAACAAGATGAACAAGCCGGAACTCCTTGAGCGGCTGCGGACCGTGGAGGAGAACTTCGTCTGCGCGCTGTTGCGCAAGCGGTAGGGCAGTAAGGGCAATAGAGGAGAGCACTACGGGTTGACCGGCGTCGCGATGGCTGCCATGACATCGTGACGCCATGACCATCGATGTGCGCCCGGCTTCGGTCTTCGAGGACGTCCGCAGTGTGATCGGCCCGAAGTCGCCGCAGGCCAACGTCTGCTGGTGCCTGAGCTATCGGATCCCCTCCAAGCTCAACAACGAGCTCCGCGGTCCGGACCGCGGTGATTACGTCGCCGGGCTTTGCCGTGCGGACCCGCCTCCCGGCGTGCTCGCCTACGACGGTGACGAGCCGGTCGGCTGGGCCGCCGTGGCACCGCGCTCGGAGACCTCCTTCGCGCACAGCCGTAAGATCCCGCACGTCGACGACCTGCCGGTCTGGTCGCTGTGGTGCATCCGCGTACGCCCCGGTCACCGGAAGCAGGGCATCTCGCACGCCCTGATCACCGGCGCGGTCGAGTTCGCC
The DNA here is from genome assembly GCF_026340305.1 of Streptomyces sp. NBC_01381. Lineage (NCBI taxonomy): Bacteria > Bacillati > Actinomycetota > Actinomycetes > Kitasatosporales > Streptomycetaceae > Streptomyces > Streptomyces sp. NBC_01381. Next base: position 151,876 of record NZ_JAPEPI010000003.1, on the reverse strand, counting down.
CGCGCGCACGGCGCACCGGTGCTGGAGGCGTACCCCCTCGACAGCGGTGATGCCAAGGTCGACCTGACGATGGCGTACGCCGGTATCCGCAAGAACTTCGAACGCGCCGGATTCACCCACGCCGCCGACACGACGTCGGTGCTGGCCGGTCACCCCCGGGTCCTGATGCGGCTGGACCTGCGCTGAAGGTCGGCTGCTCGTGTTGGACAGCGGCCGGTGTGGAATGAGCACGCTCGCGCGGACGTTCGAGGAGACATGACGAATGATCAGCGCAGCATCACCAACCCCGCGACTCTCCACGACCCGACACCGTTCGGCTACAGCCACGCCGCCTCGGCGCCCGGCGAACTCGTCTTCATCGGCGGCCAGTACGCCTCCGATTCCACCGGCGCACCCGTACCCGGAGACTTCGCCGCGCAGGTGGAGCTGGCCTTCGACCGGCTGCGATCTGCACTGGAGGGGGTCGGTCTCGGATATGAGCATGTGGTCCGTCTCGGAACCTTCATCGTCGACCACGACCTCGACAAGCTGGAGGCCCTCGGCAAGGCGCTGCACGCCCGCTTCGGCGACCGGCTGCCGGCCCAGACGCTGAGTGGCGTCGCCTCGCTCGCGCTGCCGGGGATGCTGTTCGAGGTGGACGCGGTGGCGGTGCGGCCCTAGCGGATCGCTCCGTCGGGGCTCGGCCACCGGGCACTGGCAAATCTCGTCAGGCTTCCCTGCCGGCGGATTCCTCAACTGCCGCCGGAGCGAAGTCGGTTGGGCCTCGACCCTCTACCCTGCGCAGATTTCGGATCGCCGGTACGGACAGCAGCGCCACCGCCACCACCATCGCCATCACCGCGTTGAACCCCAGCACCTCGCGCACCCCGAAGATCTCCGACGCGGGACCGGCGAGGGCTTGGCCCACGGGCATCATCGCCACCGAACCGGCCACGTCGTAGGCATGGACCCGGCTCCGCACCTCGGTCGGTACCTGGGTCAGGATGCTGGTCGTCCACATCACGCCCCAGAAGGCGTTGGCCGCACCGGCGGCCGCGAGCCCCGCGGCGATCAGCGGCACCGGAAGCCCGAGGGCCACCGACGCCGGCTGCAGCCAGTACAGCAGCAGCGCGGCGGAACCGGCTCGCAGCGGTCGCACCGGCCGCACCCGCATGGCGACGAGCGCACCGGCCACCATGCCGGCGCCCATGGCCGAGTTGACGAGGCCGAGCGTGCTGGGACCGTACTCGGAGACGACCTCGGTCGCGATCAGCGGGACCATCGGCCCCCAGGACGCGATCATGAGGACCATCCAGATCACGATCACGCCCCAGAGCCAGGTACGGGACCTGAACTCCTGCCACCCCTGCACCAGATCGGACCGAAAGGAGTTCTCCTTCGCCACCACGGACTTCGCCGCCACGGACTTTGCCACCACGGACTTCTCGACGACGGACTTCGCCATCGCGGACTTCGACGTCACAGACTGCGCCACCCCGGACCGGTCCGCCGGCGCCGGCAGTCGCAGCAGCGCCAGACAGATGGCACTGGCCAGGTATGTGAAGGCGTACGCGACGAAAACCCCGCCCGGCTCGGTGAGCCCCACCAGCGCACCGGCCACCGCGGGACCCGCCATGGTCATCAGGGACTCGATGGTGCGGATGGCCCCGTTCGCGCCCTGTACGTCCGCGGCGATCCGCGGGATGAGGGTGGGCAGGCCGGGCTGGAAGAGCGCGGCGCAGATTCCGTTGACGGCGGACAGCAGACAGATCTGCCAGACGACGATGTGGCCGGTGAAGAAGAGCCCGGCCATGACGGCTTGCACGACGACGCGTACGAGGTCCGCCCCGATCATCAGCACCCGGTTGTTCACCCGGTCGGCGATCACCCCGCCGAAGATGACGAACCCGGCGAAGCAGGCCGTCATGCTGGCCAGTACGGCCCCCACCACCCCGGCCCCGTATCCGCTCAGCACCAGCCCGGTGGCCAGCGCCACCGGGGCCATCATGTCGCCGAGCCGGGCGACACCGCGGGCGGCGAAGAAGAGCGAGAAGTTGCGGGACCACAGGCCCCCTGGCGCGATGGACATGTCCCCGGGAGCACTAGTCATGGTGGGCGCAGTGTCGCGGCCGCAAGGTGCTCCGGGCAACCGAATTGCTCTGGACCAGGGAAGTCGGCGCTCCGGCGCTGAGCAGATCGGCGCCCAATTGCGTGAGTATGTGCCGGACTTGCTGGCGCTCCCGCACGCTGGCCACAAGACCGGCCCTGCGGAGTACCGCCGCGTGCTCACTCGCCGACGACAGCGACACTCCGGCGTGTTCCGCCAACTCCGTGGTGGTGTGGGGTTCTTGGAGTGTCTGCAGCACCGCCGCGCGGGTGTGCCCAAGGAGGGGCGCCAGCCTGGAGTCCGGCGTGATCGTGTCCGGCAGGAGCGGGCGCGCCGGGTAGACCAGAACGGGCAGCAGCCTGTCGTCCAGGAGGGGCGACCGGCGTACGGCGACAGAAATACGACGGGACGAGCAGCGGTCCGCGCCCGCCCAGATGGACCTCCCTGTCGACCGGGTAGTGGGCGGTCAGCACCGAGGGCTGCCAGTGCAGCATGGGCCCGAAGGTGCGCAGCATCGCCTCTGTCCCGGCGCGGCACTGCACTCCGGTGCGGTGGCGCCGGTCGGCCTCGACGCGCGTGGCGACGTCGCGCCATCTGGGGCCGAGGACGCTCGAGTGGTACTGGTGCAGGGCGCGGCCCAGCCGGCGCAAGGCGTCGACGTCGCCGTCGGCGAGGGAACGTGTCCAGGAGGGCAGTGCGTTGTCCTGTGCCAGCAGGGAGAGTTCGGCGCGCAGCCGCGGCTTCGGAGTGGACAGCACGGCGTCGATCCCACTGTCCAGGCCGTCCGACGCCGCGGCGGGAGTCAGGAAATCCGGAAAGTAGCCGCGAGCCGGCATCAGCGGGGCCAGCGCACTCAGCATCTTCCGCCGATCGGGACGTGTCCGTCCCGCGGCGGCGGCCTGCACGCTCCTTCCTCCTTCCTGGAGTTGATGCATGCTCAGGACGATTTCCCACAACGGGTCAGGCCCGTCGGCCACCCTGGTCCGCGACAGATCTCCTTCAGTGAAGTGCATGCGCAGCACGGCATCCCCCGATAGTCCGCTACAGCGTCGTCCTGCATACGCTGGCTCGCTCTGTTCCTTGCGGCCGGCACCGTTCGGGCAGGTCCGAAACACCGAGGGAGGCAGGTGCGGCCCTTCAGTGCGGTCCGCCGGTCCTGGTCAGGGGCCGGCAGCGTCTGGTGTACGGGCGGTCATGACCACGCTAGAAGCCACCGCGCCCTGCGGCCAGTGTGCACGGTGCTCAACTGAGGGCGCTTGTTGTGCACGATGCTCACAGGGCCCGTGCCGCGGTGATGTCCAGGGCGTGGACGACGTCGTGGGCGCCGGTGCCGGTGGTCAGCAGATCAAGCCCGAGGACGGCCTCTGCGGTGCGCAGGTGGGCCCGTACCGTGTTGCGGCTGATGTCCATGCGGCGGGCGGCCTGTTGGGCGTCCGTGTTGGCGTCGATCCACGCCTGAAGAGTGCGGCGATGCCGCGCGTGCAGGGGGCGCAGGATCGTCTGGGCCCAGGCGGCGGCGGGCTCGTTGCTCAGCAAGTCGGGCAGCGCGGGCGGCAGTTGATGCTGATCGGGTTCGGGGCCCGCGCATGAGTTGCCCAGAGCGATGGCCAAGTGGACGGCGGCGCGGGAGCGGACGTCGGACAGGTCCTGCCCCAGGGCGAGTTCGGCGCGCCGGAGATGCGCGGCGACGGTATTGCGGCTGAGGCCGAGCAGCCGGGCCACACCGGACCGGGGCACGCTCACGGCCAGCCGGGTGATGTCGGCACTGGCCTTCGGGACCGAGTCCAGCGGACGCAGAAGGGCGCGGGCCCAGGCGCGCGCGGGCTGAGCGGGAAGGATGCCCGCCAGCGGCGTCTGACCGTGGTAATGGGCCACACGGCCGGGAGTGGTACGGGCGGCGGCCAGCGCGTGCGCGGCCTGGCTGTAGGCCTCGGCCGTCGCGCCGAGGGGCTGCGCGCCGCTGACCCCCAGCGCATAGCGCGGATCGTCGCGTACGAGCAGACGCAGCGTCTCTCCAAGGCCGCGCGCCGGCCCGCCGGAGCCGCGGGAGCTGCCAGAGCGGCCCTGGCTGCCGGCGCCGCCGGATCCCCCGGGCGTGCCGTCGTCGTCGGCGATGAGGCAGATCAAGTGCTCTTTGAACACGGGGCAGTGCACCATCAGAGCCTGCCCGTGGTAGCCGTACGGATCCTGGTGAACCCGAGCGATCCGGTCACGGTCGGCCGACGGGCAGCGCAGCAGGTGCACGCGCAGCCGATCGGCGTCCAGCAGCGGCGGAACGGCACCGGTCGTCATCCGCCGGGCCAGCAAGGGACCCCCCGTCAACAGCCCGTGCAGTACGGCGAACCGCAACTGGCGTGCCTTGTCGTGATAGTCCCGCCGAGCCCGGTCCACGCCGTCAGCGCGGCGCAGCAAGGCGAGCACCTGGCCGGCGTGCGAGGTGAGCGCGACGGTCTCCGGACTCGGCGCGGAGCGCCCGACCACCACAAGCACCGGACGCGGCTCGTACGGCCCGAGGGCTTCACAACGCACGTGCAGCCCTTCGGCCTGGGCCGCCGCCGCGGCCAACTGCCCACCGGACAAGCGCCCGAGCAGCCCGGCGAGCGAGCCCAACACGTCCCGCGGAAACCCTGCCGTGGACGACTCCACCGTCATCGCGTCGTCGGCGACCACCGCGGCATCGACGCCGGTCTGCTGATGCAGCCAGTCGAGAATCCTGCCCGCGTCGGCCCCGGCCCCGCACGACGCCTGACGTCTCACCTCACGCAGCAGCCCGCCCAGCCGGCCGTCCTGCCACTGCTCTCCCGCGTCCCCCACGGCTCTCTGTCCCTCTGCCGACATCCCGTTCTCTCCGCGCGCTGCCCAACGACCCAGCCACCCACGGGCGACGCGCCTGCTCCAACCGCCCGAGGAGTCCGCTCCCAGCGTCTCACCGGGCCGGTGGGCGGGGGAGTCCTGACGCCGGACGGGCCGCTGTGGTGTGGCGGTTCGGCGGTTCGCTAACCGGTTGCCGCACCCGATGCCGTGCAGCAGGATGCGGGAATGCGCTTCTCGGTCAACATCCCAAACTTTGGTGACTTCGCCGACCCCAAGGCCGTGGCGAAGGTGGCCGCAGCGGCGGAACAAGCAAGCTGGGACGGCCTGTTCGTCTGGGACCACGTGCTGCATCGCAAGCACGCGGGCCTGCCCTTCGGGGACCCGTGGATGCTGCTGACTGCCGCGGCGTTGGCGACCTCCCGGATCAGGCTGGGCACGCTGGTCACGCCGGTCGCCCGGCGGCGCCCGCAGCAACTCGCCCGCCAGGTGGCGACCTTGGATGCGGTGAGCGGTGGTCGGGTCACCTTCGCTACGGGGCTTGGCGGGCCCGTCGAGGACGAGTACGAGAGTTTCGGTGACGCCACGGACCCGAAGGTCCTGGCCGAGCGACTGGACGAGGGCCTGGACCTGCTGCAGCGCTACTGGTCGGGCGAGCCGGTGAACCACGACGGACGGCACTACCGGGTACGGGACGTGACCTTGCTGCCCGCCACGGTGCAACGCCCTCGGCCCCCGGTCTGGGTCGCCGGCTTCTGGCCGAACCGCCCGCCGATGCGCCGGGCCGCCCGCTGGGACGGCGCGGTCCCGCTGTTCACCGATGCCAGGCACGGCCACGTGCCGCCCGCCGACCAGGTCCGCGACCTGGTTGCGTACGTGCACAAGCAGCGCGAGGACCGCTCCGACACCCCCTTCGAGATCGTCCTCGGAGGCGCCACGCCGGGCGGCGACACCGCCAAGACCCGTGACCTGCTCGCCCCGTTGGCCGAGGCGGGAGCCACCTGGTGGGACGAGCGACAGCTCCAGACCACCGAAGCCCTCCACCGGCTCACCTCGGTGCTGCGCCGCATTGAGCAGGGGCCGCCGGTCTTGTAATGCACAAGGCCGCAGTACACCAGGCGAAACGGGGTCAGTTCCTGTTCAGGGTGCGCGTGATCCCGGCGAGTACCGCCGTCGTCAGGATCCATCCCGCAGCGATGAGGGTGTAGGACAGCCAGGAAGGTGCCCCTCCCTGCCAGTACCAGGAGGTGCGCTGGCCGAGACCGCCGATGGGGATCAGGAGGTCGAGGGTGTAGACGAAGGCGTTGAACGGGGGCACCTGGCCGGGTTCGGTCGGCCGGGGTGAGTGGGCGCTGAAGACCGTGGTGCCGAGCAGGATGAGCGCCGCGATCCACACGCCCGCAAGCCAGGGGCGGTAGCCGTAGCCGACGGCGGCGTCCAGGAGGTGTCCCCACAGCCGGGCGGGCAGGCCCAGCGTCTTCCTGCGGTGGCACTGTTTGACCAGCAGGACGCGCCGGGCGTCGTCGTCATGGCCGATCTGCCGGTACCAGGCGGCCAATTGCTCGTACGGCTGGGCGGCGTAGCCCGGATGCCGCCGAATCCACGCCACGCGGCGCTCCACGGAGCGCTCCTGGACTTCGCCGTTCTCGTGGAGAGAGCCGTAGGTGAAGCCCTGCAGGCGTACGGTGTCCGGCCACACATCTTCTCGGTCACGGATGGTCGCGGCCCGCGCGTCCTGCAGGTCCATCAGCCCCGACGGGGGCTCCACCGGGGTGAAGACGAAGACTCCTGCCTGCATGCGCGCGCAGTCCAGCGCCGTGCCGTCGGCCCGTACAACGGCGCCGTCGAGGGTGAGTTGGTCCGCTATCTGCGCGCCGCGGAGGCTGACGGTCCCTTCGGCCGTGAAGCCCTCGGACAGCGCCATGGTGCTCGCCACCGCATGGTCGGCGAGGAGCGCGACGCCATCTGGATGGTGCAGCTGTGCCTGCTCCATGTGCAAGCCGCCGGGCAGTTGCGCACCCAGGAGACGTATCCCGCCGTGGACGGTGGTTCTACGGCAGAACAGGCCGCCTTCCATGACGAGTCCGCCGGCAACGACAGCCCAGGCGCCGAGGGCCTGCCGTTGAGAACCGTGCGGCGAAAGGCGACCCTTCCCTCTACCCGGGCCATGGTCAGGTCGAGTCCCGGAAGCCTGCTGCCCTTGATCTCGATCGTCCGGGTGGCCGCTCCGTAGAGCCTGACGCCCTGCTCGAACCAGCACCCGTCGAACCACATGCCGTGCCCGATCTCGGCCTCGCTGAGATCGAGGGTGCCGCTGATCCGGGCGCCCGCGAGCCGCAGCGCCGGGACACTCCCCGGCTGGCCCGGGTTCCCCCCGAGGAGCAGGGCTCCCACGACACTGGCCCTGACCGTCCGCGCGTCGCCCCATCCATCCCCGTGCTCGGGGTCATCCTCTGGACCACCCGTACGGAAGTCCACTGAACCGCCCGTGGGGTAGGCATCCCACAACTGGCGCTCTGCTGACGTGAGTTCCTCGTACGCATGCACGCCGGAAGACTAACGGGCGGCGACTACAGATGATCACTACGCCCCCTGCCGCTGCCGTGACGCGTACGACCGGCTCTTGTTGCGGTTGCCGCACACCTTCATCGAGCACCAGCGGCGGCTGCGGTTCTTCGACACGTCCCAGAACGCCCAGCCACAAGTGTGCTCCGCGCAACGCTTGAGCCGGGCGGCGTCCCCGGTCGTGACCAGCTCACTCCATGCGATCGCCAGCGCGGCCAGCGGCCTGCGCTCGGTGGGCAGTTCCGTCATGGGGGTCAGGAAGCCGCGTGCCGTGACCCGCACGGGGTGCTGGGCCAGTACCTGGTCCGCGGCGGCGAGCAGGGCCGGGTCGGGGGTGTCGCCGACGTGGCCGCCCAGTTCCTCGCGGATGCCTGCGCGCAGGGCCAGATAGCTCGCGTGTACGTCGGCGGGGATGCCGACAGGGACGTCGACGGGGACGTCGCCATGCGCGTCGAGCAGGCCGCGGCCCGTGAGCCACTGGGACAGCCCGGCCGGGGTGGCGATCTCGTCGCTCGCCTCTTCCACGTCGACGGTGTTGGCGAATGCCTCCACCAGGACGGCTGAGGCCGGCGGCTCCAGCATGGCGCGTCACCTCCTGCGGGTTCCCGCCATTCTACCGCCTAAGCGTTTTACCGGTTGCGTGATGGCGGGGAGGTGCGCCAGAGTGGCCTAACCGGTTAATGCGTTAGACGGTTAGGGGAGGGTCATGGTCACGGCAGTGCCCGAGCGGACGGAGACCGGCAACGGCCTCGGTGGTGTGACGCTGGAAGGTCGCCCTCCAACAGACACTGGCCGGCGCAACACCGCAGTTCTGGTCGGCTTCACCGCCGTGACCAACCTCGCCGACGGCGTGATGAAGATGGCCCTGCCCCTGCTCGCGGCCCAGCTCACCGGCTCGCCCGCCCAGGTCACCGCCGTATCGATGACCCTCACGCTGCCCTGGCTGCTCGTCGCCCTGCACATCGGCGTGCTCGTCGACCGCTTCGACCGGCGGCGGCTGCTCTGGGGCGCGAACGGGATGCGGCTCGCGGCGATGGGCTGGCTGACCGGGTCCGCCGTGACCGGTGGCATCACGCTCGTTCAGCTCTTCAGCGCCGGGGTGATCCTCGGTGTCGCCGACGTGCTCGCCTCGACCTCCGCATCCGCGCTGGTCCCGGCCGCGGTGCCGGCGGCGGGGCGGGAGCGCGCCAACGCCTGGATGGTGGGGGCCGAGACCGTGGGGCAGGAGTTCGCCGGGCCTTTCGTCGGCGGGCTGCTCCTTGCCGCGGGGACCGGCCTCGCGCTCGGCCTGATCGGAGCCTCGTACGCGATCGCCGCCCTCGCCCTGCTCCTGCTGGTGGGCCGCTTCCAGGCCGCCCGGCCCGCCGCGGACGCCGCTCCCGTCTCGGTCAACAGCCGCATCGCCGAAGGGCTGCGGTTCCTCTGGGGCGACCCGGTGCTGCGCACGCTCTCGCTGGTCGTCGCCGTACTCGCCGCCGTCTGGGGCGCCTGGCTGGCCCTCATGCCGCTCTACGCACAGCAGGCCATGGAGCTGGGGCCGCAGGAGTACGGCATCGTCCTCAGCGCCCTGGGGGTCGGTGGTGTGGCCGGCACGGTGGCCGTGACCTGGGTGAACCGGCTGCTCGGCGCTCGCTGGGCGATGTTCGCCGACCTGGTCGGCACCACCGCGATGGTGGCGCTGCCCGCCCTCACCACCAACATCGCGGCCGTGGCGGTGGGAGCCTTCCTCGGCGGCATGGGCGGCACCCTCTGGACGGTCAACGCCCGCACCATCACCCAGCGCATGGTCCCCGACGCGATGCTCGGCCGCTACGGCGCGGCGGCCCGGCTCTTCAGCTTCGGCGCCATGCCGCTGGGCGCGGCCCTGGTGGGCCTGCTGGCCGAGCTGGGCGGCATGCGGCCGGCCTTCGGAGTGTTCGCCGTGGCCACGGCGGCGACACCGGTGCTGTTCCTCAGGAACGTCACACGGCAGGCCCTCGCGTCCCGATAGCACCCGGCCGAACGGGATGCGGGGGAGGGCCGGGAAGCCTGTGCCAGGCAGTTCTTCGCCCGCACACGTTCAGCTTCCCGACCCCACCCGGTAAGCGCCCGGCCCACCACCTGCCGCAACCTGAATCACACGAGTTCGGGTTGCGGTTCCGTTTCGGATCGCTGCGCTGGTACGGCCGCCTTCGGCTCCCACAGCTTGCTGGTCCGCATATAGCCGTAGACCACCGAGGCCATCGCGAGAATAAGAAGCGGTCCAAACACCCACGGATATTCGGACATCTCCACCGGCAGGTAGCGATACGACACCAGGAACAGAGCGAAGACCGTTACGCCGTAGGCGACCAGCTGGATTCCGTGCCGGTCCCAGCCGCGGTCGTGCGCGCGCAGCGCCGCGTCGATCGTGAACGCGAACACCACGCCGGCAACGATATCCACGCCGTAGTGATAGCCGAATCCCAGCGTTGCGCCGAGGGTGGCGATCAGCCAGAACGTGCCTGCGTAGCGCAGAATGCGTGGCCCCTTGCGGGAATGAATGAAGATCGCGGTGGCCCACGCGGTGTGCAGGCTGGGCATGCAATTGCGAGGGGTGAGCTCGTCGAACGGCATCGGTTGCGGATTACCGATCGGCGGCGGCGTGTCCGGCCACAGATTGGCCACCGCCAAGTGCTCGGCGCCGGTACCGAAGGCGCCGGTGCCGTAGGCGAAGATCGGTCCGACCACCGGGAAGATCATGTAGATCGCCGGCCCGAGCAGGCCGATGACCAGGAACGTACGCACCAGATGGTGGCCCGGGAAGCGGCGCTCGGCGGCCACGTTGCGCAGCTGGTACACCGTGACGACGACCGCGGCCACCGCGAGCTGAATGTAGACGTAGTCGAGAACATGGGCGCCGATCGAGCCGGTGGCCTCGACGATCCGGCCCGCCACCCACGACGGATTGCCCAACGCGTGATCGGCGCTGGCCAGGTACTGGTCGAGCACCAGCGGGCGGGTCTTGGAGGTGATGAGGAGCCAGGTGTCGCCCGTCTTGCGGCCGGCCACCAGCAGCAGGCCGAGACCCACGCCCTTCAGCAGCAGAATCCGTTCCGAGCCGGTGCGGCGCGTGACGGCGATGACCCCATAGGCCAGAAGCACCCACAACGCACCGTTGCCGAACATCATCTTGGCGTCGAGCACCCAGCGAACCAGCAGGAAGACGAGGTCGATGCCGATCGCGAAACCGACCGCGATGAACCGCTGACGCCAGGTGAGGACCACCATCATCAACGCCATGCCGGCGTACAACAACGGCCCCGATTTGGGTGCGAATATCACCTCTCGCACCTGGTTGGCCATCGGCCCCGGTACGCCGTAGTGACGCGCGGCGATCTCCAGCACGATGAGGAATCCGAGGCCCACAACGGCCGCCGTGGTCCACAGTATCGCCCGCGGCTGACGCCACGCGGCGAACACTTTTCTGCAGTTTCTCCGCGAAAATATTCGCGATGCTATAGATATCAATGTTTGGCCGATTTGTTAGTTGTGGTTAATTGGCTCACTCTTCGTGCTAGATAGCATGGTTTTCTGGTGAAGTACGGGCGATCAGGGCACTCCTGGTGAGTTCGATCATGTTAGCGGAGTGGTTCAGACGGGTTTCGTCGGCCATCGGTGTCGCGAATGCCACCGTGAACCGGCACGACAGTGCCCCCGGCCAGACGGAGGAAGGCCGAGGGCGCTGCCGTGTGCTGTCACACGGTGAAGGTCACCAGGTGATCGGCAGCCGCTCGGGGATGCGCTTCATGAACCCGGTGCGCCACACCAGTTGCTCGACCGGCACGGCCAGGTCCAGGGCGGGCATCCGGTCCAGCAGAACCGAGATCGCGGTCTGGGCGTGAGCTTTGCCCAGCGCGGTCGCCGGGCAGTAGTGCTGCCCTCCGCCGAACGACAGATGCGCGCCCGCATTGGGCCGGTCCAGGCGCACGGTGTGCGGGTCGGCGAACTCGTCCGGGTCGTGGTTGGCGGCCTCGACCAGGACCAGCACCAGCTCACCCTTGCGCACCGTGATGTCACCCAGCTCGACGTCCCCTGTCGCGATGCGGGGCAGCCCGTCGGCAATGGAGAGGTTGATGCGCAGCAGCTCGTCCACGGCGGCAGGGATCAGGCCCGGGTCGGCGGCCAGGTGCTCCTTCAGCTCGGGGTGCTGGATCAGCGACACGACCGCCATCGTCAAGAACCCCATGACGGAGATGACTCCGGCGCCGAACATCGTCACCCCGACCGTGGCCAGCATCTCGTCACTGACGTCGGCGTAGTCCGGCGTCCCGCGCAGCGCGGCCAGGTCGCCCATCAGCCCGCCGTCCGCGTCGTCCAGCCGGTCCGTCATGTAGGCGATGTCACGGTCCCAGTTCATCCGGGCACCGGGGATCTCCCGGGGGCTGTTCATGAACGCGATGTGCAGCGACCGGTACAGCAGACCGGCGTCTGCCGGCGGGATGCCCAGGATGCGGCAGTGCAGCCCCGTCGAATAGGGCACGGTGAACCCTCGGCGGAGATCGGCCGGCGCTCCCTCCGTCATGAGCTGGTCGACGAGCCGTTCGGCATGGCCGCGCATCCAGTCGCCCAGGCCAGCAGCCTTGGGGTTCAGGGCTTTCATCACGGCCTTGCGCAGCCCGGCCCCCGTGATGTTGCCCATGTTGTTGACGACCTCCGGCGGGATGGTCAGCGCGTACTGGCGCGGCACCCCCGCAGCGGACGTGTCCTTGAGGGAGAACCGGGCGTCGTCCAGCACTTGTTTGCACAGGGCGTACGACGACACCAGCCAGGCCGTATCCCCGGCGATGGTGCGGACCCGCTTGATCGGCTCACGGCGCAGCAGGGTTTCGATCTCGGGCGGGAGCTGGTCACCGCGTGGGGAGAACGGGAAGTCGAGCAGATGTGTGGTGCCCGTGGTCATACGAGTTCCCCTTGGGTGGCGTCGGCGGGGGTGACGATGGCATGCCCCTGGTTGCGGGACGCCCGCAGGCCGTGCCCCCTCGCGTACAGCAGGTCGGCCATCGGCAGGGCCTGGTGGTAGCAGTTGAGCGAGGACGGGACATCGAGGATCGCCGGAGTGTCCAGGAACAAGGGAGCTTCGGCGATGACGTAGGCGCGGCACGCGTCGCGCTGCCGATCGGTGGGAGCTTGGCCGCCCAGCACCTTGTTGGTGAGGAACTCGTCCACCAACTGGTCGCACACCGTGCGGAACTCCCGGTCGGTGGCCAGCAGGTCGTCCAGGTGGGTGCGAAGCTGCCGGTAGGCGGGCAGGTCGAGCAGCGCGGACATGGGCCTGCCCCGCAGGCGCTTGCCGTCCGGGTCCAGGCTGGCGACGGCGGCGTTCGCCTTGGCGCGCACTCCGCGCAGCTGCTTGACCGCCTTACGGCGCGCGTCGTCGAGCGGATAGCCCAGGGCTTCGTACATATCGGCGACGTGCAGGTCGGTCCAGATCAGATCCACTTGCTCGAACTGGTCGAGCCCCCAGGCGGCCAGTTCGGCGATCCGCCGGTGCGTGAAGTAGCTGTTGCCGGGCGAGATGCCGATCACGGCGTGTGCGCCGTCGTCGTGGATGACCTGGCAGTGAGGTGTGTACGGACGAGCCTTGATCATGTCAGTCGTGGTGGTGGTCAAGGAGTGTGTCCCCTACGGCGCGCTAGTCCCTGCGGGGCCCCGTGCCCCCGGTGTGGCGACGCCGTCATGAAACTAACCGAACAGGGGTGCGCGCAGGGGGGTAACCAGGCAGTAACTCTCTGGCATTTCAGCAGGTTGAAAGCTGGATCATCCGCACTCTCGCGCACCTCGGCGTCGCCGCATTTCGTGACGATGGCGACTTTCCGCCCGTCATGGGATTATTTGTGTGAAGTGACAACGGGTACGAAGAAGGCAATAAAGAGGGCAAAATGTCCACCATCAAGGAATCCATCGACATTTCCCGCAGCCCCGAGGAGGTCTTCTCCTACGTGACCGACCCGACCCACCTGCCCGACTGGCAGGAGAGCGCCGTCTCGGTCCGCCTCCTGGGTGACGCGCCGATCACCGCCGGCTCGAAGGTCGCCGTGACGCGACGGATGGGGCGTCGGGAGATGGTCACCACAATGCAGGTCATCGACCTTGATCCGCCGAGGAGTTGGCACATCCACGGTATCGACGGCCCGGTGCGCGGCGATGTCCAGGGCACGATCGAGCCGATCGACAACGGCGAGCATTCACGTCTGACGCTCGCCCTCGACTTCGAGGGCCACGGCATCGGCAAGGCGCTGGTCCCCCTCGTGGTGCGCCCGCACGTACGCAAGGAGATGCCCAGGGACGAGCGGACCCTGAAGGGCATTCTGGAGGCGGGAGCACCCCGGTGAGGCCTCGCCCTGAGGCCGTTCGAGGTATCGAACACGGCTCTGGGGCAGATGCACCCGCCGGGCGTCCAGGTTTCCGATGCCAACCATCTGCAGCTTTACGTCTGCCCGGAGTTGGACTTGACCAGCTGAGCACCGACGCGAACGGCGCCGATTGAGGGGGCAGGGGACTGTCGGTGGCTGGTGGCAGGATCACCGGCATGGTCTTCGTACGTACGACTCCGCCGCGGCCTGTAGATGTGAGCGCGGTCTTTTCTGAGCTGGCTTCTTTGGCGCGTCCTGCGATTCGGCTGCATCCTCGCCCAGGGTCGCCTTCGGTCAGGGAGAGTTCGGTCGGCGGGCCGTTGCTGTGGCCGGCCGAGGAGCCGTGGCCGCACTGCGAAAGCTCGCACCTGCACCGTGACAGTGGGTTCCGCCGGTCGCCGGCCATAGTGCGGCTTGAGAGACGCATGCAGGCCCGGTGGCGCCCTGATTCCGGTGACTTCGAGCTGACGCCCGAGGAGGAGGCGCTCAAGGAACGGAGCGCCGCGAGGCTCGCGGAGCGACTCGACGCCAGCCCTCCGTGGCCGGCGGACTGCCCGGTCCCCATGCTGCCCGTGGCTCAGCTGTATCTGCGCGACATACCCCTGTTGCGGCCGCCCGGCCAGGCCGATCTGCTCCAGATTCTCTGGTGCCCCTACGACCATGAACCGGATTACAAGCCGTCGACCGCGCTGTTCTGGCGGTCCGCCGCCGCGGTCGTCGACATCCTCGCCACACCGCCGGAACCGTACGAGGCGAACTATCCGGGCTATGTGCCGGAGCCGTGCGTGCTGGCACCAGAAGCGATCACCGAGTACCCCGACAGCCTCGATCTGAGCCCGGAGATGCGGCTGATGGTGGAGGACCGGAGCAGGTGGCAGGCAGCCGGCGTCGGCGTGGACAGCGCCTATGTGGACAGCACCTATGGGGACTATCCGCGGGACTTCTATGACTGCGAGCTGGCTGACGCTCCCGGCTGGAAGGTCGGCGGCTGGCCCCCGTGGGGCCGCACCGACCCGTATCGCCGATACTGCACTGTCTGCGATGTGCAGATGGTCCCGCTGCTGACCATCGCTTCCTTCGAATGGGACGGTGGTGAGGGACGCAGCTGGGCGCCGTCCGAAGACCAGGCCGCCGCCTACGCCGCCCATTACGCCGGCCAAGACCCCTCGCAGCCGACTGCGGTCGAAGTGGGCAGCACCGACAACATGCAGCTCTACGTCTGCCCGACCTCCCCCGAGCATCCGCACACCGACCTCATCCAATGAGCCATCGGGCCTGTCATGCACCCTCCGTAGCCAGCGACATGAATGCTGCCGCATGAGAGTGCGTGACAAGCCGCTTGCCTCGCTTGTGCCGACCAGGCAGCTTCGACCGACCCCACTCACCCCGTCATCCGGCTACGCCGGTGCCGACTACTGGACCTCGGCACAGCGGCATGATGCTGGTCGTGGGTGCTGATCTGTCGAAGCGTCAGAATGCTGTCTCCGGCGCAAACGGCGGTGATCAGTCCTTGGACCTGGTGGGTTGGGGCAGTTCCGGCGTGCTCGTCGCCTCAGCGAGTGCGAGGCGACCGCCCTTCAGTTCGGGCACGTAGTTGTAGATCGTGTTCCTGGAGACGCCGAGAAGCTTCGCGATTGAGGTGACGGTGTTCTCCGGGCGGGCAAGCAGTCGCGGGCGTGACGTACCTGTTCCTCCGTCATCGCCGGCGGGCGGCCGAGCCGGGCGCCGTGGGCTCGAGCGGCGTCCATGGCCCTCGTTGGTGCCCTGCACGATGAGTTCGCGGATGAACTCCGCCAGCGCCGCGAACACGTGGAAGACCAAGCGCCCGCCGGGCGTGGTCGTGTCAAGCGCCTCGTGCAGCGCATCCATAGGCTTCCCCGCTCAGCCCTCGACGAGAAGCGCTCAACCTTCGCTGCGACAGAACAGCTGGGCTCATCCGCCCGTCGTCGGAGGTTCACCGACCTGAGGGGACCCGAGCCGTGTCGTTGGATTGCGTGTGCTGGGTAGGTGGACATGTCCTACGGCGAGATGCTGCTGCAGGCGTGCGTGACGAAACTGGTAGACAGGACCTACCTGGCGCAAGACTCCCAGTCGGTGGGCATCGGCGAGGAAGGACTGCAGCCGCCACGGCAGGCGGTCGCCTGCGGCCAGCAGGCCCCGCGCGGCGGTGTAGTGGGGCCATGCATGGGCCGCCAGAGCCGCCGCCAGAGCAAGAGGGCCGTACCACGGCAGCATGATGTCCACCGGATACCAGACATCCCAGAAAAGGCCGTTGAGCGCTTGATGCACCAGAACGCCGCAGCACACGGCCGTTGCACCGCTGACCAACGTGATGAGCCGGTCGGCCCGAACTGACGATCCCGCAGTGATGATGTCCTGGTCGGTCGTACTGCGCCGTACCCACTGCAGCATGGCTTGCGCCGCGCCAAGCAGAGCTCCGAGCGCGAGCCCGGCCTGCCCTGCGGCCAGAAGGCTCTGCCAGGTCACAGGCGAGCTGAAGTCGCTGATGACCAGTGCGTAGAGGGTCAGGACCGCAACGCCGAGGACAGCGGCACCAAGAACTGTTGCAGCGGCGCGGAGCAGGCGCCGACGCCAGTGGCCCAGAGTCAGGGTTCCCCGGCTGGGCAGGCGCGGAGGCGCGGGCAGGCCAGCACTCAGCGCAATCACGAGGAACATGAGCCACAGCCCGAGGGCTTCGGCGCCTTGAACGCTGAACCATGGCTCATGGTCTTTCAGGTCGCACACGCCGCCCGCCGTCACCCCAGCCAACCCGGCGCAGGCAGCAATGAGCCCGGCCGCAGTGATCGGCCGGGCCGCGCTCCAGCCACGGCTCGCTGTCCAAGCACCGGCGCACTGGAAGGAGAGCAGGGCCACCCCCCAGGTCACCAGCTCCGAAACCCCTGGCCAAGGGCCGCTCAGAGCGCACAGCGCCACCACGGGAAGAGCCCAGATAACGGCACGGATCGACGGGCGGGCGAGAACCGGGACCCAACGATATGTCTGCCACCAGGACAGGTCATACGTGCCGTGCCGATGGAGGCGGGAGGCCAGATAGGTCAGGTACCGGTGGGCGCGTGGAGGATCCCAGCGCCTGGTGGGGTCCTGCCGCTGGGCACGTGCGTAGAGGGCCGGAACGACGCTGTCCAGGAGGTGGTGCTCCACTGCGGCACCGGTAGAAAAGCGGCGTGCGTCGGCCAGTTCGGCCGGGTCTCCGGGAGCATCCGCGTAGACGGAGCGAGCCAGCGCCACGGTCAGGGGACTCGCCAGAGCCTGCGCGGCCGCGCCCTGAGGCTCGCGCGCCAGATGCTCGGACACCGTGTTCCAGGCGTCTTGGCGCGGGCCGGGCGGGGTGGCCAGACGCAGCAGGGCGAGGGCATCGTCGGCGCGGACGGGGGCGGGGGTGATGGCTGCGGCGCCGGACAGAACGCCGGCCTGGGCCGCAGCCGTGGCGTAGTCGGTGGTGCGACAGGTGAGCACCAGGGGAGTGTGCGGGTCCAGGGCATCGTTGAGCGCACTTAGGACGACGGCGCGGCTGGAACAGGGGCGCTCGTCGAGAGCGTCGAGCACGGGCAGGATCCGGCCTTCGGCGAGCAGGTCCTCGATTGCGCTGGGCCCGAAGTTGTCGGTGTCGGCCAGAGCCGGGTAGTCCGCGGCGATCCGGCGCCGCAGCCATACGGGCACGCTGTCGCGTGACGGGTCGAACGTGGCCAGAGACAGCAGTGCAGGTACGGGCTCGTCCGTATCGCGGTCGTTGAGCAGAGCGAGGGTGAGTAGCACCGCGAAGGTGGTCTTGCCCGATCCGGCCGCCCCCAGGACGACCAGTCGGCGCCGTGGAAGGGCACGGAAGGCGGCCGCCAGTTCCTGCGGTGCGTCGGCCCGGCAGGCGACCGGGTCACCGATCAGCTGTCGGTGGTCGCTGATGTCACGAAGTGAGCAGTCGGTCCACAGTACGGGCAGCGGCGCCGGGTCGAACAGCTGCCGCAGCACCGCCTCGTCCTGCCACTGTCGGCGCACCAGCCGCGCTAGCACCATCGCGGCCTCCGCTACCTGTCCGGAAGTCGAGCGGCCGTGCCGTGGGTTACGGCGCCATGCCCACACCGCCATCACACCGAACAGGCCGACCACGGCCGCCACCACGGAGGCAGCGTTCCCGATGTCCTCGGGGCTCACTCTCCACACGATGAGCAGGCCCGCGGTCACGGCGACACACAGCAGCCACGTCACCATCCACCGTTGCCGCACCTTTACCCCTAACCTGCCGCAATGCTGCCCCCACCCAACGTCCGTTCGTAGACACCCGCCGGTATCCGCGGCCCGGGTACGGTGACGGCAGGCGCCGGCCGGCGGGCGTGAGGAGGTCGACCCACTCCGATTCGCCGAGGATGTCCTGGAGCATCAGGGTGTTCACGTAGACCAGGGCCGATTGCAGAATCCGCAGGCACAGAACGAACATCTCCTGCTCGTCACGCCGGTTGGAGGCGATCTCCCCTTCCTTGCCGTAGGCGATCACAGAGTTGGCGCCGTTGGAGGCCTCCATGACGTTCAGGCCCTCCTCGATCTCCCGTTGAAGGTCCCGCAGCCGCAGGTAGCGGGCCACGAAGATGGTCTTCTGGGCACGGCCGACTTCCAGCATCGCCGCGTAGGTGGGGTGGGAAGCGTTGCGGGTACGGATCGCCGTGGCGTACTTGATCATCTGGTCGTACTGCTGGGCGATGAGTTCCCAGCGGATCGCGCGGGTCAGCGCCGGGGTCAGCTGTGGGTAGGCATCCGGCTCGCCGGCCACGGCCCGGTACAGCTTGACCTTGTTGATCCGCTTGATACGCGGCAGCAGGTCGAAGCTGAGCAGTCTCGTGATGCCGAACCCGATTGCCGACTGGCCATGCGAGTCCGTGTAGTTGGCCTCCACGTCCATCGTGGTTCCGTGCCGCATCGCGCCCTCGATCATCGCGGCGACCTCGGACGCGGTGCAGTTGATCAGCTGGGAGTGGATGGCCAGCGACTTCTTCTCCACGTGCCAGTAGATGAGCACCCCACGGCCGCCGTAGCGCGAGTGCCACCACCCGGCGCCGGCCCCGCTTGTCGGCGCGGTGCACGACCTCCACCCAGTCCCCGCCCATCGCCTTGTGGACCGGCGGCGTCTCGCCCAGCGGGTAGTACGTCGTGTTCCCCGCGTTCGCGTACCGCGCCACCAGCGCCAGGGCCTCGATCACCGGCCGGTGGGCGTGATTGCTGGAACGGAACTCCAGCACGTCCAGCAGCTTGATCAGCCCGCGCCGGTAGTGGTTGGTGTAGGACGCCTTCAGCGTGGTCTGCACCGTGCGCCGGTACACCGGCCCGCGGGTCTTGAACTCGTGCACGAGCCCCCGCAGCGTTGCCTCGCCCCCGGACACCGCCGGGAACACGACCTGGCGGACGTTCCCCTCCGGGGTGCCGAGCGATGTCTTGGCGAGCTTGAAGAGGATGTTCTCCTTACCCGATACGTTCTTGAACGCGTTGATGAGCTGCTCAGTGACCTTCTTCTCCGCCCGCGCCCCGATCCGGTGCACCGTGGAGATCAGCAGCTCCACCAGCGTGTCGGTGATCTCCCGTTCCCGCTCGTGCAGCAGCGCGGCCAGCAAGGTCACCCGCAGCGCCACCGGATGCGTCCGTAGATGGGAAGGCGACTCCACCGCGGCCCGCGCCCGCCAGCCCGCCACCGCCTTCGGCGCGACGTCGATGAACAGATCCCGTGGCAGACCGATCGCCCGCACCGCCAGGAGCTTGTCGATCTCGGTGAGCATCGTCTCCAGGCTCACATTGCCCGGCGCTTCCTTGGCCTTCGTCAGCACCGGCGGCGCGTCCTCGCCCTCCGCACCGCCACCCGCGGGTCCGGCGTCGTCCTGGTCGGCGCCAGTCGCCCGAGCCACGATCCGCTCGATGCTCTCCACGGTCAGCCGCGAGGAGATCTGAGCAGTCAGCGACTCCTCGGCCGCCCGCAGAGCGGCCCCCACGATCCGGTCGCACCGGCCCGACGTGGGCGGCTCGATGCTCTCCGCGCGGCAGCGCGCCAGTGGTTCCACCCGCACCTGCTCGGGTCTGCGTTCCTTGTGCGCGACGTGCTCAGCCACATACGCCGTCAGCTTCGCGTCCGCGACGCTGCACTCACGGAAGCCTAGGTGCCCCCGGATCTGCGCACGGTGGTACTCGACCGTGCGGCCCGTCCAGTCGTAGGACTCCAGCTCCGAGGCAGGGACCTGCACCTGACGGGCGACGAACTCCACGGCCTCACCGGGCAGTTCTGCCCGGTTCCGGGGAAACCGGCCGTACTGCGTATGGAACTTCAGCAGCACGGCGAAGCCCAGTCGCATCGCACCACGCTTGCCGGACACGAGCACCTGCTCGTCCTTCAACAGCGTCCAGTGCTCGACGAGTTCATCCAGGTCCAACGAAGTACGGGCCACGATCGACGATCGTCCCCACAGAGCTTCACCCACCGCAGCCGTACGACCCCGGACTCACCCACACGGGTGACGCCCTCTCAAGATCACCGCCGTTTCAAGCCGCTGATCCTGCGATACCTGCCATCCGTTCGCGGTGCGGGCGACGCCGACGGCGACCGGTCAAGATCCGTGCGGACAAGGCATACTTCTCCGCCGGCCATCTCGCCTGGCTCCGCGGCCGGGGCCTGGTCCCATGCATCGCACGCCCCGGGATCGAGTCCAGCGAGCGGCTCGGCCGCCACGCTGGAAGATCGAACGGTCCATCGCCTGGCCCTTCGGCTTCCGTCGGCTGACCGTCCGATACGAACGAAAGGGCTCGCACTTCCTTGCCTTCCTCGGCCTGGCCGCAGCTCTGACCTGCTATAAGAAGCTCGCCAAATGCACCACGTGAGGCAACCTCCAAGTACCTGTTCCCAATCTGACGCCGGCTGCGATCGATGGTTGGACTGTGAAGTTCATCGGTAAATGACGTGGTTACGCGGCGGCATTCGACGTTGCCGCGGCACCGGTGCGGAATTGATTCACGGAACGCCGTCGAACGCCCGGTTGTGTGGGCTGCAGGTTCACACAGCAGGCTCAGTCTTCGGCTGCCGCGCGGTGGTGTTCCTCGCGGTGGGCGAGTACGTCGCCCATGTGCGCTTCGGCCCAGTCCTTGAGGCCGGCCATGACGCGGTTCAGGGACAGACCGAGGTCGGTCAGTTCGTAGGTGACGGTGACGGGCACGGTGGGTGTGACGGTCCGGGTGACCAGACCGTCGCCTTCGAGGGAGCGCAGGGTCTGGGTGAGCATCTTCTGGCTGGCGCCCGCGAGCCGGCGGGACAGTTCGGAATAGCGCATCGGCCGGGGCCCGTCTTCGTGGTCGACCCCGGGACGGTGCGGGCCGTCGCTGCCGAGCGCCGCGAGGATCAACGCGACCCACTTGTCGGAGATCCGTTCGAGCAGTTGTCGGCTGGGGCAGCCCGCCATGAACGCGTTGTAGCTCGTCTTCTCATCGGCCCGCTGCTGGGCCGCCGTCCGCGTCGACATCGATCGCTCCTTCCGTACCCGACGGGGGCTTACGCACTTTCAAGTGCCTTCTTTCCCAGGGAGGTTAACGAAACCAGCATGGAGCTCGGAATCGATCACCCCACCGCAAGGGAACAAATGCCATGAGTGCTGCCACTTTCCGCACCGCCGTCGTCCGCGTCCCGAACGGGCCGGACTCGATCGAGATCATCGACGTGCCCGTCGCCGAGCCCGGCCCCGGCCAGATCCGCGTCGCCATTGCGGCGGCGACGGTCAACCCCACCGACCTCGGCGTCGCAGCGGGCTTCTTCCACGCGATCGGGCTGGTCCAGCAGCCCGAACACGCCGGCCTGGGCTGGGAGTTCGCCGGCGTCGTGGACGCGGCCGGGCCGGGCGTCGACCTGGCCGTCGGCACCCGGGTCGCCGGCCTGGTGGTCGGCTTCGACCGTGACTACGGCACCTACGCCGAGCAGATCGTGGTCGCGGCGGCCGACGTCGCCCCGGTCCCTGACGGTCTTGACCTGCTGGCCGCGACCACGGTCCCCCTCAACGGGCTGGCCGCCACGCAGGCCATCGACCTGCTCGGCGACGCGCCCGCCGGGGCCGGCCGGCTGCTGGTGACCGGCGCCGCGGGGGCGGTCGGGGCGAACGTCGCCGTACTGGCTCAGGAGCGCGGCTGGCAGGTGACCGGGCTCGCCCGCGCCGGCGACGAGGAGTTCGTCCGAGGCCTCGGCGCCGACTTCACCGCACGCGCCGAGCCGGAATGGGACGCAGTCGTCGACCCCGCACAACTCAATGACCAGGCCCTCAAGCTGGTCCGCGACGGCGGCGCCTACGTCGGGCTGCGGCCCGGCCTCGAACCCCCTACCGAGCGCGGAATCTCGGTCACCTCCGTGGTCACCGCTTCCGACCGCACCCGACTCGCCGACCTCCTCACCCGCGCCGCCACCGGCGAACTCCCGACCCGCGTCCACGCCGCCGTCCCGCTGGACCAGGTCGCCGACGCCCACCGGGCCACCGCCGAGGGCGGCCTCCGCGGCCGCTACATCATCTGCCCCTGACCAGCCCGGCGCCGAGGGCGCCGCCGACCGCGATCACCGGCACCTGCCCGCCGGAAGCCTCGAACGCCAAGGGCCGGTCCCTGCTGCGCAGTTGGCCCTTGGCTCTGCCATGACATCGGAGGCATCGCCGAAACCGGCGAGCTACAGCAGCCCGGGCCGTCACGACGTCGGGACAACGCCGAGACGCCCGGGGCAAGAGACGAAGTCTCAGCCCGCTCCCTGCTGTCAGTGATGCGGTTGCGATGCGTCGCGAGGCGATGCCCGCCGTCGATCCCGTCCTGCCCTGCCGTACGACACCCTCAGGAGATTCGCCATGACCATGAAGCGCCTCGCCACCATCCTCGCCGTCCTCGGCGGCCTGTTCCTCCTCTACATCGGGGCTCTCTTCCTCCTCGCCCCGCAGGCGTCGGCCGAAGGGTTCGGGCTGCCGACCTGGCCGCAGCACCAGGGGGAGGGGATCCTGGCGGCCAAGGGCATGCGCGACACCGGCTTCGGACTGGTGATACTCGCGCTGCTGCTGGCCGGCCAACGCAAGGCGCTCGGGCTGGCGATGGCGGCAATGGCGGTCGTCCCGGCCGGCGACATGCTGATCGTGCTGAACGAAGGAGGCCCGGCAGCGACCGCGTACGGCGTCCACGGGCTGACCGCAGCCGCGGTCGCCGTGACCGCGGGACTGCTGCTGCGCGAGCGGCCGGCAGCCGCCTGAGGTCGGCACGAAAGTGGATCTTGGTTCGGGGTGGTCGTCGTGTGCGACGGGGAATCCTGACTGAGGGTCGACTGGCTGTTCTGGAGCCGTTGTTGTCGGCCGTGCTCGTCGTTGAGCACCCGCCCCTAAGGGCGACCAGGGGCCGGACCATGAGTACCTGTCCCTGGTCGCCAAACGGCCCGGCATGTCTGGCGGGCAGGTGTCGATCGCTCATGGGGATGCGCGAACAAGATCGCTGGGTAGGGCCACGACAGCGACGTCGTGTGTGGGACAGGTGCACATCGAACTCGCGGAGACTGCCCCCACCCACCCGTCGCCTTCATGCGGTCCTGACTGGTGCGGCACAATCGCGGTCAACTGGACAGGCACAACGGTGGGGGTGGGAACGTGGGGCGTTTTGGCTCGCGAAGTCGGCGTAAAGGCATACCGAGCGAGCCGGCGCTACTGGCTGCGGCTGCGGAGAATCCCGGTGGCAGCGTCGCCGAGATCGACCCGACATATATCGACGACCCGAACGGCTACGTACCCCCCGAGGCAATCCGCGGCGCGTGGTTGGTGGACGGCAGCGGGAAACTGACAGGTGAGTACCAGGAGAATCCCCGTCACGGGGTGCCACAGGATGACTTCAGCAAACTCACTGATCCTGATCACTGGCTTGGCTGGCTCGGCGATGATCCCGCGACCGCCGTTCGGAAGGGCATCGAAGACTCGTTGCGCGCACAGGTGGCAGACGCAGTGGTCGAGTGGGTCAAGATCCTTGAAAAGCCTCGGTTTCTCACGGGTGGGCGTCGACATTCTGAGAACGAACAGGCGATGTTGGTCACCCGCGCGGCACTCGCCGCGCCGTTTGCGTTGTCCGTGCGCACAACGCAGCACGGGCGTTCCATCCTGCTGGGAGTGTTCTCCTGGGCGGCGGTGAACCTTGCAACGCCCAAAGGCCGCAAGGATCGGCACTGGTTTGACCTGGGCGTCGGGCTGGACTGGGCCGGTGAACGGCTTCAAGGGCGGATCTACGAGGTTGATGGTGAGGACGGCACCGCCGAGCGGTAGAGCGGCAATGCCACGCCGTAGCGGCAGTCAGAGCGGATACATGCTGTCGAGTTCGTGCGCCGGCTGGACCTCGGGGACCCGAGCTCGGTGGCGGACCTGTTCACGCTGGACGGGATCTGGGCATGGCCCGCCGGCGATCGTCACATAGTGGGCCGCGAGGCTCTTCGTGACTAGTTCGGCAGTCGGCCCGCGGACCGGCTGTCGCCTCGTATGTGCACCAACACCCTGGTCACCGTGATCTCTCCGGAGGCAGCCGCTGCCACCTCCTACTTCACCACGTACCGGGTCGACGGCTACTCCGAGGGCATGGTGCCGCCCCGGCCCCCGGCTCAAGTGGGCCATTACGAAGACGCGTTCCGCAAAGTGGACGGCACCTGGCTGCTCGCCACCCGGACCACCTTCCTGTCCTTCGCCGGTCCCACGGAACGCCTCGAGCACCCTGGCCAGTCGTGACGTCGAGGTGCCGGCCTCCCGGATCTCAACTGGTCGAGGGCCCCAACCCGCAGGCATTCACGGAAGCGCAGGCAGCGTTGAAGGCGATTGCGTGACGCTCATGGTCCGGGTGAGGTCCGGGAAATCCTTCAAGAGGCCCTCGCGGACGTTTCCCCGTATCGGCCGGGAGTCACCGCCGACGTGCCGGCCACCATCGCGCCACACCTGCACAAGGTGCCGGTCACCGCCACCAGCGACTGACGCGCGTGCCGCATCCGCAACCTGCTGTGACTGAGCACTTGATCCGGCGGATGAGTACTGGATCCGGCGGGCGGCGCTGTTGAGTCAGCTGGGCAGGGCAGTGCCTGACGGTGCATGTGCCGGATTTCGCCGTCCTCGCTGATGGTGGCGTGCGGGTGGTGGACGTGCGGCCTGCCGGGCCACGCGCCGCGAACCACGATCATCTCGCGCTCACCGCAGGCTTCGTCCGGTGGTGCTCTCCGGGTCGCGCATTGACGGCCCGGAGAGCACCGGATCGATCGGTCCTCTGGTTCAGTGCTCTGGTTCAGTCGACCGGTTCGATCCAGATATTGCGGAAGCGGACCTTGTTGCCGTGGTCCTGCAGCCGGATCGCGCCGGTTGCCGCGGATTCGGGATCGCCCGCGCCGGTCGGGCCGTCGACGGCCACGTCGTCGTGGACCTTCTTGCCGTTCCACACCACGGTGATCCTGGCGTCGGCGGTCTTCTTTCCGTCGGCGTCGAAGCGTGCGGCGCGGAAGGTGATGTCGTACGCCTGCCAAGTCTCGGGCGCGGTCGAGACGTTGTGGTCGGCGGCCTTCTTGTTGTAGATGGACGCGGCTTCGTTCGCGGCGAGTTTCTCCACTCCGTACGAGTCGAGTATCTGGATCTCGTAGCGTTCCTGGAGGTAGATCCCGCTGTTGCCGCGGTCCTGTCCGGTGACGTCGTCGGGCAGCTTCGGTACGCGGAATTCGGCGTGCAGCTTGAAGTCACCGAAGGCCTGTTTGGTGCGGATGTCCCCGCAGCACACCTCGATCGACTTCTCTGCCGTGTGCGGCCATTCGACGCTGCGGCCGTCGGTGTGCTGCCAGGCGGTGGAGGTGCTGCCGCCGGAGAAGAGGTCGATGCGGGTGCCGGGCCGGCGTACCTCGATCATGTCGAGGTTGACATTGCCGGTGTCTTCGGGCCGGTAGGCGTACGTGATGGTGTTGTGGCCCTTGCGCAGGGCGAGTTGCTCGCTCTTGGTCGACCAGCGCTTCCAGGTCTCGGTCGAGGGGAGGCTGGTCTGGCGTGCTGCCCCGCCGTTGACGCTGACGCCGAGGGTCTTGGTGCCGGCCGAGGGGTGGGGGCCGTTGGCGTAACGCAGGCCCACGGCGTAGGTGCCCTTGGCCGGAGCCTCGACGTCGAAGGTGACGGACGCGCCGGGGTCTTTGATGCCGTCGACGAAGCCGCCGCCGGTGTAGCCGGCGTGCTCGGTGTCGATGTCCGCGCCGCCGGACAGCCGTGCCGACTCGGCGTCGTAGGAGGTGACCGGCTCGTCGTGGCCCGGGCGTGCGTTGAGGGTGTACCAGGCCTCGGTGGACCACAGCTGCTCATTGTCGGCGGAGGAGAAGGGGCGAGGTGAGCGCACGTGCACCACCCGGTCGCTCTTGAGGCCGGGGATGGTCAGGCTGACGGTGCGGCGGTCGTCCGAGACGCGGGCGCCGGTGACGGGCAGGGATTCCTCGTCGACCTTCGGGCCGCCGTAGGCGGGGGTGGGGGCATAGCGCCACTGCTCGACGGAGTAGGCGCCGCTGGTCAGTTTCTCGATGGTCTTGTCCGACAGCGGTTTGGTGTAAGTGAGTTTGAAGCCGTCGCGGGTGGCCCGCATGGTTTTGATGTCGAAGGCGGTCTTGCCGTTCGGGGTGAGCTTTTGCAGGCCGAAGCGGAGTTTGCCTTCCTGGCCCCAGTTGCCGTCGGCGCCGAGCCCGCCGGTGTAGATGGCCCCGTCGGGCCCGGTGGAGATGCGGGTGATGCCGGATTCCAGTCCCTGGGTGTGTCGGAACACCGCGCCCTGGAACTCGCCGTCGACCTTCTCCAGGTCGGCGCGCTGCAGCCCGCCGTAGGTGACGTCACCGAACATCAACTGCCCGGCGAAGGGCCCCTTCTTCACGGTCATGGGAGTGCTGGGGGAGTTGGCGATCTCGTTCTGCGGCAGCCACAGCACCGGCTTGGTGACTCTCTTGTCGTCGAACGGCCCGTCGGGGTTGGTGTAGTGGTTGAAGAACCGGTCCTGCTTGATGTGTACGAGTTTCGAGGCGGGCAGCCAGCCGCCCTGGTTGTCGGTGACGAACAGTTCATTGTCCGGTCCGCGGCCGATGCCGTTGGGGGTGCGCAGACCGCCGGCCAGGTAACTGACCTTCCCGCTCGCCTTGTTGACCTTGATGGTGGTGCCGCGGTTGGCGGCGGGCTGCGGATCGGTCGTCGCGCCGCCGTAGTTGATGGCGACGGACAGATTCAGATAGAAATTCCCGTCTTCGTAGAGCAGCCCGAAGGCGAACTCGTGGAAGTTCCCGCCGTAGGGCCACTCGGCGACCTTCCGCGTCTCGCCCGCGTCGTTGTCCCCGTCGATGTCGCCGAGCTCGGTCAGCTGATGCTTCTCGGACACATACAACTTTCCGTCCACGTACTTGATGCCCATCGGCTCCTTGAGCCCGTCGGCGATCTTCTTGTACGTGACCTTGTCAGGACCGGTGTCGCCGGTGACGTTGTCCAGGACGTACACCTGGCCCTTGGTCTCCTGGCTGCCGCCCCAGGTGGTCACCGCGAGCCGGCCGTCGGGCAGCCAGTCCATCGCGGACACCTGCGGCTCAAATCCCTTGGGGCGCAGGTCGGTCAGGGTGTAGCCGGGGTTGACGGAGTTCAGCGGCAGACCATCACCAGGCGTGTCGTAAGTGCCCTCGCACTCTTTGCGGCCGGGCGCGGTGACCCGCACCACGCCGGCGTCGGTGCTGAGCACGGAGTTCGGTACGAGGGTGAAGGCGTCGGCGCCGGGCGGCTTCCACTGCAGGGTTACCTGCTGGTCGTAGCTGCGGTCGAAGTGGTCGATGCGCAAGGGGTGGTAGCCCGGCGTGAGCGTGATCTCGCCGTCCTTGGGCTCGGCGCCGTGCAGTCCGTCGTGATCGACGACCTTCTTGTCGCCGATGAAGAGACGGGAGCCGTCATCACTGATCAGACGGAAGGTGTACGCGCCGTCGGCGGGGACGTTGATGTTGCCGGTGATCTGCGACACGAAGTTGTCGCTGAACCCGAAGCCTTCGGTGGAGGACCAATCGACGGTCGGGATCAGCTTGTCGACGTTGGGGGTCTGGGCGGGCTTGAGGTCGCAGAGCTTGCTGAGCGGCGACTGGATGTCGAACACCCGCAGGGTGACGCCGGGTTCCTGCGGCGGCAGATCGGCGAAGGGCTTCCGGCCGGTGTCGGCGTCGGTGTCGGCGCCGGCGGTGGTCGGCGAGGTGAGCGCGCCTCCGGCCAGCAGCAACCCGAGGAGGATCCCGGTGGCTCTACGCCGTCTCAGACGCGTACGCCGTCGGATGCGGGATGGGAACGTGGTGCGCGTGGTGCGCGTGGGGTGCTCATGAGGTGGCGTCACTCTGTCTCCTGCTGCGCGCTGCGAGGCGGCCCGGGCCGCCTCGGCCGCCCGCGTCCGCGGAGTGGAGTTCCTGCACATACCGGTGGTGCGGGCAGCGGCATTCGGCCGCGCCTTGCACTGACTTCCGTACGAGAGCGACGCCCAGCGTACGAAGCAGGCCTCGCGTCGTCCATGCTTTGTCCTCAGAAAGGAGAAACTGGCCGGGAGTTGGTGTGCCGACGGCTCCCGCCGTTCCTGTGGTGCGCGGTGACACGACCCGGATGCGCCGTGCTGCGCCCGCCGGGCCTGCGCACCGTCGGGTGCCGGACTCCGTAGCCTTCGTTTCAGGAAGAGGGAAAAGGAGTTCCGCATGACGCCGAAGCAGCCCAGGACCGAGCTCGACGCCCGCTACAGCTCCGCGCTCAACCCGCGCCCGGGCGCGGAGAACGTCACCGCGACCGACTGGGCCGAGGCCCAGCGCGGGCTGCGGGCTGCCGAGGTCTTCTGGATCACCACGGTCCGGCCGGACGGCCGGCTGCACGTCACGCCGCTGATCGCCGCCTGGCACGACGGGGCGCTGCACTTCAGCACCGGGCCGGGCGAGCAGAAGGCGAAGAACCTGGCCGACAATGCCCACTGCGCACTCACCACAGGGAGCAACTCGCTCTCCGAAGGCCTCGACATCGTGGTCGAGGGCACGGCGGAGCGGGTGACGGATCCGGCGCGGCAGGACGAGGTCATCGCCGCGTTCGAGGCGCAGTACGGGGACCACATCACCTCGCCGGAGGGGACCTTCTACGGCTTCGGCGACGGTATCCGCAAGGGCAACGACCTGCTGTTCGCGGTGGCACCCGGCACGGCGTACGGCTTCGGGCACGACGGCCAGGTGTTCAGCCACACCCGCTACACCTTCTAGACCTTCTAGCAGGGATTCACGCCGGATCCGGCAGGTCCATCAGCGCGAGCTTGGCCGGGTCGATCACGACCGTGATGTCGCTGATCCGGCCGTCGGCGACGGTGAACGCGAGGACCGAGAGCGGAGTGCCGTCCTCGTGCCAGGAGATGATCCCCGGGAGGCCGTTGACGAGCACCGCCCGCCCCTGTGCGGCCGCGCCGGCGGACAGTTGCGCGCCGGACGCGACCTTGGTGGCGCCGAGAGCCACGACTACGCCGGAGGGGGTGTCGACGGTCAGTTTCACCTCGGGGTCGAGTACCCGCAGCAGCCCCTCGAAGTCGCCGCGGCGAGCCGCCGCGAGGAACGCCTGGACCACCTCTCGCTGGTCACGCCCGACGCCGGTCGGCCGCTCAAGCGCCCGCACCTTCCTGCGGGCGCGGCTGGCGAGCATCTTGGTGGCGGCGGTGGACTTGCCGAGGATCTGGCCGATCTCGACGAACGGCACCGCGAACAGGTCGTGCAGCACGAACGCAAGGCGTTCGCTCGGCCCGAGCGACTCCAGGACGACGAGCAGCGCGAGCCCGACCGAGTCGGCGAGCACCGCGTCGTCCTCGGGAACAGGACTGTCGTCGAGCGTCACCACGAGCTCGGACAGGCCCTCGTCGTAGGACGCCTCCGGGCGGGCCTGGCGCGATCGCAGGACATCGAGGCTGATCCGCCCGACCACCGTGGTCAGCCAGCCGGCGAGGTTGTGGATGGTCGCCGCGTCCTGGCGGGAGAGGCGCAGCCAGGCCTCCTGGACCACGTCCTCGGCATCCGCGTGCGATCCGAGCATGCGGTGGGCGACCGCGCGCAGCCGGTCGCGCTGGGCCTCGAACGCCTCGGCCATCGGGTCCGTCGGTCTGGTGTCGGACATCTGGTTACCTTCCTCGGCTCTGCTCCGTCGTGGGTATGACGGGCCCGAAGGGGCGCAGGTAACCGATGAAGGAGCAGCACCGATGGAAGCACGCGTGACAAGCCCGGCGAACCCCGACGTGATCACAGCGATCCAGCACCTCTACAAGGCGATTCACGCCGGGGGCGCCGACAAGCACCTGCTGTCGCTGATCCATCTGCGTACCAGCCAGATCAACGGCTGCAGCCCGTGCATTTTCGCCTCGATCGAGGCGGCGAAGAAGGCCGGTGAGACAGACGAGCGGCTGCACAACGTGGTCGCGTGGCGCGAGACGCCCTTCTACACCGAGCGGGAGCGTGCGGCCCTCGCCCTGACCGAGGCCGCCACCCGGCTCCAGGACGGCGCACCGGGCGTGACCGACGAGATCTGGGACGCCGCCGCCGGTCACTTCGGCGAGGAGCAGCTGAACGCGATCATCCTGGAGATCGCGCTGACCAACTTCTTCAACCGGATCAACCGCACGATCGGAGAGCAGGCCGGCAAGACCTGGTGAGCCGGGCGGCCCTCAACTCTTGACGGCCTCTGCGATCTGCTGGGCGGCCTGGGCGGGCGTGAGGTGGGTGGTGTCGACGACCTCGGCCTCACTGTGCAGCCACGTGCGGGCCGCCTCGGCGTAGGGCTCGAGGTATTGGAGGCGGAAGGGGGAGTTGGGGCCGATAACCGTGTCTCCCGCGATGCGCCCGCGGAGGGTGTCCTGGTCGGCGTGGAGGACGAAGTGCCGTACCGGAATGGCATGGTGGGCGAGGCCCGTGCTGATCTCGCGCCAGTACTCCTCGACCAGGACCGTCATGGGCATCACCAGAGTGCCGCCGGTGTAGTCGAGTACGCGGCGGGCGGTCTCGACGACGAGCGGCCGCCACGGCGGCCAGTGCTGGAAGTTGTCCGTCCCGGGCAGCCCCGGCGTGATGTCCATGAGCGTCTCGCCGACCTTCTCGGCGTCGAACACCCGTGAATCCGGGATCAGTTGCCGCACGAGTGCACTGGTCGTCGTCTTGCCTGCGCCGTGGGTGCCGTTGAGCCATACGATCATGGGACCCAACGCTAGCGCTGTGCCGGCCGCGGTTCCGGCGCGCGGTGGGGTTGCTGAACTGACCTGCCAGGTCCTGGGACCGAGCCCTTCGGTCATCCGTGGAGGTGTTCACCCGGCACGGAGGCAGCCGTGAGGTAGTCGGCCAGGGCCGCCGCGGTGTCCGCGAGGGGGAAGCGGGCGCCGAGCTGTCCGTCGGGGCGGACGACGAAACCGGTCGGGCCGTCCGGGCGGTAGAGCCGGGCGAATTCCCCGGCGGCGTCGCGGTATCCGGGAACGGCCAGGGTGTTGGCGACGTTCGGTGCGGACTCGCGGGCGAGGACGGCGACCGTCTGCAGGTCCGCCCCGGCGACGGGGTGCTCAGGTCCACCGCCGTCCGCTGCCGCTCCGGCTGCCTCGGCCACGTCGTCGATGTCGGCGGCGTACAGGAGCAACACGTGCCCGGTGCGGCCACGCAGGATGTCGAGCAGGCGCAACGGATAGGTCGCCAAGGGACCGGTCAGCCCGGTGCAGTCCGGGCCTCGGTCGCCGGGCTGGGGCGCGTCGGCCGGTCCGTACGGGGCGCGGGCCAGCGGGCCGCCCCGATAGCCGACGAGCAGCTGGGCCTCGCGGAGCATCACGGTCCGCGGGTCGTCGGGGTCGGTCTCGATGCCGTGGGTGGCGTGCCGCACGGTCCGGCCGACGACCTCCTCGCCGACCGGGCGACGCTCGGCGTCATAGCTGGTCAGCAGGGCGGGCCCGGCCTCGCCCCGGACCACGAGCGCCAGCTTCCAGGCCAGGTTGCAGGCGTCCTGGATGCCGGTGTTCATGCCCTGGGCGCCGGTGGGCGGATGGATGTGGGCGGCGTCGCCCGCGACGAAGACACGTCCGTCGCCATAGCGGTCGACGATGCGGTGGCTGATGCGGAAGACGGAGGACCAGCGCATCCGGGACAGCCGGGCGGGGCGGGGTGCGAGGCGGTCGACGACGGCCTGGAGGTGGGACAGCTCCGGGGCACGGCCGCCCTCCAGGCCGTGCGCGATGCCGGCATCCTGTGCGGGCCCCCGGTCCGTCGTCCTGGTGGAGAGTTCGGGCGGGACCAGCGCCGACATGCGGTAGCGGCCCGTTCCGGGCAGCGGGATGCAGACCAGCAGGTCATCTGTGGAGCCGTCGTCGGCCTGGTGAGTGGACCGGATGCCGTACTCGTGCGGCAGATCCCAGTCGGCCTCGATGTCGCCCAGCATGTACTCGTCGGGGAAGGCCGCCCCCTCGAACGACAGGCCCAGGCCCTTGCGTACGGTGCTGTGCGCTCCGTCGCAGCCGATCAGATAGCCCGCGCGGAACTCCTCTTCGACGCCGGAGGCGGTGCGCAGCCGGGCGGTGACCCCATCCGGGTCCTGAGCGAACGACAGCAGCTCGGTCTCGCGCTCGATGACCGTGCCGAGGCCGGCGACGTACTCCTCGAGCAGCCGCTCGGTCTCGTACTGCGGCAGCGCGGCGAATCCGTAGGGAACCTCGGGCGGCAGCTCAAGCTCGATCCGCGCCCGTTCCCGGCCGTTGACATAGATCAACTGGCCCCGCATCGGGACGGCGGTCTCCATGACGGCGCGGGCCAGCCCCATCCGATCCCAGATCTCCAGGGTGCGCGGCTGGATACCGACCGCCTTGGCGTAGGGAAGGCGGGCGGGCAAACGGTCGACGAGGCGACAGCGCACCCCATGGCGGCGGAGCTCGGCGGCCGCGCTCAGCCCGACGGGGCCCGCACCCGCGATCAGTACGTCGGTCGTGTGGGTGTGCGCCACGAGATCCTCCAGTACCTGGCCCCAGGGCCGGTCTCGCCTCCATGGTCACCCGGTGACGCGGGCGCGGCGAGCCGGGCACGCGGTGCGGCAGGGACAGCAGAAGCCGGCCCCGGTCATCGGCGCGGCCCGTCCGCGCTGAGGTGGACCTTGCTGGTCCTCGCGCAACGGGACACGCGGACCCGGGCTGCCGGCCGCTAGTGAGGGGATAGTCCACACCTGCCGAACAGCAGTCGGCCACGCCGTCCGCGTCCGCTCGGACTGAGAAGCCGTCGGCCGAGCCGACCGGTCACGAGCCCGGCCGTCCGGCTGTCCGGCTCAAATGAACGGCACGGCGGCGACGGGGACCGGATCCCTGGTGGGGCCGGCCCCGGGGGCGCGGGCCGGATGGTCAGGTCAGGTCGAGGAAGCTCCACCGGGCGTCCGGCTGGGCACCGCTCAGCCACTTGCCGCAGTTCTGGAGCACGACCGGGCTCGACGTGATGTGCTGCGTGCCCGTCCCGAGGTCGCGCAGGAAGCGGTCGACCGGGCCGCGGCGGATCGCCGCCGAGCCGGCCCAGCGGTGTACGGTGCGGCCCACCTCGTACACGGTCGAGGTCGTGTGGTTCAGGACGAGACGGATCAGGGTGTCCTGCTCCGTGCTCGGCAAATCGCCCTGGTCCAGGGTCTGTTCGACGTCCTGCCAGACGTCGTTCACCCAGGCCCGGGCTGCCCGAAGCCTGGCCTCAGCCGTCGCGTACTCGGCGTGGAACTGCGAGGTGTCGACCGCGGCACCCCGCGAACCGGTCCGCGCGGCCGCGACCCGCTTCAGCTCGTCCAGGAGCCGCCGGCCGACGCCGAGGGCCCAGCCCGTGTGCCCGATCGCTGACATGTTGACCAGGCCGAGGCGGTAGACGGCGCCGCCGTTGACCGGGGTGTCCGTGGTCGCGACGTAGGTGTACTCGTGCGGTACGTACACGTCGGTGCAGTGGTAGTCGATGCTGTGTGTCGCGCGCAGTCCGAGTACGTCCCAGTTGCCGTCCAGGGTCACCTGCGACTTCGGCATCGCGAGGACCCGCAGCTCACCGGTGCCCTCGACCTGGATCGCGCTGTGGATGTGGGTGGCGTGCGCCATCCCGGAGGCGAACTGCCACTGGCCGCTGACCCGGTAGCCGCCCTCCACGGGGACGGCCCGGCCGGGGCGTGTGCCGTGCCCGGAGAGCAGCGCGTACTTCCCGTTCGGTACGTCGGGGAACAGTTCGGCCGCCGCGTCCGCGGCGAGGTACGCCGCGGTGGTCCCGGTCATCGTCTGCAGCGCGAACATGGTCCACCCGGCCGCGGCGTCGTTGTAACTCGCCCGCACCGCCGTCTCGATCAGCTGCCGCGGCGCGAACTCGTATCCGCCCAGGCTCAGCGGGAGCTCGGCCCGTACGATCCCCGTGTCCAGCAGCGCCCGCGCCGTGTCCTCCGCCAGCATCCCCAACTCCTCGGCGGCATAGGCCCGTTCATCGAGCATCCCGCCGAGCGCGTCGATCCGCTCCAGCACGCCCACCAGTTCCGCACTGACGTGCAGCCGACCCTTGCCCCCCATGGAATTCCTCTCCTTGTGGCCTGTTTCCCGATCGTCCCACGCACGTCTCACGCACCCGTCCGGAAGCTCCAACTCGCTGAAACCGTCCGGCTGTTGAAGTCGCCGTCGTCTGCCCGGCTCCAGGAGCCTGGAGCCCGAGGGAACTCGCCGGGGGCGAGCGGCGAAGGAGAGATGAAAGCCCAAACCTTCGAAGCATGTTCCCTTGAACGAGAGGAGCCCCGATGACCGTCGAGCCGCCAGGCGTCCGCACGGGGGCGGAGAGTGATGCCTCGGTGATCGCACGGTCCCGGGACGAGCCCGAGGCATTCGCTGTGCTCTTCGACCGATACGCGGAAGCGGTACATCGGTATCTGGCTCGTAGGCTCGGCGGCGAGCCGGCCGACGACCTCATGGCGGAGACCTTCACCACCGCTTTCCAGCATCGGCACCGTTACGACCCCTCGCGAGCCACGGGCGATGGCGCCCGGCCCTGGCTGTTCGGCATAGCGACCAACCTGGTCGGCCGACACCGGCGGGCCGAGGCACGCCGCTTCAAAGCCCTGGCCCGCATCCCGGCTCCGGCCGATCACGAGGAGCCGCTGGCCGACCGTGCTGCGGCCCGGGTAGGGGCGCAGGCCGTGGGCCGCGAGCTGGCAGCGGCACTGGCCGCACTGCCCGCGCGGCACCGGGACGTGCTGCTGCTGGTGGCGTGGGGCGGTCTCGGCTACGAGGAGGTGGCCCAGGCCCTAGGGGTCCCCATCGGCACGGTCAGATCACGGCTGCACCGGGCTCGCGGCAAGCTACGCGAAGCGCTGGGCGGATCCGATCCAACGACACTGCGAGAGGTATCCGGCCATGAGTGACGAACTCGAACTCCTGCGGGACTGGGACGCGGACGCGGCCCCGCTCACCGAACCGGCCCGAGCGAAGGCCCGCCACCGACTGCTGAACACGATGGCGCGCGCGGAGCGGCACACCGACGCCGGCCCCAGCCGCCGCCACGCGCTCCGCCTCGCGACAGCCGCCGTGGCCGCTGTGGCGGTGACGGGAACGGCGGTACTGATCACCGAGGGCGGCGCAGACGAGGGCGGTCGCCCCGACCGTGCCGACCGCCAATCGGGCACGGCGACCCCGCGGATGGGCAACGTCAGCGCCGCAACGGTACTGAACGGGGCAGCAGTGCATACGGGTAAGCACGAGAAGACCGTGGCGCCGCGCGACGACCAGTTCATCTACTCGAAGCGGGTCATCAAGGAGACGGAGCGCAAGACCGGCGCGGTCAAGACCTACGAGGATGTGAACTGGGACTCGGTGGACGGCTCCAAGCGCTCCTTGACCATGGAGCTCGGCCGGGTGATGTGGGAGGAGCCCATGGGGAAGGGCGAGGGCGTGTGGCCGCCTCGGGAGTGGAGCAAGCTGAAGAAACTGCCCACCCACCCGAAGAAGCTCATCCCGAAAATCATCGGCGTCGGAACGTCCAGCAAGCCGATCAGCGACTTCACCACACACGACTGGTACGACGCCTACTTCATGCTCGGCGAGCTCCTGAAGTGGCCGGTGCTGCCCCAGGGACTGCGTCCCGCCGCGTACGAGGCGCTGGCCCTGGTGCCCGGGGTCAAAGCGACTCCGGGGGTGAAGGATTCTGCCGGGCGCACTGGGGTGGGGATTGCTTACCCCAAGAGTCCGTTCGCGAGGGGCAAGTACCTCATCTTCGATCCGGAATCCTATGAATTCCTGGGCTTCCGGGACGAGCGGACTTCGGCGTCGGGCGACAAGACGTACATCCAGTTGTCCCACGTGGTGGACTGGGCGATCGTCGACCGCTTGAAGCAGCGCCCCTAGCCTTTCCCTGGGTCAGCGCAGGAGCAGAAGGACGGCCAGGGCGAGGAGGAGCGAGTCGATTCGGTCGAGCAGGCCCCCGGAGCCGGCCAGCCAGTGAGCGGAGTCCTTCGCCTGCGCTCCCCGCTTGACCATGGATTCGAGGAGGTCCCCCGCGGGGGCGCCGACCGCCACCGCGACTGCCATTTGCCAGCTCAGCGCGGACAGCGCGGCGAGCACGCCGAGGGCGGCCACGGCACCGGAGAGGGTTCCGCTCCACCGCTTGGCCGGGGAGAGCGGTGACAGCCGTGGCCCGCCCAGCCGTTGTCCGGCGAAGTACGCGACGATGTCGCCCACCGAGACAGCGACGAACAGGGCGAGTGCGGTCGCGCCGAGCGGTGCCAGGGCGGCGAGCACGCTCAGCCAGACCAGTCCGAGCAGACCGGTCCCGAGCCGGCGCAGACCGTGGGTGGAGTCACCGGACAGGAGCGGGACCGCGGCGATGGCCAGCGCGCCGACTGCCACCGCCCGCACCTCGTGTCCAGGGGCCAGCCAGGAGGTCAGCACCACGCCGGTGATGGCAGCGGCCAGTACCGCCCTGTCCGGCCGGGACATACCCATCAGCCCGCCGAACTCCATCGCCGCGACCACCCCGACCACGAGCGCGAGGGCCGTCACCCCCGGGCTGCCCCACCAGAACGCACCGGCGACCAGGGGCACGCCGACCGCCCAGCAGCACCAGCGGACCAGCAGTTCACGGCGCCCGGAGAGTGCCGCGGCGATCCCGCCGAGGGCCAGGGCCCCGCCGAGGAAGGGCGCGAGGGAGGTGACGGTGATCACCGGGCGTACCCGGCGGCGGCGTTGACCGGGGTTCGGGGGCCCGCCGCGAGGGGGAGCTGGGCCGCAGCGTCTCCAGCGCGGCTCCGTACGCTGCAATGATGCGCGCGTTCTCCGCCGTGTCCCTGACCGCGATGCGTACGGTACGCCCTTCGTACTGCGGCGAGAGGGGCGACAGGTCGCGCAGGTAGACGTCGTGCCGGCGGCACTCCCGCACCAGGCGGGCAGCGCTCGGTCCGTCGTACGGCAGGGTGATGTTGAGGAAGTTCGCGACGCCCTCCTCGACCACGGCGGTGTTGCCCACCTGGGCGAGATCGGCGGCCAGTTGACGGCGCAGGGTGTGGGTGCGCAGCCAGCAGGCGCGGTAGTACGCGGGGTCCCGCAGGGCAGCCACGGCGGCGAGTTGCGCGGGAAGGCTCACCGCCCAGGGCGGCGTCCACCGGCGCAGCAGCGCCGCGGTGGCGGGTTCGGCCACCAGGAAGGCCGCCCGCACGCCGGACAGCGCGTACATCTTGGACAGCGAGGTGCACACCACGACCCGCGGGTCCACCACGGCCAGTGGGGCGAGCGACTCCGCCAGGTCCACGTAGCCGAGGTAGGCCTCGTCGATCCACCAGCGGGTCCCGGACGGGGCGGCCGCGATCAGGGTGCGCAGTTCGGCGGCGGATGCGTGGCGTCCGGTCGGGTTGTTCGGGTTGACCACGACCACCAGGTCGTAGCGACCCGCCCCGACGACGGAGGCCAGCCGGGCGAAGTCGATCCGCCACCCGTCCCTGCGGTGCAACCGGAAGCGGTCCACCCGGCACCCGATCACGCGCTCGGTGACATGGGCGTATTCGCCGTACCCCGGGTCCAGCAGAAGCACCCTGCTCTCCGGGGTCAGCCACCGGCCGAACGCTCTGAAGATCAGGTCCGACGAGCCGGCCCCGGCCACGAGCGTCTCCATCGGCAGTTCCCGGGCCTTCGCGAGTTCGGACAGCAGGCCATCGGCGCCGGTGGGAGGCGAGGTTCTGGCGGACCAGGCCGGGTCTTCCGTGAGCGCCGCACCTACACCGGGAGCGGGCGGGAACCAGGCGTCCAGCACGTCGGCGGCGACGACCTCGTGGCGCCGGTGCAAGGTGCGAAAGTCCGTTCCAATGGCGGTGAAGGAGGCGCCGCCGTGTTCACAACCGTCCGGCCCGGGCGACCCTTCCATGTCCAACTGCCAGTCGACCAGGGAGCCGAACCGCTCCAGGACGGTGCGGTACCGGCTGGTGGCGACCTGCGTCAGCCCGGCCACCTCGCCCGTCAGTACCTCGAAGGTCACCGCACCGCTGCGAACGGTGCGCCCGAGGGGCCGCAGGCCGACCGCCAGGTACATGTCGAGCAGTTCGGTGCGGCCCATCGCCACCACCGTGCGGCCTCCCCGCGAGGAGATCCAGCGCAGGGCCGCGTACATCAGCAGTGGTGCCACCGCGGTGCTGCGCCAGCGCGGCTCCACGGTGAGGATGCGTACCTCGAAAACTCCCCCCTCGGACAGCAGCGGCAGTTCGTCGCGGGTCAGGTACTTGTCGAGGCCGTAGCGGCCCAGCCACGGCGGGGTCAGGCTGACGAAGCCGATGCGGACCGGTCCCCGGGCCGCGACAAGGTAGACGTTCTCGCCGTCCAGCGCGTCGTACAACCGCCGGTCCGGTTGCGGCGTGTGCTGACCGAGCTCCTGGGCGTACACGCGGTGCCTCAACTCGTGGATCCAGACCAGGTCCTCGGGAGTGGCAGCTCGTATGTGCAGGTCGCGACTCATGCATGTCTCTTTCGGCAAGGGGGGCCTGGGGGCGCGGAGGGAGGAGAAGCCCGGAACGCACCTCGCGCAGGTGGTCATTCGCCGTTTCCTCACCGGAGGTTCGCGCCATAGGTGCATCTTTGGGGGTGCCCTGCGGCCGCACATGAGTACGCGTACTTGAGTACGTGAGCAGCTGTCGTGGCGGTGCGGCCACGGGTGGGGTACGAAGGCCCCTGCGCGGGGGCCTTCGGAACGTGGCTACATGCTGGTTGGGCCGGTCCCGCCGGAGCCGTTGTCGGTCTTCCGCCGGTCGATCATGCGGCGGCCGAGGTCATAGGCCATGCCGAGCGCGGTCAGAGCGATGCACGGCCAGATATAGATCGGCTCGACATTGCCGGTGGCGATGGCCACCGTGAGGCCGGTGCCGCCCGTCACAGCGCTTGCCCCGGAGACGACGGTGGAGCGCGGAAGGGGAAAGCTGAGATCGACTCGGCGCGCGCCGCCAGGGTTCGCCGCCCCGTTGCCTGTCATCGGGGCGGCGGGGGAGTCCACGGTAGTGACGGGGGAGTCCACGGTGGTGGGGTTCTCGTGCTTTCTCGGCTTCGCCATCGCCTCGGCGTCCTGCTTCGTGCGACGCTTGGACGGCATAGCGGTCTCCTTCAACGGCTCGTTCTTGCTGGGCGTGCTCTTGACGGCTTGGCTGCCGGCTTCGCTCGCTGCCCTCGGCGGCCTAGGAACCTTGGGGGCAGCGAGCAGCCTTCTACGACTGCTTCTTCACGTCGTCCTCCTCCGTACGGATGGGCATGGAGAAGTGGGCTCGGGCCGCCCGCGCTTGGCGGTCACTCAGGTGGCGAGCCCGGCTCATCTGGGCACCTCGCCTGCCACGACCCTCCCCGTCCTGCACGGATCGCAGTGTTTCGACGAGCACAAAGACTCTGATGACGACAATCCCGCCGGCCGCGGCGATCCACGTGCCGATCCAAGCGCCGATCCAAGCGCCGATGGACGACCCCTGAAAAAGGATCACTCCCAGGGTGATGCAGGGCACCAGGGCTGCCGCGATGAGGAGAACTGAGCTCAGACCGAGGCGAAGCGTGCCCTTCCAACGGCGCGCCCCGGAGCCTGCGGTGGCGCGGTACGACTCGTCACGGGACTCGGCGGCGCGCTCGGCGGGGCCGGGGACCAGCGCGGAGTCCAGGGCCACAACCGCGGTGCCGCCCCGCGGCCTGGGGGGCTTGTGCTCGGCAGCCGGGGCGGCGAAGGCCTCCTCGAGGGCCTGTGTCTCCTCCCTCCGGGCCCGCAGTTCGGCGCTCCGGTGCAGGACCTCGGTCATGTGCTTCTCGTAGTCGACCTCGGGGAGTTCGTCAGGCCCCGGCTCTTCCCACAGATGCTCCTGGGCCACGGGGTACAGCGTGTCGTCGATCGCGTCGTCGGCAGGTCCGGGGTCGAATGCCTCCTGGGCCGGCGGAGGGGGACTCCTGAAGAGTCGCTTGATGAGTGGGAGTTCAGGGGTGGTGCCGTCCTGACGCGGGAACTCGCTGTCCGATGTCATTCCCCTGCCTCCTTGTGCGTCGTCCTGGGTGCTCGTGGCTCCCTTATCAAGTCCGGGTAGTGGGCGGCGATGATGGTGCGCGCTCGGGCGGTCGCCCTGCGGTAGTGCGACTTCTCGGTGTTGACGGGGATGTCCTTGATGGCCGCTCGTTCCTCGGGGCCGTATCCCCAGGAGCCGAGATACAGGCTCACCCGCTGGGAGTGCGGCAGTCCGGCGAGGACTTCGTACAGCTGCTGCTTCGTCTCGATGAGGGCGAATGAGTCCTCGAAGTCGTGCGGGGGCAGGACACCTTGGTCGCCGTCGTCCTCGACCGTGCGGTGCGGGTTGTCCTTGCCGAGCCTGCGGTTCTCCTGTCGGAGGCGTTCGATGGCTCTGCGGCGCAGCACGGTGTGGAACATCGCTTCCGGGCGATCGATCGTCTGCCAGCCGTCGTGGACCGTCGCCAGAGCGTCGTTCGTGGCCTCTTCCGCATCGGCCCGCCGCAGCCCGAGACGTATCCCGACCGCGATGCCGATCCGAAGGTGCCTGCGGAAGAAGTGGAGGAAGGCGGGATCGTGCTCCGCCCGTGGGTGGCCGGTCACTCGCCCTCGCTCTCTGGTCCGATCATCGCCTTCGCTCCGGGGATCGTCGGGGCGGGCCGCGGGGGCCCCTTCACTGAAGTAGTCGATGCCAGGTGCTTCCAGGGGTGCACCCGAGACGAAAGTTCTTCTCTGCCGCCCCGTGCGGTGCATCCGGTGGCCGAACCGGGCCCTGCCCCGCGCGGGGCGTACTACTCCTGACGCGGAGCGGACGTGTAGTCCTCGGGAACCCGGGGCGCAGCGGAGCCGGCGGCGGAGTACAACGCGACGATGTCGGCGACCAGGTCGCGGTGGTCGCTGAGATCGACCGAGCCGGCGTCGAAGGCGTAGCCGATGAGCCCGAACAACAGGTGGACCAGGTTGGCCTGCTGGACGGCGGTCAGCCGCGTGGGGTCGAAGTCCGAGACGCGGTGCACCGGTCCGGCGGCCCGGTGGGCATCCTCGGCGGCGACGGCCTCGGCGAGCTGGGCGGGCCAGGGCATCTGGACAGGCGCCGGTCGCGGCGTACCGCTCTGATCGGCGTTCCAGGCCGCGCGGGAGTTGACGTCGCCGGCCCTCCCGGAGCGGTCGGCGCGTTGCTGCAGGTCGGGAATGGCGGCCAGGCGGCGGGCGAGCGCGACGATGGCGTCACGGTGCCGGGTCGCCCACAGGCGCTCGGTGAGACGGTCGCGTTGGGCCCGGGCGTACTCCACGCGTTCGTTCTGGGTGAGGCTGTCGCCGCTCGCCTCATCGATGTCGGTGCGGAGTTGGAGGTAGCGGCGCTCGGCAGCCTGGCGGCTCTTCAGCTCCAGCGCGTCGGCCAGACGTTGCCAGGTCACCTGCTTGCGGCGTGCGGCGCCGATGATGCGGCCTTCGTCGGCCAGGAACTTGTCGCGCAGCACGCGGATGACCAGAAGGCTGGCGAGGAGGTCCGTCTCGTCGATCTCGTCGGTCTCGTCCATGGCGTCGAGGCCGATGATCTGTGTGACGGTGTCGTACTTGGCGGCGATCTCGCCCAGGGTCCACCGGGGGGAGAACGCTCCGGGAAGCTGGGCGAGTTCCCCGGCCCAGGCGCCGGGGGCCGGGGCCTGGGGTGTCAAAAGGTGTTGCCATGCATAGCGTCGATTTGATTCGGCCTCCGTGCGCGCCGCACATGTCATCTTCCGGACGACTCGTTTTGTCGTCTGAGTGGCGACATTCCGTTGCGTGGCGACATTCCGTGGGTCAGGCATGGTGTTCTCTCCGAATGGAATTGTCAGGGGATGCCGAATCGTCAAATGCGCTGATCGCAGAGACTTGATCGCGGGGCGGAGCCGGCTCCGCTGTCAGGCCTCGGCCAGATCGTGCAGGCGATCGCGGGCGTGGCCACGCCCGTCCCGTGTACCGGCGAGGCGCACTGGTCGTGCATTCCTGAAGATGTCACTAGATATCGCAGGTCAGCGCGGTGCAAGGGGGTCGGTGTGTGCGCTGGTCTCCCATCGAGGATCGGTGCAGATCGGACACGCTGCTGCCCCGGCCCGAGCAGCCGGGCCGCCCGCGGGGGACGGTCCGGGGCATGGAGTTCCTGGAACCCGGATTCCGCCGGACTGACGTGGCCCGGCATGGCGTCCTGTGGTTCCTGCCCGCCGAACAGTCTTAGGGCAAATGCCCGGCCGTAACGGCCAGTTGACGGCAGCCGCATAAACCGCCACCGTTCGCCACCCCTTCGCCGCCCGATATGCGAGGAATTTCTGATATCAATTCACCCGCACACAAGCGGAATTAACGCCTCTCGCTCCGATTCGGGTATTCACCGCAGCCGGGCACAGGCACCTGCGCGTCGCGCCCAGCACAACACGATGGCCGCGATGACGATCTCCGACCGCTAGTAGGCCACTCGCTTCGCGAATGGGGCATCCGCTGCTCGGAGT
This sequence comes from Streptomyces sp. NBC_01381, assembly GCF_026340305.1. Classification (NCBI taxonomy): domain Bacteria; kingdom Bacillati; phylum Actinomycetota; class Actinomycetes; order Kitasatosporales; family Streptomycetaceae; genus Streptomyces; species Streptomyces sp. NBC_01381. The sequence continues at coordinate 109,042 of NZ_JAPEPI010000003.1, read as the reverse complement.
TTGTCGGAGAGCTCGATGAGTTCAGGGTCGTGCGGAGGTCACAACCCATGCAGGACCGCCGACAGGCTGGCGCGCACGTACCCGAAGGAGACGCATGGCAAAGCTCATCTACTCGATGATCACCTCGCTCGACGGTTACGCCGAGGCGGCGGAGGGCGACCTCGGCTCCGGGGCCGAAGACCAGGAGGTGCATACCTTCATCAACGACCTCTTCCGCCCCGTCGGCACGTACCTCTACGGCCGACGGATGTACGAGACGATGGTCTACTGGGAGACCGCGCACACCGAGCCCGACCAGCCGCCGCACATCCTGCAGTACGCCCGCGACTGGAAGGCCGCGGAGAAGATCGTGTACTCCACGACGCTTGATTCGGTGTCCAGCGCGAAGACCAGGATCGAGCGGACCTTCGACCCGGACGCGGTGCGGAAGCTCAAGGCCGAGGCCGATCACGACCTCACCGTCGACGGCCCGAACCTCGCGGCCCAGGCGATCGCGGCCGGCCTGGTGGACGAGTACCACCTGTTCATCACCACGAGCGTGGTCGGCGGCGGCAAGCGGTTCTTCCCCGACGGCGTGCGCCTCGATCTCAAGTTGGTCGAGGAGCGTGCCTTCGACAGCGGACTGATCTACGCGCGCTACCGGACCCGCTGAACCGCACCGGTTGGTCTTACCTGCCGGCGGCGGTCGAGCCGGGGGCAGGTGAGACCGAGCCGCAGGCAAGGAGCGGGGCGCCAGCGCGTTAACGGCAGCACCAAGGGCTACATCCTGGCCGCACGGGGGGCCACTTCGGGCAGTCGTCCGGCTCGTTCGTGCAGCAGTCCCTCGGCGGCGGCCCTGCCTGCGAGAGCCTCTTGCGGCGGTGGCGCCCACGCTCAGATGACAGCCGAGGCCATTCGCCGGACCGCCTCGGTGATCACTGCCGGCGAGGCGGCGAGATTGAGACGGACGAAGCCCTCTCCGCCGGTTCCAAAGGCTCTCCCGGAGTTCAGAGCGACGCGGCCGCGCTGGAGGAAGGCCTCGGCCGGGTCGCCATCCAGGACCAGCTTTCGGCAGTCCAGCCAGGCCAGGAAGGTGCCCTGCGCAGGCGTGTAGCCGATGGCGGGCAGGTGCTCGGCCAGCAGAGTGGCGAGCAGCCGACGGTTGTCATCGAGGCCGGAGAGCAGCGCGTCGAGCCAGTCGCCTCCGTCCCGCAGGGCCGCGGTGTGGGCGATGATGCCGAGATGGCTGGGGCCGTGGCTGACCTCTTCGGGGAGACGTGCGAGGTCGTCGGCGGCTTCGGGGCCCGCGATCGCGAGGGCGGCCTTGAGCCCGGCCAGGTTCCAGGCCTTTGACGCCGACATCAGGGACAGCCCGTTCTCCGCTCCAGGCATGCTCAGGAAGGGGATGAAGGAAGCGCTCGCCGCCACGATCGGGGCGTGGATCTCGTCCGCCACGACGCGCACACCGTGCTCCCGTGCCAGGCGCGCGACCCGCGTCAACTCGGCGGCGGTGTGCACGGTTCCGGTCGGATTGTGCGGGCTGCACAGCAGATACACCGGCCGGTTCGCCCCCCGTGCCGAACGCCGGAACACGTCCTCCAGCACGGCGAAGTCGATCCGCAGGTTCGGCCCCAGGGGTGCCTCGACGACGGGCCGGTCCAGGTTTCCGACGAACTGGTAGAAGGGCGGGTACACGGGACAATTGACGATGACGGGGTCGCCGGGCTTGGAGGTCAACTTGAGCATCTCGACGATGCCGAGCATCACATCGGGCACGATCGCCGTGCGCTCGACGGAAAGCCCGTCCCAGCCCCACCGTTTGCGGGCGAATTCGGCCAGCGCATCGGCGTAGGCCGTCCCGGCGGGATAGCCGGTGTCACCGAGCGCCACGGCGTCGATGATCGCCTCGGCGACCGGCTCCGCCAGCGGGACATCCATCTCGGCTACCCACAGCGGCAGCACGTCGTCCGGATACGTACGCCACTTCATGCTCGTACGACGCCGCAGCTGCTCCAGCGAGAGCCGAAGCAGCGGATTCGCGCCGTCCGGCACAACGAGATCACGCGACACATTTTCCATACGTCAAAAGTAGGCAGGCCCAAGCGGATTGCTGTTCACTTCGACGCGATCAGACGTCAGCCCGTGGCGATCCACGCGGGCTGCCCACCGCCCGCCGCCCGCCGCCCGCCGCGTCGAGGGAACCCTCGATGCCGTCCGAGCTATGTTCCGTTTCGGGCCGATCGCAGAACCGGAGGGTATGCCATGGCGCGGCACCTGGGGCCGCTGGGACTGATGGGGGACCGGTGGGTGATCGGGGACCCGAACCGCAAGGACGGCCTGCATGTGGTTCTCACGCCGGAAGGCCTCAAGCACTGCGGGCCGAGCGAGCCGGTGCCTCGGTCTGTCACCCCGTGGTCCCAGTTCGTGGAACTGAAGGCGCGGGTCGGCTACCGGAACTGGCACCTCACCCGCTTCGGAGGTCTCGTCGGCTCTTTCGCGCCCGGCTCGGACATGGGCCGGGACGGCTGTTCCCTGTACGGCATCCTGCGCCACCCTTATGAGCACTGGTCGGTGAGGTACACCCACCACCAGGGCCGCTACACAGGCGGCCACGCCATCGTGCTGAAGGCTTTGTTCGACCAACTCACAGAGGCGAAAGCGCTGGACCGGCTCGGCGATCCCGAGTGGCTGGGTGCGGCGGTCGCGAAGCTGTCGTCCTGCACCTCGTGGTACGCCCCCCAGGGCAACCGTCTGGTGAAGGAGACCATCCAGAGCCTGGGCATCTGAGTTGCCTGAGCTGTGGCGTGTCGAGGTTGTTGTGGCTGGTGATGCCGGCTGGTTCGGCCATGGGGTGTCGTTGATGGGGAAGTCCCGTGTTCCGGCTGCGGCCTGCCGTGGTGCTCGTAGGATGCTGTGGTGCCCAAGCCGATACCGATGAACCGCCGTACCTGGGGTGTCGTGTGGGCGGCGGGGCTGAGCGCGGTCGGCCTCGCCGTCACCGCCGGACTGAACGCCTCGTCGGCACCGGACCCGTCGTCCGAGAAGCCCGTCAGCGCCGAGTGCGCCCAGTACATCGAGGACATCGAGATGCAGCTGGCCAAGGCTGAGCAGGAAGGCGAGGAAGACGGAGTGCTGGCCTTCTCACGTGTCCGGGGCGCGACCGGGGACGACTGCCGCGAGGCGCTCCGCAACCATTTCGGCGGCGATGGGTGAGCCGCGGTGCCTGGCTCGCCCCGTTGGCAGGGCTGACCGTCGTCGGTGCCGGGGCGATCATCGTCATGGGCGCGGGGCCGGAAACGGAGCCGCGGCCCACGCCGCCGCGCGTGTACTCCTCCTGCCTGGCGGCGGACACCAAGCCGATGTCTGCCGACGCTGACCCATGCGCCGGCCGCTGAAGACCGCCTGTGTGATGGAAGACCGCCTGTGTGACTGAAAACGCCTGTGCGACCGTCCGCTACAGGGCGGCAGCCCCCCGAACCGAATGCTGCCGACGGGGAACGCAAGAACACCAAAGGTGTGAGCGTGAAGGCCAACAACGTCGCCGCCGCACCCACCGGCGACATCTGCGCCCTCCACAACGTCCCCCGACATGTACGGCGTAGCTGACACCGAAGCCGACCCGGCCAAGGCCAACGTCGGCTGCTCGCTGTCGACACGGCACGCCCGGACGGCTTGCGCTTCCTCAGATCGCCCCACCGGGCTGGCCGGCGCCGCATGCGCCTCGTTAAGAGGCGGCGGTGCAACGCGCCCGAAGAACTGGTCTGGGCGCCGACTGCTGCTGACGACCGACAGTGCTACTCGACATGGAGGGCAGCACTCACGCGGCGATACTCAGGGCCAGGCGCGCTGTGCCCGGACCGTTCCAGCGGGCATGCGTGCTGCTCGCCTACCCTGTGGGTCATGAGCCGTTGGGAAGAGCTGACCGGTGGGACGTCCGGAGAGGACTACGCCGCTCGGTTCGCGGCCCTGGCCGGCAGCGGCAGGGACATGCATGGTGAGGCACGGTTGTGCGCCGCGTTGGTGCCTGCCGGGGCGCGGGTGCTGGATGCCGGGTGCGGTACCGGCCGGGTCATGATCCGGTTGGCGGAGCTCGGGTACGACTGTGTCGGCGTCGACCTCGACGCTTCCATGCTGGCCGTCGCGCGCAGGCAGGCACCGCAACTGCCCTGGATCCAGGCCGACCTGGCCTCGTTCGACCCGGCTGAGCATCATGTTGCCGCTGACTTCGACCTCGTGGTCGCCGCCGGCAACATCTTCCCGCTCCTTGCTGCGGGGACTGAGGCCGCGGTGGTCAGCCGCTTGGCCGTGAGCCTGCGCCCGGGCGGCCTCATGGTCGCCGGATTCGGCCTGGACGAAGCCCACTTGCCGGTAGCGCCCGGCATCACCCTGCCGGAGTATGACGCCCACTGCGCCGCTGCCGGCCTCACCTTCGTCGACCGCTTCGCGACGTGGGACGCCCACCCCTACGAGGGCGGCGGCTATGCCGTCAGTGTCCATCGGGTGCATCACGACTGAAGATCGCCGATCGGGCCAACTACGGAGCTGGGCCGTTTCGTTTGGATCAGCGTGCGGACCAGAGGAAGATGCCCGCGATATGGAGTCCGGCCCTACGAGTAGGGATGAAGCGATGACATTGCATTCCGATGTGGCCGAGTTGCTGGCGGAGGTCGGCATCGTCGACGTGGACGTCGACGATGCCGTCGCGGACGAGCACGTCCGGACGTCCGCGTACCTACGCGTGGTCTCGGTGATCGCTTCCTCGCGGAGCCGCGACCGGGACCGCGCGATTGTCGCCACGATCCTGCGTGACCCCAACGTCATGGGGTCCAAGACGGCGGTGGTCGCCCTCGTGGACGAGATCGCGGGGAAGGTGACCGGCCCTGCCGAGTTCCGGCAGTGGTCGGCCGAACTACTGCCGGAGATCGACCAGCTGAAGACGGAGGCGTTCCGCGAGTTCATCCGCCGCCGCATCGACGACTGGCTGTTCTGGCTGTCCATCGAGGACGGTCACGTGCCGACACCGGCCGAGTTGGCGGAGGTCACGGACTGGATGCAGCGCTACCTCGCCGAGTGGTCGAGGTCGCCGGCCGTACTCGCCGTGGTCGCCGAGTCGGCCAACACCAAGAAAACACGGAACATCGCGAAGAACCGAGCCGGAAGCCGCAAGCTGAGAGCGAAATGAGTCGGTAGTGGCAATGGGCAGGCGCGCCGACTTCCTCACCCACAGGAACGGCATCATGTCCGACGATCATGCGGAGAACACGCCCAGGATGAAGGCGACGACGTAGGTCCAGTCGGACCAGGTTCTGACGTAGGTGACACAGGTTGGGTCCGTCGATAAATACCTCGACATCGGTCGCGATGATCGGAGACGCTTCGCGCGATGACCAGAATCGATGACACACCACCTGCGTGGGACGAGCGCACCCAGCTCACCACGTTTCTTGACTACGCACGTGAGACCGCCCGTGCCAAATGTGATGGCGTCTCTGCGGAGAACGCCCGCAAGGCGCTCCTGCCGGGCTCACCGCTGATGACCATGAGCGGAGTGATCAACCACCTCCGCTGGGTCGAGTACTACTGGTTCCAAGCGGTCTTCCTCGGCGAGGAAGACCGGGGCCCCTGGACCGATGAGGACCCCGACCGCGAGATGCGTATCGCCGTCGACTTCCCGCTCGCGCAGTTGCTCGACGAATACGCCGAACAGAGCACCCAGTACCGCGAACTGGCCGCCGGGAACGGCCTGGACAAGCAGGCCCAGCGAACCATCCGCAACGGCCTCCACGTCGACCTGCGCTGGATCCTCCTCCACCTCACCGAGGAGACGGCCCGCCACAACGGCCACCTGGACATCCTGCGCGAGATGCTCGACGGCACAACCGGCGACTAGATCCGAGGGACATTACGGGCGGAGCCGGAGTCGGACCGAGGCGACGGTGACGGTGCCGTGGAAGATGTGGCCGCGCTTGTCGAACCTCGTGGCCACAGCCTGGCAGTTCTTCAACGCGTCGATCGTCCGCTCGACTTCGTTCCTTCGCCTGTAGATCGTCTTGTCGAAGCCTGCGGGTCGGCCGCCCTTGCTGCCCCTTCGCCGGCGGTTGGCCCGCTGGTTCTTCGGTTCGGGGATGGTGTGCTTGATCTGGCGTCGTCGCAGGTAGTTGCGGTTGCGACGGGAGGAGTACGCCTTGTCGTCGCCGAGATGGTCGGGCCGCGTGCGCGGGCGTCCGCCACCGAGGCGGCAAACACGGAGGCGTTCCATGACCGGAATGAGCTGTGGAGCGTCGCCCCACTGGCCTGGAGTGATCAGCTTTGGTCGAGTTGGAGGCCGAAGCCGGCCGCGTTCATCTCGTACTGCACGGCCGTGATCTTCGCGCTCTCCGGTACGTCGAAGATCACCGAGCGGGTGGCCTTCTCGCCCGGCGGGAGGTTCAGGGTGAGGTCGAAGGAATCGCCGATGGTGGGGCTGCCGGGCTTGGCGGCGTACACCGTCCCGGTCGAGTCGACGAGCTTCGACCCCATGTTCCCGGTGTCGCCGTAGGCGGCGTCGCCGGTGCTGAGGATCGTGAACTTCGCTGCGACGAGGCGGTGCCCTTGGGCAGCCTGGAAGGCGTCGAGCGAAGGCTTGGCGTGGTCCTCGTACTGGTTCAACGCGACGTCGGCCGTGACGGTGCCTGTGCCCTTGCTGCTGAGGCCGGCATTCCCTCCAGCGAGAGGGTGTCACCGAGCTTGGCGCCGGCCTGCTGTGTGCTGGAGAGTTTGACGTCCCTGCGGAACGACGAAGGAGGCGCTGGGTGGCGTGAACGGCTACGAGCAGGGCCGGCTGTGGTGGACCAAGAGCGGGCCGGCTTGGTGATGTCGGCCGCCGTCGAGGCCCCGTGCCGGGGGCCCGACAGCGAGTGACGTCAGGCGGACCGGCTGACGTCGTCGAAGTCGGTGGAGGCCGACAGCTCGGCCCATGCCAGCATGTCGCGCTCGAAGGCATCGCGTCCGGCCTGGACGAGCCGAAGGGCGTCGGGGCCGAGCAGCAGGCGCGTCGGCGGCTGATCGGCCGCCACGATGCGCAGCACCGCGGCCGCGGCCTTGTCCGGGTCGCCCGGCTGGTGCCCGCTGCCGTGGATGCGCCGGGCGCGCAGCGGCTCGAACAGCTCGTCGTAGTCGGCGATCGCACGGGGTGCGCGGATCATCGAGCGGCCGGACCAGTCGGTCCGGAAACTGCCCGGCTCGACGGCGGTTACACGGATGCCGAAATCGGCGACCTCCTTGCCGAGCGTTTCGAGGATGCCCTCCACCGCGAACTTGCTGCCGTGGTAGAAGCTGAGGCCCGGCATGGTGATCAGCCCGCCCATCGAGGTGACGGCGATGATGTGGCCGCAGCGGCGCTCCCGCATGTGCGGAAGCACGGCCTTGATCACCGCCACGGTTCCGTAGACGTTCACCTCGAACTGACGGCGAAGGTCGTCCATCGACGACTCCTCGAAGAGGCCGTCATGGCCGTACCCGGCGTTGGCGACGAGTACGTCGACCGGGCCGAGGTCGCGCTCGGTCTCGTCCACGGCCGTGTCCACCGCGTCGTGGTCGGTGACGTCCAGGATGCGGGCGTGCGCCTCGCCGGCGAGCGCCTCAAAGGCCCGTGCGTCGGCGGGCGTGCGCACTGTGCCCACCACCCGGTGGCCCGCGGCCAACGCTGCGCGTGCGAGTGCGCGCCCCAGGCCGGTGCTGACGCCGGTGATCAGGAATGTCTTGGTGTCCGACACAGGAGTTCCTTACGTTGCGATGCGAACAGAAGCCGACCGGGGCGGTGTTGGGCCCCGGTCGGTCTCGACACGTTCCACTTCAGCACCGGAATCGGCTGCTGATCGGCTTCCGGGGGGTCCGCTTCGCCCCGGGGACAGTCGGACCGGGGGACTGCCAGTCCCCCTTTCGCGGGCTGTCGCGGCGATCTTGGGTCCTATCGTGAACGGCATGGACCGCAACACAGCTCTCGGTGAGTTCCTCCGCTCTCGGCGGGCACGGATCACGCCGCGCCAGGCGGGCCTGACCGACGACGGCGGCTCTCGGCGAGTGCCAGGACTGCGCCGCGAAGAGGTCGCGCAACTGGCGGGCGTGAGCGTCGACTACTACGTACGCCTGGAACGCGGACGCCGACTGAACGTCTCCGAGACCGTCCTTGACGCCATCTCCCGCGCGCTACGCCTCGATCCCGTCGAACGCACCCATCTGTTCCAGCTCGCCAAGCCCACCACAGGCAGCAGGCCCCGCCGCACGGCGACGCGTCCGCAGCCGGTCCGCCCGGGGCTGCGCGACCTGCTCCGGATCCTCGAGCACACCCCCGCCCTTGTGCTGGGGCGGCGACTGGACGTACTCGCGTCCAACCAGATGGCTCGTGCGCTGCTCACCGACTTCGATGCGCTGCCGCACCGCGGGCGGAACCTGGTGCGGTTCATGTTCTGCGACGAGACCGCCCGCTCGCTGTATACCCACTGGGACACGCACGCCCAGGACATTGTCGCCTCGCTCCGGCGCGACGCCGGACGTCATCCCCACGATCCACTCCTTGCCGAACTCGTCGGCGAACTCTCGATCACGGACGAGGACTTCCGCCGCTGGTGGGCCGACCAGAACGTGTATCGGCACACGCATGGCAGCAAACACTTCCACCACCCGGTCGTCGGCCCGCTCACCCTCAACTACGAGTCCCTCACCCTGCCCGCCGACCCGGACCAGCGGCTGAGCGTCTACACCGCCGAGGCAGGCTCCAGCTCCGAAGAGGCGCTTCGGCTACTGGCCGCGTGGATACGGCAGCCCGAGACCTCGCACGGGCAGTACGCAGGTCATTAGAGGCCCGCCGGTCCACGAGGAGCGGTCGGCCATAGTGGCTGCGTCCCATGGGCCGGGATGGGCGTTATGGAACACCGGCAGACCTTGCGCGGGATGGAGAGCACTGATCGATCCCACATGCGTCCCCGACCTGCGAGGGCCGAAACGGTAGCCGCAGGTGGGGGCAGACCTCACGCAGCTCGTCTCTGCTTTCGAATCACCCGAAGCCGACGACGGGACGACGCAGTACGAGCTTCGCGGGTACGCGTGCGCGTCCGATGGCCGTTGTACTCAATTCATCACCCGTACCGGTGCGCTGCCTGATGATGGCGCCGTGATCCAGCCGCGTAGGTCTTCACTTCGCATCGAAATGCATCGATGAGCGTCTACTTGGCGTGCGGTGCCAAATGCGGCGCTCAGTCACATCTGAGACCGAGCTCGGCTGCAGGCACTACGGGGTGGGTCTCCCACCGCCGCGGGGTGAGCTGACTCCAACGGAGGGAACTGGGCTCCGCTGCTACTGTCGCTAGCGCGATCATGACAAGCCAAGCGGGGGTGGCAGGGTGCAGTGGTGGGCACGGCTGAAACGACACCGGGGCATGCAGTACGGCGCCGCTGCGCTGACGCTGCTCGCGGTTCTTGTGGCGGGATGGTTCTTCGCCAGCGGCGGATACGAGAAGTGGCGCGATGAGAGGTCCGTGGCCGATGCGTGCGACGGCACCGTGTCCGTCGACCAGGCGCGCGCGTTGCTCGGCACCGATGACGTCAGGGGCGACACGAGCCATAGCGCCGCCGGTGGGAAGTCCCCGGACGGGTCGAGCCCGCCTGTCATCTGCTGGCTTGACGGGCCGGGCGGATATGAGCAGCGGGCGGTGGTCCAGATGGAGTGGCGTTCCAAGGCGTGGGGGCCGCACACCGTCTCCGGGCGGCAGGCCAACTCCTTCACCGCTGCGCTTCCGGTGCCCATCGGCGGGGGCTGGCCGGGCATGGTGAATCTCAACGACGATGGCGCTTCGGCCACCGTCGTCCTCGAATGCCGAAACACCGCGGGGCCGCGCGCCGGGGACAGCCTGTCGTTGTTCGTGAGCAGCTGGGGATCGCGTCCGTACAAGGAGGCAGCACAGCGCGTGCGGCTGGCCCGGTTCGCGACGCGGACCGCGCAGGCTGCCGCCCACGAGTACGGCTGTGATGCCCGCTCCGGCGGCCGCATAGGGCGAGTTGAGCCACTCGACTACGGGCGGGAGACGTACCAGGATGCGCCGGGTCTCGCCGGGGCGAGCGGCACGTGTGCGGGCATCACACCGGGCTGGCGGATCAAGCGTGCTCATGGGACCGCCGTGGGCCACGCGCCCGTCGAGGACTGCCTGCTGATCGACGACAAGGGCCGGCCCCTGTTCCGCCTGTCCGCCTATTACGGAACCTTCGCTGATGACCAGCGGTTCAAGACGCAGACTACGAGGGATCTCCCCAAGACCGACCCGCTCCTGACGGACTTTCTCTTCCGGGCTGAGGCAACCTGCCCTGGCTCACCGCGGCAGGCGGTCTTCGCGATCGACGACCGCGCATACGACGACGACCCCAAGCCGCAGCTTCGCTACGCGCGAGCGGCCCTGCGGGACTTCGCCGAGCGGTCTGCGGCCCGGCATGGCTGTACGGACGTGAAGCTCTTCCAGGAAGCTGCCAGGTCCGCACCAAAGCCATAGCCAGGCCTGCGCGATGGAGGTTGAGCCTGTGCGTACCCGGTGATCTGCTGCAGCTGCGCCGCACTGGAAGGTGGTCCAGCCGGCCGACTGGAACGCCCGCAGGGATTCCCACCCACACTTGTGCGACGACTGCCAGAGCCGGGCCGTCGCGGCGCTCCTCCATGCCGACGAACGCGAGCGCCGGGAGCCGGAGGAGATGCCGGCCGAACAGAAGGCTCCAGGCTGGCTCTCGCGTTTTTGCCTCGGACCTGAGTCGGTGTTCTGTTCCATCTCGGTTGATCTGGTCTGTGGGAGAGGCTCCGACCTGGGTTGACCGGAAGACTTGAGATGCGGGTCCGTCAGGAATCTCAGTCGACCTGGCCCGCGGTCAGGTGTCGTCCACTGCTGCTGCCTGCTCCTGGAGAGCATTGATCAGGGTCGCGAGCTGGGGGTGGTCGCGGCGGCGGCTGATCGTGGCAACGCCGATGTGCCGGGTCGGACCCGGCTCCTTGATCGGGACGGTGCGCACGCCCGGCACCTCCGGGGCCAGCGCGATGGAGGGGATCAGTGAGATCCCCATGCCTGCGGCGACAAGCGAGCGCGCGAAGAAGTAGTCGGTTGTCGTGCCGCGCATCTCCGGCTTGAAGCCGGCGCGCTCGGCGTAGCGCCGCAGGTACGCCTCTGTCTTGAGGCAGCCGAGCACCCAGGGCTCGGTCGCCAGCTCGGCAATGTCGAGCGCGGCGCGGTCGGCCAGCCGATGGCCCTCGGGGAGCACGACGTGCAAGGGGTCTTTCAAGAGCGCAGTCCACTGCATGCTGGAGTTCTGGCTCACCTGGCCGGGCAGCGGGCCGTCGAAGTGATAGGCGAGTGCGAGGTCCACGGCGCCCTGGCGGACCAGGGGCAGGCTGGCTTCGGGCTCGCCCTCCCTGACATGGAGCACGGTGTCGGGATGGGCTGCCGTCAGCCGGGCGAGGGCGCCGGGCAGCAGAAGCCTGCCGCCGCTGGTGAACGTGGCGACGGTGAGCTGCGTGCGTCCCGTACCGAGCCGGTCGACCTGCTGTTGCGCGTGCGCAAGCTCCGCTGTTACCGACTCGGCGGCCTGGACCATGATCCGACCGGCCTGGGTGAGGATGACCCCGCGCGTGCTGCGCGCTACGACCTGCGCTCCGAGGCTGCGCTCCAGGACGGCCACGTGCTGGGAGACGGCCGAGGGGGTGAGGAGGAGGGCTGCTGCCGCCTTGCTGAAGCTGCCGTGCTCCGCCACTGCCCGCAGTACGCGAAGCCGCTGCACATCGATCAACAGTATTCCTTAACGCGTATCCAGTAAGTCGGCACTTCTGCTGGTGACGGTAGACCTTCAGGGTGGGGGCATGCAAAGAATCTGTGTCATCGGCGGCAGCCGGTACTTCGGAAAGCTCCTGGTCCAGCGCCTGTTGGCCGCCGGGCACCAGGTGACGGTGATCAACCGCGGCTCCACCCCGCCACTTCCCGGTGTCGAGCAACTCGTCGCCGACCGCGATGACGAGACCGCCCTGGCCGCCGCTCTCGGCTCCCGCACCTTCGACGTGGTCGTCGACCAGGTCTGCTACACCCCCGTGCAGGCCGCCATCGCCGCCCGCGCCTTCCGCGGCCGCACCGCTCGGTACGTCATGACGTCCACGATCGAGGTGTACGACCCGGCGACCGCCGCACTGCCCGCCGTCCCGTACGGCACACCTGTGCCGGAAGACATCGTGGACCCCGCCGCCTGGCTGGTGCGGATGGACTTGCCCTGGCACGACGCGGCGTACCTGGAAGCCCACTACGCCGAGGGCAAGCGCCAGGCGGAGGCCGTCTACACCCGGGACGGCGGTTTCGCGTTCGCCTCCGTGCGCAGCGCCCATGTGCTCGGCGGCGGCGTGCAGGAGTTCACCGGCCGCCTTGCGCACTACGTCGAACGCATCGGCCAGGGCACGGAGATCGCCGTGCACGCCGAGGCGCTGCCCACGGTCTTCATCCACTACGAGGAGCTGGCGGACCTGCTGCTGTGGGCGACCACGGCCACCGACTTCACCGGCCCGGTGAACGCCTGCTCCGACGAACTGCTCGACGTACGCGGCCTGGCCGCCGTCATCGGCGCGCAGACCGGCCGGGAACCCGTGTACCGGACCATTGCCGCGGGGGAGGAGGCCTCGCCCTTCTCTTTCGACCGCCACTACGCCATGAGCAACACCCGTGCGAAGGAACTGGGCTTCTCCTTCTCCCGCACCACCGACTGGCTGCCCGGCGCCGTCGCCGAAGCCCTCAACGCATCCGCCCCCCAAGCCACCTGAGGAACTGACCCACCATGCGATACCGCACCATCGGGAACACCACCGTCAGCGCCGTCGGCCTGGGCGCCATGCCGCTGTCCATCGAGGGACGACCGGACGAGGAACGGGCCGTCGCCACCATCCATGCCGCCCTCGACGCGGGCGTCACGCTCATCGACACCGCCGACAGCTACCACTGGCACGCCAACGAGCAGGGCCACAACGAACTCCTCATCGCCCGCGCCCTCGCCCGCTACGGCAGCGACACCTCCGGCGTCCTCGTCGCCACCAAAGGCGGCCGCGGCCGCCCCGGCGACGGCACCTGGACGGTCACCGGCACTCCCGGACATCTCAAGCGCGCCGCCGAGGCATCCCGGAAGCGACTGGGCGTCGAGGCCATCGGCCTCTACCAACTGCACAAGCCGGACCCGGCCGTGCCATGGGCCGACTCCGTCGGCGCACTGCGCGAACTGATCGACGCCGGCACGATCCGCGCCGCCGGGATCTCCAATGTGAACAGCGCCCAGATCCGCGAGGCGCACGTGATCCTCGGCGATGGGCTCGTCTCCGTCCAGAACCAGTACTCCGTCGCCGTGCGCGGCAGCGAGCCCGAACTGCGGCTGAGTACGGAGCTGGGCCTGGCCTTTCTGCCCTGGAGCCCACTGGGCGGCATCGCCCGTAGCTCCCTCGACGGCCCGTCGGGCCCGACCTCCGCGGGCACCGCCTTCCACCGCATCGCAGCCGAACGTGGCGTCAGCCCGCAGCAGATCGCCCTGGCGTGGCTGCTCACCCGCTCCCCGGCAATGATCCCGGTGCCGGGAGCAAGTCGCCCGGCATCCATCCAGGACTCGGCCCAGGCCGCCGAGCTCAAGCTGAGAACGGCGGAGCAGGCACTGATCGACGATGCGCCGCCGAGCTGAACCGACACCGCTCGACGTCCGCTGCGGCGGACGTGGCGGGACTCCTCGGAGGAGCTGCTGATCTCCAACAAGCGGCTCAGATCGACTGGTCGGGGCGAGGGCCACGCAGCCGCTGCCGGACCGCGGCACGGTGAATGCGCCGCGCTCCGTGTGCTCGGTCACACGTCGCCGAACCCGTCAACCTTGACCGACTGCCGGCGAAGTCTGACGACGGGGCAGTTCGTGTCGCCGAAGCTTGACCGGACGGAATTCGGCAGCCCACACCGGACAACGCGGCTAGCGTGGCGTGGTGTCGTCGGCCCTGAACGGGCCGCCGTGGCCGGGCACGATCAGGTCCGCGACGGACAGCACCCGGAGCCGCGAGGCGCGCAACACCTCACGGTCGGGGGCCACTGGGTCGTCCGCCGGGCCGTTCGCGTGCCACCACAGGTCACCGGCGAAGGCGACCACGCCCGAGTCCGTGCCCGCCAGCAGTGTGATGTCCTCGGCACTGTGGCCCGGGGTGCGGATCAGCCGTAGCGACGGGGTGAGTTCGTAACCCTCCGCATCCCGGTTCCTCCACTGATCGCCGAGGTACTCCACCTTGTGGTCGTGCACCCGGGCCCGTCCGAACAGGCCCACGTTCAAGGTGTTGTCCGGGTGGTGGTGGCTGAGCACCACGTCGGTGATGTCGTCGGGGCCGAGCCCCAACTCGTCCAGCGGGGCGAGGATGTGGTCGCGGCTCGCCACCATGCCCGGGTCGAAGATCACATGCCGGCCGGCGTCGGATATGTAGGAGACGGTGGCGGCGACTCCGGGGCCGGTGGAGCCGACATATCCGGTGGTCAGGATCGTGTACACGGCGCTGCGGCCGAGCGGTGCGTCTGTCATGGCCTCAATCCTTCCGGGCAGGCCGGTCGTTCACGAGGGGCACAGCTGCCACTGATCGCAGGATTAGTGCCACACTGCACGTGTGCCTCCCTTCGTGACCGTCGCCGCGTACACCCCGCCCGGAGTCGGCATGCTCGCCGTCGGCATCGTCACCGAGGTCTTTGGCCCGCACGGCGCGACACTGCCCGGCTTCGACTTCGCCCTGTGCACCGACCGGCCCGGGCCGGTCCCCACCGACCTCGGGGTGCCGCTCACCATCACGCACGGCCTGGACCGGCTCGCCTCCGCAGATCTGGTGATCGCCCTGCCATGGGCCGGCTTCCGCACACCACCCGCTCCCGCCGTGCTCGATGCGCTGTCGGCTGCACACGAGCGCGGCTCACTGGTCGCGGCCCACTGCGTCGGCGCTTTCGCGCTCGCCGCCGCCGGACTGCTCGACGGCCGGCGGGCCACCACCCACTGGCGGTTCGCCGAACTGCTCGCCCGCCGCCACACCAACGTCACCGTCGAACCCGACGCCCTCTACATCGACGAAGGACGCATCATCACGGGCGCGGGAGCCGCCGCGGGCTTCGATCTCTGCCTGCACCTGCTGAGGCGGGAGCACGGAGCCGCGATGGCCAACGCCGTTGCCCGGGACGTGGTGCTGCCCTCCCACCGCGACGGCGGGCAGGCCCAGTACCTGGCCGCCCCCGTCCCCGAAGACTGCCGCGACGAGCGTCTCGCCGAGGTACTCGCGTGGGCCCGCGAGAACCTCCATGAGCCGCTTCCTGTCTCGGAACTGGCCCGGCGTGCCGTGATGAGCAAACGCTCCTTCGCCCGCCGCTTCACCGCCGCGACCGGCACCACCCCCCACGCCTGGCTGCGGAGCCTGCGTCTGAGCAGCGCCGAAGAGCTCCTGGAGACCACGGACCTGCCGGTCGAGGAGATCGCCCACCGCGTCGGATACGGAAGCGCGGCCGTCCTGCGCGAACAGTTCGTACGCCGCCGGGGAGTGCCGCCCCGCTCCTACCGCCGCTCCTTCACGAACACGCCGTAACGAACAAGGCGAGCCAACGCCGCTCCGAGCAAGGCCACCTCCCACTTCCGCAGAAACCTGGCTGCGGCATGCCTGTCCTTCGACATCAGGGTCTGCTGACAGAGCGCCACCAATACACCGTGCACGGGCTGGTCCTCTGCATCCTCCTCGGCCTCATCGACCAGTTGGGCCACGTTGCCCTTCTCCGCGTCGAGCTGCGCCGCAAGCTGGGGCAGTGCTCTACTCCCTGCCATGACGACTCAGACGAAGCTTGCGCCGGCCCCTGTCATCGACGAGACGGCCCGGCTGCTGACCGAGCACTACGTTTTCCCCGAGATAGCCGAGCAGCTGACCGGCCTGCTGCAACGCCGCCTCACCGAGGGCGCCTACGACGTCGACGACGCCGAGGAGCTCGCCCGGCTGGTCACCGCGGACCTGCAGTCCGTCAACGGCGACCGGCACCTGAGGCTGAAGCACCACGCCACCCCTGTGCCCTCCAAGAAGGGGGCGGCCAACCTGGACGCCATGCGCCGGGACTTCGACTCCTCTCTGGGCGGTGCGCCCCGGGTGCAACTGCTCGACGGAGGGGTGGCCGTACTGGAACTGGCACCGATGCTGTTTCCGCTGGAGTGGGCCGCCGAACCGCTGAGCGCCGCGCTCACCCTGGCCTCCCGCGCCCAGGCGCTGATCGTGGACCTTCGTGCCAACGAGGGCGGCGACCCGGACACGGTCGCCTTCGTCTGCAGTCACCTGCTGGACGAGCGCACCCACCTCAACACCATGCACTGGCACGGCGGCAAGCGCGTCGAGCAGTCCTGGAGCCTGCCGCACGTCCCCGGCGCCCGCTTCGGTGGCAGCAAGCCGTTGTACGTACTGTCCAGCGACAGCACCTTCTCTGCCGCTGAGGAGCTGGCGTACGACCTGCAGCAGCTCGGTCGCGCCGTAATCGTCGGCGAGCCCACCCGCGGCGGCGCGCATCCGCGGGACGGCTGGACGGTGCACCCGCATTTGGAGGCCAGTATCCCTGTGGGCCGTGCCGTCAACCCGGTCTCCGGCACGAACTGGGAGGGTGTCGGTGTGCAGCCGGACATCCCTTGCGCTGCCGCCGACGCCCTCGGCCGCGCACACGCGCTGGCCCGCGCCCAACTGGCAGGCTGACCCGGTCCAGCTCATCGACACCGCCGCCGACTCAGCGGCGAGAGCGCCTCCATTCAGCTGCTTCCTGACCAGGCCAGACCCTGCGGGGCGACCTGCTGTCCCATCGAAGGGGATCTGGACCGCACACCCGGCTGTGATGAGGTACGACCAGATCAACTGGGGTGCTGGGGTTCCGGGGTGCGGGAATCTCAGTTGATCTGGTCTCCGGTATACGGATGCCGTTGTCAGGGCTTGCGGGATCCTCAAATTCGCTGAGCGCAAGTGCTTGATCGCGAGGTGGGAGCCGGCTCCGCCGTCAGGCCTCGGCGGCCAGAGCGCGCTGGCGATCGCGACGGTGGCCGCGCCCCGTACGCCGGTGAGACGCGCGGGCCATGCATTCCTGAAGATGCCGTTCGCCACCGTTTCGCCGCCCGATATACGAGGAATTTCTGAGACCAATTCGCCCGCACGCAAGCGGCATTGACGCCTCTTGCTCGATATCGGCTATTCATCGGTATCACTTCGCACTTCCGCGCCCCGGCCTCTAATTCGCGGCGGGGGGGATGAGGGGCAAGGCTTCGGCATAGTCGCACAGTGTCCGATTTGCGGCTGAGCGAGGTCGACTTCGGCAAGGTTGAGAACCTTCGCATCGCGCCATGCCGTGGGAGGGGCGGCGGTATCCCGCCATGGTGCGAATCCGCCGCCCGCCCTCCGGCCCGACCCTTGCTTCATCTATCGATATTCGATAGATTCCCATCGTGGTTCGATGGAAGGATGGGTCATGGGAAAGCTGACAGTGCGCGCGCTGCGCGCCGTGCTCGTGGTGGTGCTCACCGGCGCCGTGTTCGTACAGGCATTGATGGTGTGGGCGTTGGTCAGCGGGAGTGACCCGGAGGACGGGTCGCTTCCGCTGACGCCGCTGCGCGTGATCACGATCCTGGGCATCGGGACGGCCCAGGTCGCCCTGGTGTGTGTATGGCGACTGGTAACGATGGTGCGACGCGGAACCGTGTTCTCCCACGCCGCCTTCCGGTACGTGGACGCCATCATCGGCGCGATCGTTGCGGCTGCTCTCGTGTGGTTCGCGGTCACGGCCCTGAATGCGCCCGGGCAGCGGGACGACCCGGGCGTCACCCTCATCATGGGCGGGATTGGCCTGGCCATTCTGGGAGTCGCGCTCATCGTGCTCGTGCTGCGGATGCTGCTCGCCCAGGCCGTCGCCCGCGACGTCGAAGCGGCGCAGATGCAGGCCGAGTTGGACGAGGTGATCTGATGCCGATCGCCGTCGACATCGACGTGATGCTGGCCAGGCGGAAGATGTCCGTGGGCGAACTCGCGGACCGCGTAGGGATCACGCCCGCCAACCTGGCGGTACTCAAGAATGGCCGCGCCAAGGCGGTGCGCTTTGCGACGCTGGCCGCGCTCTGCGAGGTGCTCAAGTGCCAGCCGGGCGACCTGCTTCGCTGGGAGGCCGAGGACACCGCGGGCGAATGAACCGCCATGGCGACCTGGCGCAACCTCGCCGCCGGCTTCCAGCGCAGCGCCCGCGACGCCAGTCGACCTCTCGCCCTCCTCGGACTCACATGATCACGAAAGAACGGCCGTCACGCGACTACGCCGAAGCCTTGGGGCGAGGGGGTGGCTGCTGGGAGGTCCGGGGACACCCCTCTCGGGGCGAAGGGCCCATGTGACCGCCTACGCCCTCGGGAGGACCTCGGGCCGCGCGCCCTGGTGTGGATCGGCTCGGCTGGCGCCCCATGCCCAGGTGGGCCGGGGGCAGTCAACCCGCGCGTCGCGCCCAGCCTGAGGGGTTGTTCGTTCGCTGCACTCGCCGAGCAGTGCAGCGTCCCCACGTCCGTGATCGCCGTGCGAAGTACAGAACCCCCACCACCGAGGAATGGAATGCTTTCCTAGGGCATTTCGAACGACGAAAGCTGCCGATCGGAACCTGCGCACGTGCATTCGGCACCGCATGCATCCACGAACATGCCTGTATCCGCTGCTCGATGCTCCGCCCGGGCCCCGAGCAGAGGCCCCGCCTCGGTGAGATCCACGCCATGGACAGCTTGATGACCTGGCTGACGTCGCTGGGGACTCAGCGGGGCCGCGTCGCTGGCTCACTACGGGAACGGTGATCGTTCAGCTCGGCTCCGTCACTGACACCGCCGTCTCTTGGCTCTGTTGGTCGATCTCCTCGCCGTGGCCTTCTTCTCTGTCGTGTGCATCGGACTGATCGCCGTACACGCGGTCGACCTTCAGGTCTTTGGCTCTCGGCTCGCCACGGTGCCGGCGGCCGGGCCGCTGACAAGGGAGAAGCTGGGCTGCGGGCCGTCCTCGCGTAACAGGGCGTCCTCTGCGGCCAGCAGGGCGCGGGCCGCTGGAGCCTTCTCGTCGACGGCTGCGTACGCGCGGGTGTGGGTGATGTGGAGCAGGGCTCACCGAGCAGCAGCGCCGCGACGCCCTCGCCCGCTGGGACCCCATCAAGTACAAGCGCGTCCGCGCCCTGACTCATGCCGACCTCGGCGACAGCCTCGCCGCGCAGGCCCGCGCCGACGAGGCCATCGGAGCCGGAACGCAAGCCTTGGACCTGATGGAGGGCATGACCTCCGACCGCACGCGCAAGGCGATCTCCTCGATCGCCGCACCCTCGCGATCTATCAGCGGCGCAAAGTCCCCGGAGCTGCCGAACTTGCCCGCCGAGCAAGGGAAGCGCTCGCCGCCCACCTGAACAGATACCCGCGGGAAACGGTGAGGGAGATCTCCGAAAACGGCTCTGACCGGTGCAGCGGCCGAGCATTAGGCACGGCGTCCAGGGTGCGGGGCGAACAAAAGCAAGAAGCCCCGGCTGGACGGGGGAGACCAGCCGGGGCCGTGGGTGGTGACGAACGGTGGGCGGTCGCCTTCGGTGAAGGGCTCCATGGGGCTTCAGCGGAACGATCGCCCCCCATGGGCTATCGGTGAGGCCCGGGGACACTGTCCCTCCGCAGTCACGTGTAGATGAACGATAAACCATGTCCCATTGTTCCCCGCCCCACGCGTGCCGCAGCGAAGCGGCTCGGCGGCCACTCACCTGCCGACACCGCCGACGCGATGGGGGAGGAGCCAGCAAGATCCGCTACCTCACTGCGCACTCCACCCAGGCAGGGCAGTTTCCGCTTCTGCTGGCTGGAATGTCTGGAGCAGGAGCGGGCTGAGGCGCGGAACGGCGAACGTCAGAACAGGGCGTCCTGGCCGGGCTCCTGACGGAGCAGAGGGCCGACGTCCTCGCCCCTCCACTTGGCCTCCAGGTGCCTGCGCCATCCCTGCGGTGGCGGCCACGGCACTCCCCATTGGGCGAGCTGCTTCCTGGACCAGCCGCCTGCGGGGCTCTGCGCGGCGGCTATCTCATCGGGATAGGGCACATAGGTGGGTATGCGTGATGCCTGCCCAGCACGGAGAACGCGATGCCGTGATCGAGCGTCCTCGCGGCGGGTGCTGGCGGACGCGAGAAGGCCAGCACTGGTGTGTGGTACCGGCCCTCGGCAGCCGGGCCTGTTGTCGAGGCTGCGGAGGATGGAGTACCGGACGGTTCGCTCTTCCGACGCTGGGGCGGACGGGGTGGCTTAGAGGGCCCGGGCCGTCTTCCGTGAGGGGTTTCGCATCGCTGTGCAGCTGAACGCTGATGGGAATCCGTAAATATCCCCAGGAACGATCGCGTTCTCCACTTGGTTTCGCACTCAACTGAGGGCCGGGGTAGCTCGTTCGCGGAGTGTGTGGGCCGTGCCGAGTGGCCCAGAGGGGGGCGCCTGCGGCGGAGCTGTGCGCGCTCAGCCTGGACAACTCGGTCTCCAAGGCCGCCGTCCTATTGTTGGCTGATGTGCGCACACCATATTGACCGCCCGGCCGATCTCGACGTGGTCCGTGAGTCCTATGACCATGTGGCCGACAACTACGCCCACATGGTGGTGACGACGGGCATGGGTGACATCCGTCGCCATCCATGGCTCAAGGCGTCGATCGATGCCTTCGCCGACACCGTGGGAGAGTTCGGGCCCGTCCTCGACGTCGGCTGCGGCCCCGGCACGGTGACCGGCTACCTCGCCGAACGCGGACTCGACGTATCCGGGGTGGACCTCTCTCCCCGCATGATCGAGAACGCGCGCCGTCTGCATCCGAACTGCCGCTTCAGCGTCGCCTCCGCCACCGAGCTCGACCTCGGTGAAGCGTCGCTCGGCGGTGTACTCGGCTGGTGGTCACTGTTCAACCTCCCTCGCGATGTCCTTCCTCAGGTCCTCGCCCATCTCGCGTACGCCCTGAAGCCGGGCGGGCACTTCATCGCCGCCACGCACGTCGGCGACGAGGACGCGGTGCGCACCGAAGCCTACGGAGGAGTGCCCGTTCGCTGGACCACGTACAAGTGGCGGCCAGAGCAGCTCGTGGACCTGATCGAGCAGGCCGGACTGCACCCAGTCGCTGAACTCCGGCTCCCCGCGGATGAACGGACCGGGCCGGGCGTCGTCGTCATGGCCAAACGCCCCGTTTGAGGACCAGGCGCCGGAGCGGCACAAGATCTCGCGCCGGGACCCATCACCTGGCGCCTGCAGCGACTTTCCGTTCGGCTGCTCCCCAGGGGCCGAGCTCATCCCAGGACGGCGCGGCAGGGGTGGGGAACCAGGGTCAACAGGTCTGTCCCACGCCTGAGCAGGGGGTGGAGAATTTCAAGGTCTGACCGCTCTTCCGCGACGACTCGGCTGAAGCATGATGCGGGCTCTGTTCAGTTGAATGAGGCTCTGCCGTACGTCTGCCGATGCGATGGCCCCTGGAGCGATGGAACGCGCCGATCCAGGGCGCCAGAGTGGCACACACGGGTCACTCACGCCGGAACCCGTCTAACTTGGCAAACCCGACGACCAACGCCACTACCTTCCTTGTGTACTCAGCCCCCGCGCGGTTGCTCGCCAGCCGAGCCCGGGCCCGGGACGCGACCTCGTGTTTCATGTAGGACGCCTCACGGGCCGATGCCAGTGCATCCTCGTTCAGAAGGTCGCGGTACTGGAGCAGGATCGTCTGCTGGCTCACCCCCGCCACGAGTGCGCTCACGGCCGCCTCTCGCAACCGGCACCAGGACGCCACGCCACCTCAGCGGCTCTCACCGCCATGCTCGCAGCCCGCAGTTGGCCCGGCGCCTTATCCTCCTGACCGGCCTGCAGCACAACGATGGGATCGGTCTCGGTGTCCGCTCCCTCCCACACCTTGGCTCGTACCGGAATGTCCTGCTCTCCGGGGTGGTCACAAATGACCCACGGCAGTGCGTAGTCGAGTTCCTGCTGAGCGAACTCGAGAGCAGAAAAGGGCCAGCGCGTGTAGGCGACCGTGCGTTCTTCATCGGCAGCCGAGGAGTTGCAGCTCATCGCGCGATCGGGTGCTTGCCGCAGCTCTAGGACTCCTCGGTCCGAGCTCAGTGCGGCAGACAGGGGCTGACGTGCCCGAAACTCGCGAGCAAGGCCACGAGCCCCGGTGCGAAGCAAAGGAGCTGTGCCCAACGCCCTCTGCTGGAGCCGCCTTTTCGTGACGGTCGACCTATGCCAGCCCGGGCATGAGCCGTCGCGGGAAGGCCGCTCGCGACGCCGAAGCAGCCGCGATGCTCCCACAGGGCGCGATCCGTACAGGACAACAGGGCGATTCCTGCAACGCGGCGTGATCAACATAAAGTGCGGTCTCATGCCGAACCCACAGAAGCAGTGCACGACCTCCTTCCACCAGCGTCTTGGGCTGGTGGCCGTCGGCGCGGTCACGGTGTGGACCGTCACCGCGTGCAGCACCGGAGCAACCGACGCATCGAAGGACGCCAACCCAAGTGCGAGCCAGGCTCCGAAGGTGCTCAAGCTCGGCCAGCCCAGCTCTCCTCAGGAGATCACCAAGTACAAGAAGACCGGCAAGTTCGTGATCACGCCGACGAAGGTCGTCGAGGGCAAGCCGAAGGACCTAGACGAACTCAAGGAGCCCGACAAGTACGCGGGCAAGAAGGTCGTGTGGGTCTACGTCCACGCCAAGCACGTCGGCGGCGACGCGGTCAAAGAGGCCATGGTCATGAGCGACGTCGGTGTCGAGACGGCCACGGGCCCGGGCACGAACTTCATCCTCATCGGCGCCCTCAGCAGCACGCCGAAGGACTGCGGCCTCTTCAACGGCGTCAAGGAACTCGGGACCGAGGACGTGTGGAAGAAGGGCGAGGAACGCGACGTGTGCGACCCGTACCTGGTGCCGGCCGAGGCCAAGGTGGACAAGGTCACCTACTCCCAGGGGTTCTACACCGAGCCCCTCAAATGGTCCGTGAAGTAGTACCACTGGAGGGCGCAGCCGGGGCGAGGGGCTGCGACTGTCGATGACCGGCTGGTGGACCAAGAACGATGGCTGGCGCCAAGTCCTCCGTAGCGGTGAGGCGCCGGGCGGACAGGCGCGCTGCCGTAGGGGATGAAAGTCCTGCGGCCTTCTCCGTCAGGCCCCACAGCCCGTGACCGACGAGGGCGACCCAGCGGAAGCAGCATCTGGCGCCTGACCACTTGCTTTACGACCACGATGCCGCCAGGGGCAAGGAATTGGGCACCCGCTGAATGTGGCTGAGGAGTCCTGCGGGTCAGGAGGTGAAGCCGCCACGGCAGAAGGCATCATCGCGAGCCAGGGCCCGGTAGCTCACTCCTTCCCAGCGGTTGAGCCGGTGAGCCGTTGAGCCGGTGAGCCAGCAGGGTGTCGGCCTCGTCCAACTGATGGGCGCAGACGTCGTTCTTGCCACCAGAGTCCAGTAGGTCGACGAGCTGGTGGCGGATACTGCTGACGGTGCGATTGACCTGCACCGCGAAGAGCTCAGGCAGCTTGAACAGGGTGAAGTGGTGGCGGGTTCGGTCGATGAGGACCTGTTCCCACGACGATGGATGACTGACGTAGAAGCGGAGCCAGAGGGGGCTGCTCTTCACGATCCTCGCCTCGAGCCAGGGATCGTGGTCGCTATGAGAACGGCATTGTCGCTACCAAAGAAGGACGCGCCATCGTCGTGCTCCGAGTCGAAGTCGGGGTCGTCGACCGCGAGCGGATCGGCAGCCGTCTCGGTGGGCTCCGGCTCGGGGCGGCGAGCTGCACCGCGCGGCACGATGGCCGCCGTCGCCTCGGCGGCCTCGCGAGCAGCTCGTGACCGACTGATAGATGTCCCGAGTGATCCGGCTGTCGCTGTGGCCCAGGGTCTCGGGCACGATCTTGACGTCGATGTCGGCGGCGAGCATGAGCGAAGCCGCGATGTGCCTCAGGCCGTGCAGCCGGATCGGCGGCAGCCCCGAGAGCTAGACGGGGGGTCACCCGCCCGGATGCGCTCGGCGAGCAACTGGTCGCGAGGGTGGGCATGGTGAATGCATGAACACCACACCTCACTCCAAGAAGTCCCTGTCCCTGATATCCCGGGCATTCGCGGTGAGTGCTGCCGTGGGCATCGCTTGTGCGGCGGGGGTGGCAACTGCCACATCCGCCGTGGCCGCGACGCCCGCCATGCCCGTCGCCGCAAAGGCCGCCCCTGCCCAGGGCGGCCTCGGCGGCGGGGACGAGTTCCAGTGCGGCAACGGCCTCCTTGTCCTTCTCAACTTCTGTAACTGACGGACAACTGCGGGCAATTCCTGCCCACACACCGCACACGGAAGAAGTCCACCCACCACCAGGGCGGTCAGAAAGGCGAGGAACGCTCCTGACCACCCGGCGCCCACCCGACGCGAGGGCGGACACGGGGCTGTTGCCCGTGTCCGCCCTGGTCCCCGCTCATGCGGGGATGGCTCCGATCGCCCATGGGTGTGGCTCCTTGTGAGGGAGCCACACCCCGGGCAAGGTGTCTCAACACTCAGTGCGCCAGCCGTTGCCCGGTTTCACCATGCGGGGGCGCCGCAGTTGCCGCCTTGCAAGCACGCCCGGAAGTTCAGGCCGTTGAGCTTGCTGTAGTCGCCGCGGAAGTCTTCGCCGTTCGCAGCGGTGCGGATGGTTGTCCAGTCCTGGCCCTTCCACTTGGCCTGGAGCAGCACGTACTTCCCATCGATCTTGTGGTCGTAGAACTTCCCCCAGAAGCTGCCGTAGTGGCTCTTGCCGTCCGCGCTCGACTTCCAGTCCCAGTGGATGTTGATCTGACCGGCACGGTTACTGGTCCACAGCGTCCTGTCCGCGCTTCCCGACCCCGCGGCACGGATGTTGCCGCTGTCGGACACGGCAGCCGGGGCTTCGCCCGCGGCGAATGCTGCGGGTGCGGTGACGCCACCCGCAACTGTGGCAGTGCCGACGAGAAGGGCGAAGGCGGCGGCCTTCATACGCATCCTCATGCTGAAACCTCTCCTGCGGGCCACAGCGCGAGTCCCCCCGTCGGGTCCTGATTGCGCCCTGTGGCCGGCACGAGCCCCGGCATCCCGAGATGCACCCACGTGCCCAGACAGTTCGTCAACACGGGGGTGCAGGGCTGTCCGAGAACCTCTAGCTCCGGTCACGAGCATCGAGGTCCCGGCGCCCCGGGGCTCTTTCCGTGTGGCGCCTCCCGGAGGGAACCGCGCCGCAGGCAACCTATCCAGGCAGGTCTTCGCCGTCGTCAATCAGACGGTTGACTGCTGGTTGCAACAGTCGCGGTACAGCGGCTTCGCCTACTGCCAGGGTTTACCGGCCGCCAGCACTGGTGAGTTCGCCAAGCAGCGACCAGGACGGACCGATCTTCACTGCTCCATCAGGCCGTCCCTCAGAACGAGCGGCACCCATCGCCAATGGCAGTCACCAGACTGGGGATTCTGCTCTCCGTGCATGCGGGGATGGACCCGCAGCCGCAACGGTACGGAGCCACTCAAGGACCTGCTCCCTGCCCACGCGGGGATGGAGCCTTGACGATTGCCCTTTCGTCACTGAGGACGACCTGCTCCCGCCTACGCAGCTGAGCCCGGGCCGTCGGTACCGGTAGGGGATCTGGTCTCGTGGAGCAGGATGGCGTGGGTGTCAGGGGAGCCGGATGGCGGTGACTAGCAGGGTGTCGGCCGCGCGCGGTCCGCTGGTGGTCTTGGGCAGCAGTGTGGTGCTGATGCTGGTGAACCCGGCCTCGTCGAGGGCCTTCACCCAGACGTGTTCTTGGAGCACCCAGCGGCGCATCGTGGTCGTTTCGCCTTCCGGGGTCTTGGCGGGGACGTCAGCTGCCACGACGTCGGGTTGGGCGGGGGCGCCGCCCAGGTAGTGGGCCAAGGTGGAGAAGGCGAGCTGCCCGCCGGGTGCGAGAGCGGTGGCCGCGGCCAGCAGCAGTTCATGCGGGTCGGTGAAGTCGAGTGCCCCGAATACGCTGTAGAGCACGTCATAGGTGGCGGGTGTGGCGCGCAGGTGTGGGAGGGCGCCGGGCGGCACGAGGCGCAGGCGCGGCGCCAGGTGTCCGTAGAGGCGGGTGGCCATCGCGTGCTGGGCGGGGGAGGCGTCGATGGCGGTGATCTGGGCGAGGGGCTGGTGAGCGGCCAGGTGGGCTGCGTGCCGGGCGGTTCCGGCGCCGAGGTCGCCGACGGTCTTGCCGGTCAGGTCGCCGAGGATCGCGGGGCCGGGGCCGCTGTCCTGGGACCAGTTCCAGCGGAAGGTGCCGGGAACGGTTTGGTCGTGCTCGGCGCGGGCGCGGCCGTAGTGGTGCCAGAGGTCTGGGGTGGTTGTCACCCGCATCATGGTGGCGGGCGTGGGTCACCCGAGGGTGGTGGGCCGGGCCCCGGCCGTAGTCGGCGCAGGGCCCGACTTGTGGTGGGTCAGTGTGAGCCGTTGCCAGGGTGGCAGGGGCCGCTACTCGGCGGCGTCCGCCCACAGCGGCAGGTCGCCCTCCCAGCCGTCGGCGGCGATGCGGTGGGCCGTCTGCATGACGGAGCCGTCGTTCTTCATCTCGACCTTGGGCACGTGCTGCAGGATGCGCCCGTCGTTGAAGAGGTCGCACCGTTCGGCGTAGGCGACGGCGTCGAGGCAACGGGTCGGCGTGCGGATGCGTCATCGTCGGCGTACCCCCAGATGCTGTGCACCCATGCGTACACGGCGGCGGGCACCGGGCCGAGGCGTTGGCGATGGCGGAGGAGGCCCGCCGCGCGGCGCGAAAGCTGCCGTCGACGGCGTCTGCGGGCCGCCTGTTCCCGATCAGCGCGCCCGCCGTCGATCTGTACGCGGTCGGTGTGCATTTTTTTGGGGGGGCATGCCCGCGCCACTGCCTCATCCGGCGTGTGGCGACAGGCTTTCACACCCTCCGTCGGCCAGTTCGCCGGTCACTCCAGCGGTGTCAAAAGTTGCCGCACGGGATGTAGGGGCGTACCTGGGTGGAGGTGCTCTCGCCGTTACGGTCGCGCACGAACAGGGTCACGGTGTATTCCCGGCTGCGGATGCACCCGAAGGTGAATGTCGCGGTCCGGGCCGCATTACTGAAGTTCGTTACTGGGCTGCTTCCCCCAGGTTCGGCCTTGAATGTCGGATCGAAATTGGGCGTGCCCCCGAACCACTTTGCCATACAGGTGATTTGTCCTGGGCCGCCCTGCGTGCGATTCGCAGAACACGTGAGGGACTCGATGTCGAAGTCGAGGGCGGCCGCGGCCTGGGGCGTCGTTTCGAGCGTCGCGGCGGTCTGCGCCGTGTGCGCTACCGGCGCGATCCGCGCGACCGGCCCCGACGCATGCGACCGGGGAGCGTAGGCCCCGACCATCGCGACGAGAGCGAGGACCACCGCCGCCAAGAGGGTCGTGGGCGCCAGGACAGTTCTCTGGCTCATGGGCTTTCCTTTCGTTGGAGGCGTGCGGGTCGAGCGGCGGCAACGCCGCCGTCGGTAGTAGTTCGCGCGAGACAGGCGAGCGGATGGGTCGACTCCGATGATCACCTCGATCGGCCCAGGCGTGGATGTCGGGTGGAGCCAAATCTCACCCGTGGTCACGGCGGTCAAAATCACTAAGACGGGCCAGAACCCACCCCCCCCCGCAGATGGGGCCACAACCCACGCTTGAAACCAGCCGCCGTGGTTGCCCTTGCGGGCGGCGGCGTCGAGCCCTTCGAGGGTGGACTCCCGGACGTTCTCCCGCTCCGTCTCCGCCATCGCGGCGAAGAACCCGAACAGCAGGCGTCCCGGCCCGCTGGGGTCGTACATCCCCGGGAGGGGACCGGCGAACATCTCCAGCACCAGGCAGTGGGTGGTGAGGTGGTCCGCGAGCGCGGTCAGCTCCGCGGCGTGCGCCTTAGAGGGAGTAGGTCTGTGGCCGCCAAGGACGAGGGGCCGTCCCACAGCCCCGCACCACCCATGAGTCCGATGAGAACGACCGGAGGTGGCGGGCGATGACCATGTTCATGGATGTCCACCACGACATGAAGGGCATCACTGCCGAGCAGCTCTCGGCAGCACACGGCGGATCTGGCGATCGAGGCCGAGGAAGGCGTGCACTTCGAGTACGCGTGGGCCGACCCCGAATCCGGAGTCGTGTACTGCCTGACCTCTCTTGCCGTGACCGCGTCCTTCGTTCGGAGTGCGTCTGAGCCTAATTCTTTCTTAGAACTCCTAACAAAATGAGATGAAGGATGGCCTCAGGTAGGGCGAGGATCGCTCGGTACTCGCCGACGAAAGGGCAGCTATGGGAGACAGCCCTCCGAGGGAGCTCATCTCGCTCGCTGATGACGAGGGCAACAGCGTCTCGGTCAACGTTCTGGGACGTAGCCCCAGATGGAGCGCCGGGCTCGACGCGGAGATCGTCGTCAAGACGCCCTTCGTGTCCGGCCGTGTCGACTTGGCGCTGTACGTCGCGAGGTTGGAGAGCTGGGCCGACGCATTGGACCGGCTTGACGCCGGCGAAGACGTGGCCTGGATGGAGATGAGCAGTGGGCCGTCCATCTTCATCCAGCTCACGGGTGAGCGTGACTGCCCTGAGGTGGTCGTGGAGGACGAGTCCGGGTCCATGGTGACCGTGCGGGTCCCGCTCGTCCCTCCGGACGACTGGATTGCTGATCATCGCCAGCGTCTGCGCCAGGTGATGGATCACTGGGTTCCGATGCTGTCAGGGTAGGGAGACAAGTCGCCGCCAGCAGATGAGGGCGCATCCGAGGGTCAGGAAGGCTTCGTGGATGTCGTCGCGGATCTCCCAGCGAATCCGCAGGCGGCGAAACCAGTGCAGGTGGGCGAATGTACGCTCCACGACCCAACGTTGGGTACACAGTCCTGAGCCCTGCTCGGTGCAGCGTCGGGCAATCACCGGCTTCACGCCGAGGCCCAGACGAGGCGGCGGTACTTGTCGTGGTCGTATCCACGGTCACCGAGCACGACGTCCGGGCGGCGGCGGGGTCGGCCGCGTTTGCCCCGCACCGATGGAACGGCTTCCAGCAGCGGAATGAGCTGCGTGACGTCGTTGCGATTGCCGCCGGTCAGACTGACGGCGAGCGGGATGCCGGTGGCGTCGGTGATCAGATGGTGCTTGCTGCCCGTCCTGCCCCGGTCAACGGGGCTTCGCCCGGTCCTGGAGCCCCCTTTAACGCGCGGACATGGGAGCCGTCGACGGCCGCCCGGGAGAAGTCCAGGGCGTTCGCGCTGCGGAGCTTGGCAAGGACGACCTCGTGCAGTCGGGGCCACACTCCGGCCCCGGTCCACTCGGCCAGGCGGCGCCAGCAGGTCATGCCCGAGCCGAAGCCGAGTTCCTGCGGCAGGTGTTCCCAGGCGATCCCGGTGTGCAAGACGAACAGAATGCCCTGGAACACCAGCCGGTCCGGATGCCGCTTGGCCGTGAGGTCCGTTACGCCTTTTGCGAGTTGGGCTTGTGAAGCCTCTGGTTAGAGCGTGCGGGCGGGCCCCGGAGCGGTGGCGGGTTACGTGGACGCCGAGCTGTTCGGCCGCAGCGCGGAGGACGCCGCTGCTCGTATCGAGCTCGCCGATGACGCCTCCCAGCTCCTGGAGGACGCCACGGCCGCGCTTGGCTCCGGCGAGTCCGAGGACGTCCTGATGGCCCTGGTCAACGCGGTGAACCGGCTCGTGGGTCAGCTACGGGACCGGGTCCTGGACGACGTCGTGGCGTCCAGCCCGGTGCCCGATCAGTGGCCGATGTGACGCCGATGTGACAGGGCATGCCGATCCGCCCCGAGAACCGAGGACGGTATCCCGCCGAGTGGTCAGTGATCTCGCAGGCCGTCAAGGAACGCGCCGACTGGCGGTGTGAGTGCGAAAGCGAGTGCGGCCGCGGCAGCCACATGGGCAGGTGCCCGAACGAACACGGCAAGCCCGCATACGGCACCGGCTCGTGTGTCGTACCGACCACGGCACATCTCGATCACGTCCCGGAGAACGGTGACCTTGCAGGCACCCCGTGCCATCCGACGATGCGGAATGGCTGTTGCACCGCCCTCGACTGCTGCTTTCGCCAGCCAGCAGCTCCATGCACCGCACCCGCCCCAGCGGCCCGGCGAGGGCTGGTCCGACATCGCTCATACCGGCATCGTGCATCGCTCCCGTGGCACGGGCATGAGGAGGAACCGGCCCCGTCAGGGGGCCAAACGGCCCACTCTGTGCTGGCCGCGGTCAGCTGGTTCGCCGACAGTGCCTACCGTGAGGCAAACACATGATCGGGGCGTCGTGGTGTGGGCAGGTGGACCGTGAGCGGGCCCGACATCGGCTATGAGGCGGTCTTCCACGCGCTGCCGGGCGCGGTGGCGCTGCTGACCCGCGATCTGGTGTACGCGGATGCCAACGAGGCGTTCTTGTCGATGTCGGGCCGGACCCGCGAGCAGGTGATCGGCCGCTACGTGTTCGACGTTTTCCCCGACAATCCCAGCGACCCCGCCGCGACTGGGATGCGCAACCTGTACGCCTCGCTGCGGCGAGTTGCGGACAGCGGGGAGCCCGACACCATGGCCTTGCAGCGCTACGACGTGGAGTATCCCGACCGGCCCGGGGTGTGGGAGGAGCGGTACTGGAGTCCGGTCAACGTTCCCGTTCTCGCCCCGGACGGCACCGTGGCGCTGCTGCTGCACCGGGTCGAGGAGGTCACCGAACTCATCCGCGCCCGAGGCGGCCGGCCCGGCGGCGGCGACCGCGCCCAGGTCCTCGAGGCAGAGTTGTACACCCGGGCCCGGGAGCTGCAAGAGGTCAACGAGCGCCTTCGTCAGGCCCATGCCCGCGAGCGCGAGGTCGCCCTGCATCTGCAGGAGGCGATGCTGCCCGCGCCCCGCCCGCTCGTCCATCACCGTGCCGCGGTGCGCTACCGGCCCGCGGTGGGGGCCCTGAACGTGTGCGGCGACTGGTACGACCTGGTCGACCTGCCCAGCGGTGGCCGCACGGCCGTGGCGGTCGGCGACGTCGTCGGCCACGGGCTTCGGGCGGCCGGCGTCATGGGGCAGCTGCGCAGCGCGCTGTCCGCCGCGTCTCGGGTCGCCGACGGCCCCGCCCAGGCTTTGGAGGTTCTCGGCCTGTACGCCCGCTCCGTCGATGGTGCCGAATCCACCACCGCCGCCTCCGTGTTCATCGACTGGAACGCCCACACCCTCACCTACAGCAGCGCCGGCCACCCTCCGCCCGTGCTGCGGCACCCGGACGGCACCGTCACCTACCTGGACCAGGCCACCGATCCTCCGCTCGGCGCGCGGCCCGTACACGCAGCGCGCCCGCAGGCCCACACGGCCTTCGCTGAGGGCTCGGTCCTCGTCCTCTACACCGACGGGCTGATCGAGCGCCGCCGCGAGGACATCGACACCGGGCTCGCCCGGCTCGCCGCATCGGTCACCCGTCACGGCGCCGCGGATGACCCGGACCAGCTCGCTGACGCACTGCTGACCGAGCTCATCGCCCCGGCCGGCCTCACCGACGACACCGCCCTCATCGTCATCCTCCTGTGAGCCTCAGGGGCATTCCTCGCCTTGAGGCTGGGCCCGGCCGCCATGGTCGGCGGCGTACGCCGCGAGAATCCGCTCGACAATCCCGCCTGTCCCCAGGAAGCGTGCGTCGAGGACGGCGGCCAGGTCATCGAAGGCCGTGCGCAGCACTGACGCGGTCAGGCGCACATCGGAGCACTTTCGGCCTGCTGCGCACGCTCAGTGGCGGGGGAATGTGAAATCCGCAGAGTGAATTGCATCCGGCGGTGCGAATTTCCCAGCATCCGGTGCCGCGCTGTCCGCTCGGCCCCGGCGGTGAGCTCCAGCACGGCGGCCATCTCGGCCGGCTCCAACCCCCGCTTCACCAGCTCCAGATGCTGCTGGTCCCGAGGGTTCAGCCGCTGCCCGGCGGCCATGATCCGGTCCAGGTCTGCGCCCCGCACCGCTTCCTCCTCCGGCCCGCGTCCGCGGTCCGGCAGGTCTGCCAGCGCCTCCGTTCCTCCGGGGGCGGCCTTTTGCCCGGCGCGCTGCTGAGCACGCAGGAAGTCGAGGGTTCGCCAGTCCACCCGCTGCCGCCAGTGGCTCCCGGCGTTATCGAGGGTCGGCAGTCTCGGCACGATGTCGTTGGAGGCGTTTTTGGCCACGTCCTCGGCAACTATCCGCTGCAGGCCGTACCTCGTCATCGCGACACCCACCAGACATGCGAAGGACGCGGCGAACACGTGCTCCGCCGATGGTCTCGGGCCGGCCCGCCCGGACATCGATTCCTCATCGCTCACAGCCCCCTTAGCTCCTCAGGTGTCCGTCCCCAGCCCGACCGCCAGGCGCTCCGCGGCAGGGCGTGCGCGCGCCCTCGCCTCTACCTGACGCTGCGCTCCCGCCCGGCGTTACAGCCTGCGTCTGAAGAGATTCCCGGCTATGCAGCCGTCGGACGCCCGCGTGCCGTACTCCGGGCGGACGCGATCCGTGCACCGGTAACCCGAGACCCCTCCGCCACGTCAGTTCCCTGCCGGCTATCCGGCACCGACGCTCCCAGGAGGGGACACAGGAATCTGCTGGTCCTGGTCACGCTCGTACTGGTGGGTGGACTCGCCTACGCGGCGATCCGCCGCGCCCCTACCGAGGACCTCACCCTGCTGGTGTGGACCGCCGTGCTGGGTTTGGCTGTGCTTCTTTTCGGCGCGGTGGCCCTGCTCGCCGCCGAGCCCGCGGACGTTCCTGCGCTGCTGGACACGGTGTTGAAACGGCTGTGAGCTTCCGACACGCGGCCGCGGGGAAGGCACCTTCCCCGCGGCCAGCTTGGTCTCCTGCTGGCGGACGATGACGAGCAGGGTGAAGCGATGACGGGAGTGGAGGCCCTGGGCGATGACCGCTCCACCGCCCGGTGCCGGCAGTTGGATGCCGATGCCGCATCACGCGGCCGCGTCCTCGCCGGTATCCGCCGCGCATGACCGGACCGGGGCAGTGTCAGTGGTGGGAGTTCTAGCGTGATGGTACGAGTCGCATTATCTCGTTCAGTACGGCGGACAAGTCCCATGTCATCGGATTCCTGGGGGCTGCGGGCCAGTTCACCGAGGAGCAGCAGCGCATAGTCCCGTTCATATCTGAGCGGGCACGCGCTGCGCAGGCCGAGGCGGAACGGCAGGATCTGGGCTGGGGCCTGGCCGTCCCCGAGGCACTGGACCATCTGCTGGCCGGGCATGCCTCCTCCACCGCTTGTGCCGCGGGCAACGCGTACGCGGCCGCGATGCACATTGTCATCGACTCCAGCTCCTCCGACTCGATGGACCTGGCGGTGTATTCCAAGCCGGCCACGTTCTTCGACGCCCTGGACAGTGAGCTGCGCCGTGTGGGGGTGAGCGCCGATCTGCTGCCCGGTCAGTACGTGATGGGCGGGCTGCCGCAGGACTTCCCCTTTGCCCTTCCGCTGCCCGAGCACGCCGTGGAGAACTTCGGCTTCTGGCCGCTGGAGAAGACCGGGCCCGCCGCCGACGCCTACCGCGCAGTCCTGGATCGCATCGAGGAGGGTTTCACCTACGACCTGAGGCTGCTCATCGACAGGCTCGAGCACGAGAACGGGCAGGAGCGCCCTTCCATCCCGCAGACGGTGAATCACGCTTCTGGCAACCCGAATCGACCCGCTTTAAGGGGGGGGACCAGTTGGTGTCGCCTGCAGAGTTGACGCCCGGTCACCGGCGGGCGTGATCGCAGCACTGTGGCTCCGTACACGGCAAGGGGAGTCGTCTCGCGTGGTGTAGGCGTGATCAATGTCGACGAGTTCGGGCGTCACTTGCAGCCCAGCGGGCGTTGTCCCTTCCGGCACCCGGCCGCCCTCGCACGAGCTGAACCCGGTCTTGGTGGGTCAGCGGGCGAGGGAGACGGCGAAGGGCTTGAAGCCGTGGCGGCGCAGGATGTGGGGCACGATGAGGATCATGGCCTCGGTGGCGCGGGCTGTGGTGATGTCGCCGAGGTCCTCGATCCGTTCGGGCTGCCAGCCCAGGTCGCCGAGCAGGCCGGTGACGGTCCTCTTCGCGTGTTCGTCATCGCCCGAGAGATAGGCGGTCGGTGGGGTGGCCAGGGTTTCGGGAGCGGTCATGACCATGAACAGCATGGTGTTGAGGGTCTTGACCACATGGGTGTCGGGGAGCGCGGCCTGGAGCTTCTCGGCGAGGCTGCTGCCGGGATAGCACAGGTCGCCGGGCAGGCCGTCTGCGGCGTCGCGGGTGGCGTTGGAGACGTCGATGAGGATCTTGCCGGCGAGTTCGGTGCGCAGGTCGGTGAGGCGGTCCAGGGAACTGTCGCCGGGCGTCGCGTTGATCACGATGTCCGTGGTGCGGGCAGTGGTGCGCTGGTCGGCGAAGGCGATCCGCGGGGCGAGCCCGGCGGTGCGGGCGGCGGTGTCTTCGGGGCTCCGGCCGCCGAGGGTGACCTGGTGTCCGGCTGCGGAGAGCTTGCCGGCGAGGTTGGTTCCGACGCGGCCGGCGCCCAGGATGCCGATGCTGGTCATGCGGTGATGCTCCTTGCGGTATCGGGTGGGGAAGAGCGGAGACTTCCGGTCAGGCGATCGGCGAGAGGACCTTGAGGGCGGCGCCGTGGATGCCGGGGGCGGCGGCCAGGAAGTCGCGGCTGCCGGTGTTCCAGGGTTCGCCCGTCAGGTCGGTGACGGTGCCTCCGGCCTCGGAGACCAGCAGGGCGCCGGCGACCAGGCCGGAGCGGACGTCGGAGAACTGCCAGAACGCGTCCATGCGTCCGGCGGCGACGTGGATGAGCTGCATCGTGGCGGGAACGGACACACGCACGACCAGGCCGTTGATGAGCATCGCGGTGACGGAGTCACCGATCCGCCGGAAGGTGCGCTCGTCCTCGCCGGGCTTAGCCTGGCCGGTGCCGATGAGCGCGGCGCCCAGGTCGGTCTTGGCGGACACCTTCAGGGGCCGGCCGCCCAGGCGGGCACCGCCGCCGGCGACCGCGGTGTAGGTGTCGCCGGTCAGCGGCAGGTGGACGACGGTGAGCACCGGCCGGTTGTCGCGGACCAGGGTGGCGGTGACGGCCCAGTCCTCCATGCCGTGTACGTGGTTGATGTTCCCCTCGGCGGGGTCGACGACCCACCACTCGCCGGGCGGGAGCGCGCCGCCCGCCAGCTCGTCCTCGGCCCACTGCGACCCCGGCCGGGCCCGCAACAGGGGTTCCCGCAGCACGTCCAGCACCGCGTCGTCGTTGGCGTGGATCTCGCCCACGACCTCGTCCAGACTCACGCCCCGGGCGTGCGAGGTGTGGCGGTCGCGCAGCGTGACGCCGGCGGTCTTCACCGCGGCTGTCACGTCGGACAGGAGCGTCGTACCGGCGTCGAAAGGCATGGCTGTGCTCATGGTGGGCTCCCTGGGATCGGTCGAAACGGGGCGGCTGTCTCACCCGCCCGCACTTCGAAGGTAGGGCGCTCGGTCATTAACAACAAGTGCATGCTTATTACTTGTAGAGTTACTGCCATGCAACTGGATCTGAACCTGCTCACGGCCCTGGACGCCCTGCTGGAAGAGGGCAGCGTCGCCGGCGCGGCAGCACGCCTCCATGTCACCGCACCGGCGATGAGCCGCTCCCTGGGCCGCATCCGCAAGGCCACCGGTGACCAGATCCTGGTCCGCACCGGCCGCAGCATGGTCCCCACCACCCGCGCGCTGGCCATGCGCGCCCAGGTCCACGCCCTCGTGCAGCAGGCCCACCAGCTTCTGTCCGCGCAGCAGGAACTCGACCTGGCGGCTCTGGACAGGGTGTTCACCGTTCGCTGGCACGCCGCCCTGACCGCTGCTTCCGGCACCGCCCTGATCACCGCCGTCCACCGCCAGGCCCCCGGCGTCCGGCTGCGCCTGTCCGCCGAACCCGGGACGGACGACGCTGAGCTGCGCCGGGGTGAGGTCGACCTTGAATCAAGCTCCAGCGCTCCGACGCTCCCCGACATCCGCCACCGCCTCGTCGGCAAGGACCAGCTGGTCGTTGCCGTCCGCCCAGGCCACCCGCTCACCACAGGCCCGCTGAGCCTTGAGCGTTACGCAGCTGCCGAACACCTCACCGTTTCGCGGCGCGGAAGCCTCCGCGACCCGATCGATGACGTCCTGACCTCACGCGGCCTCGAACGACGCGTCGTCGCCGCCGGGCCCACCGCCGCCTTCGCACTGCAACTCGCCCTCGACACCGATCTGGTCGTCACCCTCCCCGACGCGGTCACCCGCACGGCCCGGGAACAACTCGGCTTGGCCACACTGCCGCCGCCACTCCAACTGCCCGACGTACCCCTGTACCTGCTGTGGCACCAGCGCTACGACAACGACCGCGCCCACACCTGGCTGCGAGAGCTGGCCACCGAAACCGTCCAGGCACTCTTCACACCACCGACCGCCTCTCAATAGGCCCTCACCAACCGGACCTGGAAGTGACGGATACGCGCCGGGAAGAGCCTGCGGCACCCGACTCCCGTTCTCGTGTTCTGGCTCACTTTCCGTACTACGGCATAGGGGACGAGACCCTGTGGAACCCGTCCAACGATGCCTCCCGGCTGTTCATGAGCCAGGTGAGCGTCTACCAAGCCGAACTGGGCCTGTCGTCCGGCATTGGACCCATGCACACTGACGAGTGCCAGATCGACCCCCTCGTGTTCAAAGCGTTTGTCGACGCCCTGCTCGCGTGGCACCGGAGAGCGAGCCACGCCGTCATGGCTGCCCTGTCCGAGGGGTTCGTTGCCACGGTGCTGGTCTTGGCGGGAGAGGGCAGGCATCGACGTGAAATGGCAGCCAGCCGGCTTCGCCGAGGTCGGCGGCCTAAAGGATGTTCAGGTCCCCACGGCCCCGGATTCCTCTGAGGGGGCTTGGGCAGCGGCCCTTCAGCAGAAATCACGCGAGCTGGGCCGCTTCATGGCGGCGTAAGCCTGGTCTGCCAACAACCGCGAAGGGCTCGGAAGTCATCAGAAATGCGGTGTCCTATGAGTAGAACAGGACACGCTTGCGGAGGAGCCCGAAGCCAGCTCGGCTGGACATCTGGCGCTTGAGCATCTTGATCCGGTTGACGTGTCCTTCGACGACACCGGAGTTCCAGGGGAGGGTGAGGCCGGCCGTGACAGCATCACGGTCGCGGTCGATGCCGGCGGCCAGGGTGTGGATGGGTGGCAGATCGTCCTGCCGAACGGCATCGAGCCATTCTGGTAGACGTTCACCCTCGCGCTCGGTGAACATCCGGGCGAAGGACCGGACGTGCCCGGTGAGGGCGTCCAGTTCCGGGCACTGGCCAGCACAGCCTTGAGCCGGAGCTGATCGCTCCCTGCGAGGCCATCGGGGTGCCGGAGAATCCACCCCGAGACCGCCCGCGGGGTCGGCGGCCGCGCGGCGCTGCTACTTCAAGGATCGGGCAGGGCCTCGACCAGCCGCAGAACGGTGCTGCGGCTGACAGCAACCCCGAAGACACCGGCCATGCGGGCGCCCGCCCGGCCGGTGAGCGCGACGCC
The DNA here is from genome assembly GCF_026340305.1 of Streptomyces sp. NBC_01381. Taxonomy (NCBI): domain Bacteria; kingdom Bacillati; phylum Actinomycetota; class Actinomycetes; order Kitasatosporales; family Streptomycetaceae; genus Streptomyces; species Streptomyces sp. NBC_01381. The sequence goes on along the minus strand of NZ_JAPEPI010000003.1, from coordinate 71,516 downwards.
GACCGCAGCCAGCGTCGACCTCAGGCGCTCGGTCCACCGGCCGTACCGCCGGGTCAGCCCGGCTATCTGTTCGACGAAGGTCCGCCGTTCGCACAACGCGTTCCCGCAGATGAACCGGCGGACCCACAGGCACAACCGAACCCGCCTCCCCGCACTGGGCACGTCAGCGGGATACCGCAGATAGGAGCTGTGAACCCGCTCCGACCAGCCCCTGCACCCCACACAGTCGGCCCCGGCCATCGTGCACCGAGCCGCTATCAATACCGCCTCGTCGTTCACGTCGACCGACAGCACCGCGATATCCGCGATCGACGGGAACAGCAGCTCCTCCAGCCGGAGCACCATCTCTTCGACAGACCCGAACTGTCAGCCCACCCAGGATCGCCACTGATGGTTTTCAGGCAACTATCGGACGCCCAGAGCGGCGTCAAACCGTCACTCACGGCGCACGCTTCACGGAAAGTGAGCCAGAACCATAAGTCGCGTACACAGCCACTGCGCGACCCTGAGCGGCAGTTGAACCTGCTCCGAGCTGGCAGCGGAGATGCACCGTGCTGGGGTCTGCACGCCGGGCGTTGCCCTGGATCCGGCACGCCAGGAGCAATGGCCCTTTTGCTGATGAGGATTCCTGAGATTCCCCAGGGCTGCTCGCGTTCCCCACTTGGTTGCGCAATGAATGGAAGGGCCGGGATCCGCCCGCCAGTTGAGGGTTCGGACGGATCCGCCCCCGACAAGGCGCCTACGGCGTCGTGTATTCGCTCTGCATGCCGGTGCGGAGTGGCAGTGCCGCTTTACTGCTCGGTGGTGCCGTCCTCACCATCAACCTCGTAGATCCGCCCTTGAAGCTGTTCGCTGGCCCAGTCCAGCCCGACGCCCAGGTCAAACCAGTGCCGATCCTTGCGGGCTTCGGGCGTTGCAAGGTTCACCGCCGCCCAGGAGAACACCCCTAGGAGGATGGAACGCCCGTGCTGTGTTGTGCGCACGGACAACGCAAACGGCGCGGCGAGTGCGGCGCGGGTGACCACCATGGTCTGTTCGTTCTCGGAATGTTGACGCCCACCTGTGAGAAACCGGGGCGTTTCAAGGATCTTGGCCCACTCGATCACTGCGTCTGCCACTTGGGCGCGCAAGGAGTCTTCGATGCCCTTCCGGACGGCGGTCGCGGGGTCATCGCCGAGCCGGCCAAGCCAGTGATCAGGATCAGTGAGTTTGCTGAAGTCGTCCTGTGGCACCCCGTGACGGGGATTCTCCTGGTACTCACCTGTCAGTTTCCCGCTGCCGTCCACCAACCACGCGCCGCGGATTGCCTCGGGAGGTACGTAGCCGTTCGCGTCGTCGATATACGCCGGGTCGATCTCGGCGACACTGCCACCGGGATTCTCCGCAGCCGCAGCCAGCAGCGCCGGCTCGCTCGGTATGCCTTTACGCCGACTTCGCGAGCCAAAACGCCCCACGTTCCCACCCCCACCGTTGTGCCTATCCAGTTGACCGCGATTGTGCCGCACCGGTCAGGACCGCGTGAAAGGCGGCGTGCGTGACGGCGACGGGTGGGTGGGGAGTCTCGGCGAGCAGCCCGAGGACTCGGGTTCGAGGCGGATAGTTCAAGCCGTCGGGGTGAGGAACTGGTGGCCGCCGCGCAGCGTGGTGCGCAGTTTGCGCTGGGTCGCGCGGCTGTCGAGGCGTACGTCGAGGGCGCCGGGAATGGCGCTGTCTGCCCGCAGGCCCGTGGGCAGCCGGGAGTCGTCGAGTCCGTCGCGCCTGGCGATGAGGATGCCGAGTTCGTGGCGGCTCAGGGCCTGGCTTCCACCGAGATGGTGGATGCCGCTGGCTTCTGCCGAGGCGAGTTCCATGAGGGCTGCGGCCAGGTCGGTCACGTGTACCGGGCAGCGGATGTCGTCTGTGAACAGGACGCCGGGGCGGGCTCCGGAGGAAAGTTCGTGCACAGCACGTTCGTGTACGGACTGCCCGTCGCCGATGATCAGCGAGGTGCGGGCGACCACGGCGTCCGGATGCACGAGAAGAACCCCTGTCTCCGCGGCGGCCTTGGCCGCCCCGTAGGGGGTGAGGGGATCGGGCAGGCAGGACTCGTCGTAGTGGACGCGGGCACCGGAGAACACGGCATCACTGGAGACATGGATCAAACGACTGCCCGACCTCGCCGCCGCCATCGCCAGACGGACAGGGCCCTCGGCCGTCACCGCCCAGTCCGCCTTGCCGCTCGACGCGTTGACCACGACACGAGGGCCGACCTTGGCCACGACCGCTTCCACACCTTCGGGATCCCGCAGGTCGAGGGCGTGCCACGCGACCTCTCGCGTGCTTCCGGGCTTGGTCGCGTAGGTCGCGGCCGTAGTGTGCCCGGCCGCTGCCGCTTGCCGCGCCAGCTCGGCACCCAGGAACCCGGAACCACCAACGATCAATACGGTCATGGCGTGACACCCTAGACCGGCCGTGCCGACAAGTAGCACCACAGAAGTTGAGCCAGAGCCGTTGCTCGTGAGCAAAGCCGCCTTGCGGTGGGTGTCTGGCACGATGCTGGGGAGTGTGGCCGGGGTCCCGATTTTGGGTTGGTGATTGCCTTGGGCGGCCGGGCTCCTGCCGGTGGTCGGTAGGGGGGCGCGCCAGCAAGGTCGCCAGCCCGTGCGGCAGCCGCTCGTCGCGCTCTGCGCCCTCGACGCCTACCCGATCGAGGTCTACCGGCACCTGCTCAACGTGAACCCGGCCTGCCAGGACTTCATGATGGGCGATGTCCGTGACCAGGCGCTGGTCCACCGCCTGGTCGGCGAGAGCGACTTCGTCATCCACGCTGCTGCTCTGGCCGACGTCGCCGCCTGCACCCGCTCACCGCAGACCGCGATCGACAGCAACATCACCGGTACGCAGACCGTGCTCTCGGCCGCTGCGGCCTCCGACCGGCTCCAGCGGCTGGTGTTCGTGTCATCCGCATCGGTGTACGGGAACGGGAATCCCGAGGACTGGGCCGCGCCGCGCGACGAGCACCGGGACATGCGCGAGCTGCTGGCGGGCATCTACGGGCGTACGCCGCCGCGCTTCGCCGAGTCACGGCCGCTGCGCCCCCTGTTGGTGTACGCCAACACGAAGGCTTTCGGGGAGGTGCAGACCAAACTGGTGCTGGGCGCCGTCGGTACATCGCATGCGATCGTGCGGTACTTCTCCGTGTACGGCGAGCCACAGGTGACCAAGCCAGGCAGCCACTCGTGGGTCGTGGCCGGGTTCGCCTCTCGCGTCGAGCTCGGCCTGCCGCTGCACCTGCACGGAGGCGGACATCAGGTCCGCGACTTGGTGCACGTCGACGACATCGCCGAGGGCACTCTCCGTGCCCTGACCACACCACAGGCCGACGGCGAGATGGTGAACATCGGCACCGGGCGGCCTACCACGATCCGCCGTGTCGCCGAGCTCGTCGCCGAACACGGCGGCGGCGCCGAGCTGCTGGAGACACCGAAGCCGCCTGGTGACCCGCTCGGCGGGTGAGCCTCCACCGCGGACATGGAGCGCGTCCTTGGCTGGCAGCCGCAGATCACCCTGGAGGAGGGCACCGTCCGCTACACGCGATGGATCAAGCGCACGCCGGGGGCGCTGCCCGCGTGGCTGCGTGCGGAAGCCGGAACAGCGCATGCCTAGACGACGGGTGGGCGGCCCAGGCGCGCCATGCGTACGACTGTGCGCCAGCGCATCGGCTTTCGGCGGCCGCCGGAGGTGAACACGCCCTCCCGGAAGCCGCCGAACCACGCCCGCAGTCCGGCCCGGGAACGCGTCCTGGCCAGCGTAAGGGCCGCCCAGACACCGAGGTAGACCGGAACGAGGAGGGCGGGCAGATGACGCTTCGCCAACCAGACGCGGTTCCGCGCGGTCATCCGGTAGTACACCGCGTGCCGGGCCGGGGAGGTCTTGGGGTGCTGCAGCAGCAGGGCTGGTTCGTACACCACCCGCCACCGCGCATCGAGGGCCCGCCAGGCGAGATCGGTCTCCTCGTGGGTGAAGAAGAACGCGTCCGGCCAGGTCCCGATCTCGTTCAGCATCGGCATCGACAGGGCGTGGCCGCCGCCGAGGAATGTGGTGACCTCGCCGCCTTGCATCGAGTCCTTCGCCCGCAGCCGGGGCACGTGCCGCCGCTGCGTCTCTCCGTTTTCGTCGGCGATGCGGAACGAAACGATGCCCAGCCGGTCATCGCCGGCGTACATCGCCTCCAGGCGGCGGAACACGTCGGCGTCCACGAGGAGACCGTCGTCGTCCAGGTCCACCACCACATCCACGTCGTCCAGCCTGCGCAGCTCCTCGATGGCTACGTTGCGTCCGCCGGCCACGCCGAGGTTCTCCGCGAGCTCCACCCCGTGCACGCCCGCAGGCAGTTCGGGCAGCGGAGCCCCGTTGCCCACCACGACGACCTGCGCCGGCTCCACATCCTGTTTGGCCACCGAATCCAACAGGGCGCGCAGCTCGGCGGGCCGGTTGCCCATGGTGAGGATCGCGATGCCAAAGCGCGGGTGACTCACGAGTGAACTCCGTTCATACGCCGTCTGAGACAGGCGAGCCTAGCGGCCACCCAGAACCCGTCCCGACCACATACCGGCAGGAGACGGCCATGCCCGCACTAGAGCTGTGCGACTACATCACGACCTCGCGAGATGCCGACCTCGCCCGCACCCCGTACGGGCAGCTCGCGGACCTGGACCTCGCCGAGTTCCTCACCCGCTGGCCCGACCTCCACGCAACAGCCCTCCACGGATCCGGCACCGCATACACCCGACAGCCCACATCCACCCCTGCGCCATCGTCGGCGACGACATCCTCATCGGAGCCCACGCCCAGGTCTGGGAGTTCAGCACGGTGCGCGGCCGCAGCGTCATTCGGCCCGGGGGGGCCAGTGTCGGCTTCAACTGCGAAGTCACCAACGCCTACATCGGACACGGCAGCATCCTGGGCCACCGCATCGGCATCAACCGAACCCTCTTCGGCGCCGACACCCACGTGTCCGCCCATGTCACCGTGGCAGCGATACACCTCAGCCACGACATGCGCCGCCCCGATCGGGAGGTCATTCTGCGCCTGCCCGACGGCTTGTACCGATGTCGCACGGCTCAGTTCGGCGCGCTCATCGGCGACAACGTCCAGAGCGGCAACAACATCAGCCTCGGCCCCGGCGTCCTCCTCGGCCGCGGCTGCCAGATCAACTCCGGAGTCACCCTTGGCCCCGCACGCGTCATCCCCGCGGGCCACGTCGTCGCGACGGCCAAAGCGCCAGATGTACGGGTGCGACGACGCACTGGGACTTCCAGCAAGTGATAGTTGGGGCCTACTCGCTGAGCTCAGCGAAGGTGACTGGCGTGTCGCTGCGTCGGGATTTCAGCGTGTCTCGGCGACCGTGGTCGCCATGAGAATCAGCTGTCGAGCCCGGTGATTCCTTGCCCCGAGGGTGACGTAGCGTGTCGGCATGTCCACGCCTCCGTCACAGTCCGGCGGGTTCGGCGCCGCCCCGTCTCCGTACGGGCCGCAGCCTCCGCAACCGCCCCACGTTCATGCGCCGTTCCCGCAGCAGGGGCAGCCGTACGGGCCGCAGCCCCATGTCGCAGGACCCGGTCCGTGGGGCGCGCCGCCCATGGGGCCGCCGCCCCGGCGCCGCACCGGCAAGGTGGTCGCCATCGTCGGGGCCGGTGTGGGGGCCCTGGTCGTGGTGATCGCCGGGTTCGCGGTGTTCAGCGGCGCGGGGTTCCCGGAGGCGAAGTACCGCCTGCGCGTGCCGGCCGAGCTGGCCGAGGGGACGTTCAAGCTCACCGCGGACCTCTCGGACACCGCGGGCCGGGACATCGTGGAGGAGAACCGGAACCGCAGCAACGTCCGCAACCCGACGGCCGTCGTGGCCGGGTACGCAGGGCAAGGCGAACAGGACGGCAGCAGACTGGTCGTCTCGGGCATGTACGGGCAGTTCAAGGACCCGGCACAGGGGCGGGACGCCATGATGGAGGGCGCCGCCGAAGCCGAGGGCGCCACAGTGGCCGTCCCCGCGCACGACGTCACCCCCAAGGGCTCAGGCATGACGCTGCGGTGCCAGGTGCTGACCTCCGAGCAGAACGGGGCACCGAGCAACGTCCCGATGTGCACGTGGAATGACGACAACACCGGAGCAGCGGTGGGTCTGATCACCGACGAGAACGTGAACCAGGACCCCGAGGATGTCGACCTGGACCAGGTCGCCCGGACGACGCTGAAGGTCCGCGAGGACATGCGCGAGCCCATCGGCTGACGTACGACGCCGTGTCGCCTGCGCGAACTCATTGCCGCCCAGCACGGATTCAGCCTTAGTGCCTGGTTGAGAACATCAAAAGTGCAGGTCAGACCCCAGGTTTGATGGTTGAGGCAGAAGTAGCCGTTCCGTAAAAGCGTCACGGTGACGGGAGTTCGCCACGGCCGGCAGGGCCGCTTCGGGCGTTATGCCGGGAACGCCGATGGTCACGGTGGACAACGTCTTCATCCAGGCGGTTCCAGGTACCAGCAGCCCTCCCGCGTACGACAGCGGCGACCGCCTGCACCCGAACGACGCCGGGTACCGGGCCATGGCCCGCGCGATCGCACCGGGCACGCTGTGAGCACGGTCGTCCGGGCTGCCCCCGCGGGGGCCGTGCCTCGCTACGACGGTGCCGGGGCGCCCCGCAGTACGCCGGAGATCCGCAGCAGCTTGCCCTGCCGGTTGCTGACGTAGATCAGGCCGTTGTCGCGGTCCAGCTCGATGCCACTGACGTTGCCCAGGTCGTCGGCCACCACGCGCTGACGGCCCTTGGCCTCGCCGTCGGCCACGACGACCTCGTGCACCTTGCCGCCGGCCGAGTCGCAGACGTACGCGTGGCCCGCGCCGTCCAGCGCCACACGGACGCTGTATCCGAGACGGGTGGCCACGGTGCGCGGGGTGGCGCCGTCCGCCGTCAGGTCGACCTCGTACAGCCCGCCGAGGTCGTACTGACCGACGTACGCCCTGCCCTCGGCCAGCGCCACCCCGGCGGCTCTCGGCACGTTCCAGGTGCGCTGCTGCTGGGCCGGGCGCCCGTTCAGGCCGTACTCGATCAACTGGCCGTTCTCCACGTCGGTGACGTAGGCCCGGCCGCCCGGCAGGTCCAGGGCGACGCCGTACGCGTACAAGTCCTCGGCGATCGCGACCGGAGGGGCGGAGCGCTCGGCCAGGTCCACCGTGAACAGGCGCTTGCCGCTGTAGTCGGTGATGTAGGCCTGGTTGCCCGGCAGATCCAGCGCCACGTCGTTGACCTGGCCCGGCGTCACCAGGACCCATTCGGTGCCGTCGCCGTCGTCGGCGAGATCCACCTTCAGCAGCCTGCCGCTGTTGTACCGGTCGGTGACGTACGCCTTCCGGTTCGCCCGGTCCAGCGCGAGGCCGTCGGCCGTGCCCAACCCGTCGGCGAGCGTGACGGGAGGCTTCCGGGAACTCGGCTGCTGTGCGCCGCCGCCCTTGTGAAGAGGGTGCATCTTGCTGTCGAACTCGAGTTTCTCCAGCTCGAAGACCTCATGTACCCCGGCGAGAGTGGAGACGACCTCGGCCTCCCCCCTCTGCAAGAACGGCCTGCCCTCGTCGGTCAGGTCGAAGGTGTCCTCGGCCGCGCCGGTCTCGCCGAGCTTCCACGCGATGACCTTGGCGTACTTCGGCTCCTTGGCCTGCGGGCCGTCCGGGTGCGTCTCCTTGACCTCCACCGGCTCGGGGTAATACAGCGCGACCACCCGCCGAAGGAGATGGCGAATTCGTAGTCGAACCTCCGCACCTGGCGCCGCTGCGTGGCCAGGACGTCCACCCGGCTGCCGACCTCACCGCTCAGCGTGGACGACGTCTTGAACGCGGTGGTCAGCGAGCCGCTGACCGACGCGGTGATCCCTAGCATCAGCTGGGCCGACAGCTCGCCGGTGCCGGTGGCGGTGCTCGTGGCCGTGGTCGTACTGGTCGACTGCGACTGAGACTCGGAGTCGACGCCCTGGTTGTCCTTGCTGTTCTTCAGGGTGGTCTTCTGCGACTGGTTCGCCGCCATGCTCTTCTGCAGTTGCTGCTGCAGCGAGGCGGTGACCTTCGCGCCAAAGGTGAGCTGCACCTGCCCCTGGAGCGACCAGCTGATCGTGTTGGAGATCGAGAACTCGACCGTGTGCGACCACTTCGTGGGGACGGGGTCGGTCCGGTTGACATACGTCTGCTTGGAGATCACATCAGGAGGGGGCTGCGCGATGTCGGCCCGCTCTTCGACGAGCGGCACACCCACCGTCATGTAGGCCGTCCATCCGCGCTCGTGTGCCGCGGCCTCTCCCTCGGGGAATTCCTGGAACCGCCCCTTGTTCAGGGAGAATCCGATGGGGTGGACGTACCGATCCTCACCGTCCGGCGACTTCTTCTCGGCCTTCCTCTTCAATTTCTCCCTGTCCCGCTCCAGGATCGCGGGCCCCTTTGTGGCGACGTCGAGCTCTTTCAGGTTCCGGCCGGTCAGCGGGTGGCGCATGTACCGTTCGCCGAGATGGGCCGTACTCACATTGTTCTTTTTGGCGTCGCCCATTCCCTTGGGCCCTCTCTTTCCCGCGGAACTCAACGATGTGACAGTCACTCACCCTCGGTCGGTGAGCCGTCGGTCCTTTCGACTTTCGCAGCCGATTCGGAGTTCTTCCTTCTCATTTCTTCCATCTCTTCCTCGCTCATCTTCGGCAGGTCCTCGCCCTTGACCCCCGGCCGGTCCTCGTCCCTGATCTCCACCTTCACCTTCTTGAACGTCTCGTCCTCGGCCGAGGACGCCATGCCGGCCGTCGATGCGGGGTCCTCGCAGGTGGCTCGCTGTTCGGCGGCCGCCGACCCGGTCCTCTTGAACAGCGGGGACAGAAAGCCCTTCATGATGCGGAGCGCCTCGGGTGACGTCTCACGCACAATCTTCGGGTCGCGCTCGACATCCGGAATTCCGTCGTACAGTTCCGGGTCGACCCCTTGCCGTTCGGGTCGGGCGCCCGGGATGTTTTCGTACACCTTTTGAGCAGACTCTTCGGCGGACTTGGCTTCACTCCCGCCGCCCTCGAAGATGCTTTTGAAAGACATGGGCTCCCCTTCGATCGTGTTTACTGCCCACCCCTGAGGCAATCCGTCCATCCGGCTCGGCTCCACTCTTCGCGTCCATCACCTGACCCCGGGTCGGCCGTAACGTTTATTCGGTCCGCGATATCGGCCTAAACTGATCCTCGGTCGGGGTTTTACCTCGCTTGGCGTGCTGAAAAGGCCCGTCCCCGGGCCTGAAGAGGGCCGGGGACGGGCCGTCGGGCGGGCGGCGTCGGAGCGACGTCGAACTGCAGAGCGGGATGAGTCCTCGCCAATCCGGCGGCTTCCGCAACGGGGCTGCGTACGCGGCCCCGTTGCTCACTCCGTCGTGTAATAGCGGTAGAACGTCACCGCGAACACCGCGAACACCGCGGCCGCCACGCCAGCGACATCCCCACCGACCTCAGCACGCTGGCGTCGGTCTGGCTGTAGAGGAAGCCGAACGCGATCCCCGCGAACGCTGCAGGCCACACGGACTACGGACTGAGCATCTCGGGATCTCAAAGAGGCACTTAGTCGGCGGGCGCGGCCGCGCCCGCCGGCTAAGTGCGTTCACTGGCGCCCCAGCAGCAGGTGCAGCACCGTCACCACGGCGACGCCGACCAGCAACGCGGCCCCGGCGCCGGGGTGTTGGAAGGCGACGTAGGTCGCTCCGCCCCCGGCGAGCAGCAGGAGGGTAGTGCGCAGGTCGAGGGGGCCGTCTGTGCACGGCTCCTCGTGCTCCGGCCGCGGGGCGGAGCGGTGGTGGGGGGCTGGGTCGTTATGGCGGCGGTCCTTCGGGTTCGGGTGCGTCCACACACGGCGGTGCGCACAGGCGGAGTGGCACGGGAGGGCAGGCGCGCCCGTTGAGCGGCGCGCGACGGGCCGGATGGTGATGCAGCATGCGGGAGCCCAGCCTTAGCCGTGCAAGCTTCGGCGGCGCAGACCATCCTTGCCGCCGGACGGGGCTCGTTCGGCGGCTGCGACCTGCGACTTCTGCCGGTGTGGGGCTTGAACGGGGTGTCCGGGGCGACGAAGGGCCTGGCGCGGCAACCCCGCCACGCATGCGGCGGGACTGCCGCGTCTCTGTCGTTCTGGCGAGTCGATTGCCCGCTGCTGGCGGGTACGGACATCCCCCGACATGCAGCAGACCCGCGCAGGTGCGTCCGAGGGCCTGGACGGGGAAAAGGAAAAGGCTCTGCTTCCCGGGGAAGAAGAGCTTGACGCGGTGGGTTTGATCACGCCTGCGGTGACCGAGGCATGACTGTGTCAGGCACCTCCCATCCGGTCAACCCCCCTCAAAGCGAACGTCGTTGGGGTTGACACGCGCAGAAGCCTCTCTGCTCGAGGGTGGGCCCCTTCGTGGCAAACTGCGAGTGGTCCCGCCGACTTCCCCCGTGTCGGCGGGACTCTCCAGCCCGACACCTCATACGACACGGCGAATTGCCCAGTCGAACTGGGTCCAGTACCCGGTGGTGGCGGGGGTAGTTCCGACGTTCTTTCCGGTTCTGGTGGAGGGGGCGAGTTGGTCGTACTGGCGGATGAAGCCGAGGACTTTGTCGGCGTACCAGCCGACGTGGTTGTAGCGCAGGATCGCCTTGCGGAGCGTGGTGTCGTTGCTGAGGTCGCTTTGCCGGTGCCGCAAAGGAGGGTGGCGGTGCCGAGTGCGGCGTCGAACGCTGGACGGTAGCGGGGCCGGCGGGAACACCACCGCTTTCCCTGACACCGACGGCGGCACCTGGGACGACGACACCGACTACGACCGGGCAGTTGGGCCCATGCAGCTTCGGCCCTCTCCAGTACCTGACAAAGGTCAAGAAGAGCCACACGACCAGTGATCGGGACGACCTGGAAGGGAGATACCTGGCGCAGGCCGCCGAGTACAGCAACTCCAACGTCCCGTTCGGACAACTGCTGGTGCTCGACCTGACGGAGAAGAAAAAAGCCGGCAGCCTTCGCGTGGACGAGCCCGCCTGGGTGACTTCGCACCGGCCGCGAGGCGCCTCCGTTGATCGCGCCGTTGCTGCAGGCATCGTGACCGGGAACCGCTTTACCCCAAGCGACTTCTCATAGGGCGGAGTTGGCCAGACCTCTCGGGTGCCTCGCGCACCCTCCGTCGGCGGCGCCGGAGTCATCCGAGCCCGGTGAACCTGGATATGTCCCGGCGAGGCGATCGCTTCTACATCACCAAAGAAATAGCCCGGGCGCAGCCGGGCGGCACCAAATCCGGGATCCAGCGGTCCGTACCGAACTGGTCACTATGGTCCCAGCGTTCACATCGAAACGCGACAACCTGGCACACCGGGCACTGGACACCGGCCCCGGTCTCCACCTGAACCGAACACTCCATGCACGGGCCCGTAAAGCGATTGGCTGTGGAGCCCTCAGTGGAGCGTCAGCCGGGCAGTACACCTGCCACCGGTCCCCCCGACGGACTCGGACACCGGCGCCTGCCTGTACGTACACCGTGCAGTGGCCGGCTGCGCACACCGCCGCGTACTTGTTTGAAGGCAGTCGACCCACGCCCCGCTCCCCATGTCACTCAATTCGTCACGATCCGCAGCCTCCCGAGCCGTGCATCTGGGAGGCTCTCCCATGCCTGCTAAGTCCCGCGTGCCGGATGGGCAGCGGCAGTTGGCCCGGACAGGTTCGCAACCGGCTCATAGGCAGGCCGCCGGGTCTTTCCCGGCGGCCTACCCATGGCGCTGCTCAGGGCAGCGACCACCAGTTGACCCACAGGTCGGAGTCATCCGTGATGACGAACGCGTACGGCCGCTGCGTGGCGTTCGGATTGTCCTGCATGGTGAGCGCCTCGCCGGGGCGCTCGATGACGCGTCCGGGCGGGGTGTTCTGGGCGGCCCAGTGCCACGCCTTTCCATCCCACCAGTTGACGTACAGCTTCGAGTCGTCGGCGATGACGAAGACGTACGGGCGTGTGAAGGCGTTCGGGTCGTCCTTCATCGTGACCACGCCGACGGAGTCGAGGATGAGCCGTCCACTGGGCGCGCCCTGCGCGCTCCAGTTCCACTTGCTGCCGTCCCACCAGTTCACGTACAGCTTCGAGTCGTAGCCCTGGACGAAGACGTACGGCCGCTCCGCCGCGTTCGGGTCGTTCTGGGCGCTGATGACGCCCGCGCCCTTCTTGACCGGCTGCCCGGACGGCGCGCCCTGGTCGCTCCAGTGCCACTTGGAGCCGTCCCACCAATTGACCCAGACCTTGGAGTCGTCGGTGATGACGAAGGCGTAGGGGCGGGTGAAGGCGTTGGGGTCGTTCTTCATCGTGGTGACGCCGATGGGCCGGGAGATGGTGCGGTTCGGCGGAGCGCCCTGGTCGCTCCAGTGCCACTTGGAGCCGTCCCACCAGTTGACCCACAGGCGGAAGTCATCGGTGATGACGAAGGCGTACGGGCGCTGCGCCGCGCTCGGATTGTCCCGTGCGGAGATGACGCCGACGCCCTCACGGATCAGACGTCCGGCGGGCGCGCCTTGATCGCTCCAGTGCCACTTGCTGCCGTCCCACCAGTTGACGTGCAGCTTCGAGTCGTCGGTGATGACGAAGACGTACGGGCGCTGCTGCGCGTCGGCGTCGTTCTGCATGGTGACGGCGCCGACCTTCTCGATGACCGTGCGCCCGGCCGGCGTGCCCTGGTCGCTCCAGTGCCACGCCTTGCCATCCCACCAGTTGACGTGCAGACGCGAGTCATAGCCGCGCACGAAGACATAAGGCCGTTGCACGGCCTGTGGGTCGTCCTTCATGGTGACGGCGCCCATCGTGGCCCGGACACCGACTGTGGTGGTGGGCCTTTCCTGGTCGTTCCACTGCCATGAACCCATCGCGTTCCCTCTCCGGCCCCCGTCCCGGCATCACGGGCAGGGGCATGCTGAAGTGAGACGTGCAATCGAGGCCCTGGCGCCACGGAAGGCGGGCACCAGGGTTCAGGGACGGGTCCGGCCGGAGCCCCCCGACGTACCGTGCGCGCACACTCTGACACCGCCCTGCCGACCTGTCATCGCCTCAGAAGCGCAGCAAGCGATCCATTGGCCTGTTTCGGATATATCGGCTGACAGCGCCGCATTCCCGGCAGCAGGCTTCATGTGCCAGGTCAGCGTGCAATCCGCGGATGGAAGAACGCCGAGGGTTCAAGTGACAGACGAGGAGACCCTGGGGGTCGAATGGCCAAGTATCGGCTGCGCCTGGCCATCCACCGTTGCTGTGACGGAGAGTGTCGCCGCCCCCCGAGTACCTGGACGCTTGCCGTATCTCTGGCGTAGCCGTCACGGAAGCGCCGTCAGAACCTTCCCGGGCTCTGGCTCAACTCCTGTGACGCAGCCATTCTGAGTGACCAGATAGCGTCCCCGGGTGGCATCTGAAGTCGCCTGAAGATAGGCCATGCGCCGTGCAGTTGGGCTGAGGTTCGGGGCCGTGAACGAGGTTGGGCTCCGGCTGAAGGAACTGTTGTTCCCGTCGATCGCGGACGTTGAGGTGCTGTCGGTAGACGGGAATATCGCGATGGTCCGTGTCGATGCCCATTGCACCGCAGACGGTGCCATGTGCCCGGGGTTCGGGGCCTGGTCGAGCCGGTTCACGGGACCTACCTGCACTTTCCTGCCGATGTGCCCAGTGCCGGACGAACCGTCGTACTCCAGCTACGAGTTCGCCGGTTCACCTGCCCGAACACGGCGTGCTCGCGCCGGACATTCGTCGAGCAGATAGCCGGACTGACCCGCCGGCACAGCCGGCGCACCGAGAGGCTGCGCTCGACTCTGGCCGCGGTCGGTCTCGCCCTGGCAGGCCGGGCCGGGGCCCGACTGGCCTTCGCCCTCGGTATATCCGTCAGCCGGAGCACGGTCCTGCGCCTGGTCGACGAGCTTCCCGAACCGGAGGTTGCCGCGCCGCGGGTCGTGGGCGTCGACGAGTACGCCACCCGCAAGGGCCGCCACTACGGCACCGTCCTCGTCGACATCGAGACCCGTCGCCCGCCGACCTGCTGCCTGACCGGGGGGCGTCGACGCTGGCCGCGTGGCTGTCCAGGGGCCGGGTGTCGAAGTCGTGTGCCGTGACCGCGCGCCGTTCTTCGCCGAAGGTGTCACCGCCGGAGCGCCCCAGGCCGTCCACGTCGCGGACCGGTGGCATCTGTGGCACAACCTGAGCGAGGCCGCCGAGCGAACCGTCGTTCAGCACCGCCGCTGCCTGCGCGTCCTGGTCCCCGAAGCACCGGAACCCGAGCCTGCACCCGTCATGCCGGGAGAGAATTCCGGCTCGCCGTGGCCGACCGGCCATCGGTTCGCCGACCGTACGCGCACCACGCATGCCACCGTTCATGCGCTGCTGGAGGCGGGCCGCAGCCGGCGCTCGATCCAGCGGCAACTCCGCATGACCAGCCGCACCGTCAAGCGGTACGCCGACGCCGCCCAGCCGGAGAACCTCTTCGCCGGCCAGTGGCAGAACCGGACCTCCGTACTCGACGACTACGAGACCTACCTCGACGACCGGTGGAACGACGGCTGCACCAACGCCTGGAAGCTCTGGGAGGAGATCGTGCCGCTCGGCTACAAGGGCAGCTACCAGCGTGTCCGCGCCCAACTACGCCAGAAGCGTCACCGCGACCTGTGACGGATCGGCCACCATCGCCCCAAGCCGTCGCCGGGTGGATCCTCCGCCACCCTGACGCCGTCTCCGAGATCGAAGGGCTCCAGCTCAAGGAGGTTCGGACGCACTGCCCCGAGCTGGACGCCCTCACTCGGCACGTCCGCTCCTTCGCGGCCGTGCTCATGCTCACCGAGCGCCAGGGCGAGCGTTTTGCCGGACTGGCTCGACGCCGTCCGGCAAGACGAACTGCCCAACCTCCACACCCTCGCCGCGGGAATCGACCGCGACCGTGACGCCGTCATCGCCGGACTCACCCTGCCCTGGAGCTCAGGTGCAGTCAAAAGTCATGTCAACAGGATCAAGATGCTCGAGCGCCAGATGTTCGGCCGTGCAGGTTTCCAACTCCTCCGAAAGCGCGTCCTATTGGCGTGACGGAGAGTGGCTGCGTCACAGGAGTTGAGCCAGAGCCCATTCCCGTGTACAGAGCCAGAACGCACTACCGCCTGGTTGGCCGTCCGCTTCGGGCGCGCGGCCGACTGGTTCGCCGCGTTCCGCCCCCTGGCCGTCACGCTCACCGCGTGGAAGAACTTGTCACGTGACGTTCTTGCACAGGAAGGTCTCAAGCCGTTCGGCGAAGCCCGGTGCTGCGGCGACGAAGTGACCGGCGCCGGGATGCACGCTGCGCTCGCCGCCGAGCGCATCCGCGAGTGCGTCGCAGATCCGCTCGAGCGTGGCCGCGTGGTCTCCGGACGCGACGAGCACGGGGATGCCGGCATCGCGGATCGCGTCGAGCTGTGGGCGCGCCTCGCTGGTCGGTCGGCCACCGTGCGCCCGTCGAACGCCGGCGACCACGTCCTCGGGGAGCGGGCCGTCGCCGATGGGCGCACCCGTGAGTTGGAGGAACTCGCGCAGTTGGGTAGGGGGTGTATCCATACCGTGGGCGAGGACCGTATCGCCGAGGCGCTCGAGCCGTGCCACCTCGGGATCGTCAGGGACGAGGTAGTTGAGCGGCGGCTCGATCAGGGTGAGTGAGCGCACGCTGTCCGGTGCGGCAGCGGCTGCGATCAACGTCCCGAGGACGCCGTAGGAGTGGGCGACGACGTGCGGGCGGCCGATGAGCAGCGGCGCCAGGTCCAGGGCGTCCACCACGAAGTCCTGACGCTCCTGCGGTGGTGGGCTCGGCGGATAGCCACGGCGATGGACGTATGCCAGCGTCCACCGGTCGGCCAGTGGAGCGACAGGGCCCCACGTCGTCCGCGGGCCTGCACCGCCATGCACAAGCAGGACCTCCGGCCCAGAGCCATCACGTACCACCACGATCTCGCTCACGAGGCGAGCGTAGCGGCACACGCTGAGACACGGTCCCACACTTGAGGAACAGACGGCCCCGACCTCGTTGACTGCTCAACCGAGTGGCGAACGAAGAGCAGGACTGGCGAGTTTCAAGAATCGCCATCAACGCTGCATGGCTGGGTGTCCGGGAAGGCCTGTCTGGACTGTTTCCCAGGCAGAACTGGACATCGCCACACGCCAATGGCCTCTCAGAGATCAGGAGAACCTCTCAGCTGGGCCGTCACATGGGCGAGGTTGTTGCGGCTTGCCAGGGTGTCAGGGTGTTCGGGTCCCGGGAGTCGGTCGCGAACCGCAAGTACGGACTCGTGTTCTGACACCGCCTGGGTGGCTAGCGTCGTCTCATAGGCAGCGCGGGACTTACCCCCTGTGGAATCCCCTACCACCAGTACGAACCTGCCGCCCGCCAACAGCTCCCGCAAGGATCCGTCGATGTCCCGCGGCACATACGCGGGGATCCTCCCCGAGCCGGCGTCTTCATTTCGGGAGTGTGTGGCATGGGGGGCGGTCGACGGGCGCGCATGGATGCACCCCCAACCAGAGCGGGTTGGTGACCTGCGCTACCTTCGGCAGCCGACCGTTGGGCAGGACCAGACAGTCGTCCTCAATCCGCAGAGTGCGGTCGTCTCTACGCTCCGATGCTCGCCTGAAGCGCTCCTGGAACGTTGCGGCGACCGACACCAGTATGGCTGCGGCCCCGGTTGCACCGCTGACCGCCCACGGATTGGTCACTTTGAAGGCCGCGAGGATAGCCGGTGCGGTAGCCAACGCCACCAAACCAGTCACGATCAGCAGTAGTCGACTAGCCCGCCACCTACGTGTTCCCATATTGCCCATCCGCGGTACGGCATACCGTCAGCTCGCCTGGGGTTCAACCCAGTCGCGCCCACCAGCCCGCCATTCGCAACCGAGGGCTTGGAGCGAAAACCACTCCAGCGCCAGCACAGCGAACCGGCGAGGAACAGGAAGAGTCACGCAAGGCCGTGGCGCCGAAGCAGGCCCCACCGTCTTCGACTTGGCCGCGTGAGGAGACCGAAGGACATCTCGGGGTGCGGCTGGCCAGGTAGCTCGCCATACGCCACCCAACATGGACAGGCCGCATTCTCTGGCCGACGGTGGGAGCCAGTCGCGTACAACAGGGAAACTCCGTGCTGAGCACGGAGTGTTCGGGACACACCCCGACGACCTGAGACCGTCCCGAACACTGGTGGGTCACTCCGGCCGGTCACGCTGCTGGCGCTGGTAGGCCGCCCAGTCGTCCGGTGGATACGTTGCCTGTGGTGCGGCCAGGGTTACGTCGATCGCGAGCCCGAGCTCCGTATGGAAGAAGCCGTCGAGATCGCGGAGCATCTCCAGCGCCCGAACAGTGGACTCGCCGAGCGGGCGCACCATGCGGTCCGCACCGGAGGGAACGCCCACCGGCTTCATGCGCGCCAGCCCCACCTCGTTGTCGGCCCGCTCGTCCAGGCCGAGCGAGATGTATCCGGCGGCCAGGACCACGTGCTTGAGCACGTCGCCCACGCCGCTGCACAGTTGGCCGATCCCGTGCAGCGTCTGCATCGGACTGCCCGCGGTGCCGTCCCGGTACCGGTCCTGCCCATGCTGCTGCTCCAGGCGTTGTTGCTCGCTCTTCAGCAGGTCCAGCACCTCGCTCAGCGCACGACCGACGCGGCCGAGCTCCGCCAGATCATGGATCACCGATGCTCCCTCCAATCAACTGCCGTGAGCCTACGGCCGGTTGCCCCACCGCGGGGGCTGCGTTGCACAACAGGGCCGCTGTAGTGACGGCGGGAAGGGAAGTCCTCGTTGTCAGTTGGCACGGCTGGACACCTAATGGCAGGCGAAGGGACGGTCCGACAGTCCTCACGTTGCTATGCCGTCAAGCCGGTCGGCCGTGAGGGCCGGGGTCTTCGAACAGTCCTGACCGGGTTGGAGAGAATCCCGGCATGGTGATGGCACGGATCTGGTACTCCTCGTCGCCCGTCGTGGACGGGCATCCGCTCCTGGATGAGCCGGGCTTCTGGCCCGCGCACTTGGCGGACTTGTCCGAGGGGCACCCGCCGGAAGCCTTCGGCTCCGATGCGGGCGATGCCGCCGTCATGCTGGACCAACTCCACGATCCGTCGGCGTGGCCGACGTTCACGGTGCCTCTGGCCGGCGGTTTCACGATCGTCGTGCACTACCAAAACGGCGAGGAGTTCACGACCACGGACTACTTCCTCACGTATCCCGACTGGAGCCAGGATCTCGTCCTGGCCAGTGACGATCAGGACCGCATTGGTCCTGGGCTGTGCTGGCCCGAGCTCGCCGCCCTGCTGGAGGCACCACCGGGCGCAGCGGGTGTCACCGACCCGCACGCCCGTCTCCTCCTTCTTCTGCCGGTTCTCGGCGACGGTGCGGCTCCGGAGGAGGCCGTGACCGCGGTGGTCCAGGCGCTCGTCGCTCAGGGTGCTCTTGAGCCGAGCGAGTCGTTGGCCAGGCACCTGCTCCAGGGACACCCCATGTGGGGCGCCGAGCGCTGGTGGTTCGACGAGGAGGAGCGGAGCTGGATCTGTGAAGGCGAGCACAGCCCCCGCAAAGTCCCTCTGGGCGATCAGCTTCCTCCACACCAACGGGCGGACCTCGAAGCCTGCCTCACGTGAGCTGAGCGAGAGTCAGTTGCAGTAGCGGCAGCCCGGCTGCTTTCGACAGACGTCGGGGCGGACGGGGTGGCTTAGAGGGCCCGGCCGTCTTCCGTGAGGGGTTTCGCATCGCTGTGCAGCTGAACGCTGATGGGAATCCGTGAATGTGGTTCTGTCCGCACTTCGGTGAGAGATCTATCTCCGATCCTCACTCAGGGGACTCGATAGGATCGCGGCATGATGGAGGATCCCGTGGCCGCGCTGCCAGAGGCTGAGTACCGACGCGTTTGGGACCGCTTCTACGAGGACTTCAACTTCCGGCCGAGTATGAGTTCGTTCAAGTGGCCAGCCATCAAGGAGCCCGTCGCGTCGGTCACTTGGAGCCTTTCTGCGCTTGACGACGATCCGGGTTACGAGCGCCTGGACCGCTTGGTCGAGGTGGTCGAGGAGGGGCTGGCCTCTTGCGTTGGCCCGCAGGGCACGCTTCTCGCGCTCGACTGGCAGCACACGTCGTATCGCTTTGCACCGCAGGAGGTCGGTGGTCCTGGACAGCCGGCTTGGCCTCTGAGCCCGTACCCCGACGGGGATTACTACATCTACCTCTCGGAAGACTTCCGCCACGGCAGTTTTGGCCACCCTTGGGAAGAGTCCCTCTGCCTGTTCGGTGAGGAACTCCTCGACGCCGTATCCGCGGAGGTCGACAAGGTCCTTGGCTCACCGATCCGCAGGTCCGGCAAGGCAGTAGACCCCGCCTGAGCTCAGTCTGGCTCAGGGGCTCGCGAGAATGCGTGCCCGCAGCAGGGCGAATGAACCCCGGCCGTACATGCTTCTCTTCAACGACTTCACTCGGCAGACGTGACCTTCGACGACGCCTGAGCTGTAGGGCAGGGTCAGGCCGGCCGTCACCGCGTCGATGTCCTGCCGCAGGAAGCTGCCGAGCGCCCGGAGAGGACCGATTGTGGACCGTTCTGCCTCTCGGATCCATTGTCCGAGCAGTGCGCCGCGGCGATGCCGCACCAGATCAGTGAAGGCACGCGCAAGGTCGCAGGATTCGGTGATGCCGGGGTACGCGATTCGAACCTCGTCGAGCCGAGCGGCCTCGCTCGCCGACAGGTTTCCTCTGGGGCGCATGATCCACGCCGTAATAGATCGAGGGCTGGGATTCTGTGCCGGTGCCGCGACGGCCTTTCCTTTCCTTTCCTTTCCTTTGCGAAGAGACAGGACGTAGCGAGACAGGGTTGAGTACCCGCCTTGGAACCCCTGCGCGCGAATCTGGTCGTAGAGCTCCTTCGCGCTGGTTGTGCCCGGTGCGAACTGTGCCTGGAGGAACGGCTTGTAGCGGTCGAGTGGAACATTGCGTCGGTCTCGGGCGGAGGCGATCAGGACGTCGAACTCGGTGTCGCGATAGCGACGGGCAGTCTTGCGGTCCAGTCCGCCTCTGCGAGCCACCTCGCTCAGCGGGTAGCCGTTGTCGAGCATGCGGTTGATGAGTTCGTGTCGCTGCTGAACGCGATGCACGATGAGTGTGGGAGGCAGCGCCTCCAGCAAGGGCATGCGAGGTGTCGGGGAAGGCTTCTGCTCCGCGTACTTCCGCAGGTGGTTATGTCACTTCCCGTGGGTGTCAATTCGACGCGAGTTCGGGAGTCACCTCCAGTTCGTCTGCATGATCAATGTCGATGAGAATTGACGCCACTCAGTCTTGGGGAACATCAGTGACAGCAGCTGCCGGCAAGATCGACCTTGAGGGCCGACTACGAATCTCCGTGTTCAGAACTGTCTTCTAGGCCGTGTCGTCAAGGTCCTGCCGGGTTGGCGGGCGGCTGACGCTACTTGCCCAAACTCCCGACTCTGCGGGCCCTGCTCGGGTGCGTGCGAGAATCTCCGGATGGGCTCGATCACGGACTCCGCGCCGCTCACCCTCCGCCCCGCGACCGCCGAGCTGCGGCCCGTCATTGAGCAATTGGCTCAGTTGTACCGTCACGACATGTCGGAGTTCCTCGGCCATCTTCCTGCGGTGGATGGAACGTTCGGATTCACTACCTTGCCGCTGTTCTTCGATGAGCCGGGGCGGGAGGCCCTGCTCATCCAGTACGGTGCGGCGCCGGGCGGTTTCATCCTGACCCGTCCGATGTCCGAGGGTGGGACTTCGATCTCCGCGTTCTTCGTCGTGCGGGCGCTGCGCAGGCGGGGCGTAGGCCGGCAGGCTGCTCTGCAGCTGCTGCGCTTCCGCCCTGGCGCGTGGGCAATCGCCTTCCAAGAAGTCAACGCGGGCGCCGCTCGCTTCTGGCGTGGAGTCGCCACGGCGGCCGTGGGCTCCGCCTGGCACGAGGAGACTCGCCCAGTTCCTCCGCCGGCCCCCGCGACCCTGCCGGAGGACAATTGGATCTTCCTGAGCACAGGCGCCTAGAGTCTGCTGATCAAAGTGATCTTGAATTGTGGACCGTGGAGCCGTGACACGACGCCATGAACTCTCCGACGCTGAGTGGGAACTCGTACGGTCGTTGCTGCCTCGCCCCGTGCTGGGGCGGCCACGGCTGGACGACCGGAGGGTCCTTGACGGGATCGTGTGGAAGTTCCGCACCGGGGTTGCCCGGCGGGATGTCCCCGAGCGATACGGCTCATGGGCCAGCCTTCACATCCGTTTCCGTCGCTGGGCAGCGGACGGGACGTTCGAACGGATGCTCCAGGCCGCGCAGGCGTAAGCAGATGTGGCGGGAGCCACCCAGTGGCTGGTGTCGGTTGACTCCAGCATCGTCCGTGCCCGCCAGCATGCGGCCGGAGCTCGAAAAGGGGGCTTCGCAGCCCTGCTCTGGGCCGGCCCAGGGGCGGGCTGACCAGCAAGATTCACCTGGCTTGCGATCGCTTTGGTCGTTCGGAACCCCCAAGGACGTCCCCTGGCTGTTTCCCGGCGGCCGCCCAGGACACCCCCTCGGCGATGACCGGATCGGCCAGCGTCTCCACAAGATCGGGATCTGGTCCCGGCAGGACCGCTCCACCGCACTGTTCACCCTCGCCGCCGAACTGCCCGCCGCCATCCTCGCCCGGGTACTCGGCGTCCACATCCAAGTCGCCGTCCAATGGCAGAAGGCGTCAGCCGGCGACTGGGCCTCTTACACCGCCGATGTCAGTCGCCGTGTCCCGGAGAACCAATGAAGCTACCCATCACCATCCACCAAGCACGCCTCGGATCCACGGAGTTCAAGGTCATCCGACCGGCCCGGCCCCTGGTCCACGCTGTGCTCATCGACCACGATCGGCACCTGGACACCTACCTCGATCAGGACGCCGCCCAGCGAATCGGTGGACTATGGAAGCTCGCTGCCTCTTCACCGCGCTCGCTGATCCACCTGCCGATGCGAGGGAACCGCGGCCCCTCCCGCGAGCTGCCAGATGACGGCACTGTCGTCGGCGACCTGACCAGCGACCCCGCCGGGGCCACAGCTCGCCAGGAGTGGATCACCGAACTCGGACTTTGGTACGACGAGCCAACCGACCTCGCCGACTGGGATTCAGTCATCGGGCCACTCGCCGCGCAGATCGAGGCCCGCTTCAACCAGACCTGCTGCCAGCTCGCCCGAACCCTCCATGCCACCGGCGTCATCGAAAGATCTGTCGGCCGCACCGTGCCGGTGATCGTCCACGAGCTGGAGTACTACGAGGCGATCGCCCGGCAGACCGAGGCCGCCAACCCGCCTGGCCTCGCCGACGCGTTCACCTCATGGGTCCGCAATGGCTGAGGCATTCGGACAGTTCCAATACCCGACTCCACCCTTAAACCGGCCCGGCGGAGCCCAGGCCAAGTTCCTTGCCGAGGTCGGCGAAGCGGAACACAACCGGAACCTCACTCTGACCCTGCAGGCATTCCGCGACTTCCAGGAAGGCCAGCAACCGGCCGGGCCAGCCAGCGCCTGGCGTCCGCTGTGAACCACCGTGAGTCGACACCTCCGTCGCCGAACGCGGCTGGTACGAACGCGTCGAGGAGGTGCTCTTCGATCCCGGCCGTCGTCCCGAAACGAGGATCGTCGAGGAGCTCTTGGGGGTCGCGGGACACGTCGCCGTAGACCGTGCGGGCCAGGGCCACCATGAGCGGGTTGGTCAGGATCTGCAGGAGCGCACCGGCTGCCGGGGCGCGTGAGTCCTCCTGCAGGGAGTCCAGCACCGGGCTCCACACCGTCGTGCGGCGATCGCGGGGACCAGGTAACGGACGCGCGGTGCGCTCCAGATATGACTTCGCCTCGGCGAACTCCAGCGGCAGCAGCTCAAGGACCTCCGCACCAGTGACCACGTCGCTGCACGCGACCGTGCTGCGTCAGGCCGTGGTCCGCGAGGTGAAGAGCACCGGCATGCCGTCGTCCAACTCGGCGTTGAGCCTGCGCATCCCGGTGCCGTACAACGCCGGGGGCAGTTCGTCGAAGCCGTCGAGGACAGGCGTGATCAGCCCGGCGTCGAGCAGCGCCCCGGCTAATACGGTGCCGTCGGTGGTGGCCGCCAGCGGCCGGTACTCCGCCACGAGCCGCTCGACGAGCCAGGCACGCAGGGCGGTGGTGCCCGGGTCCCAGGCCGCCAGGGGAAGATCACGGGCACCGCTGTGCCGGGCGTGCGCTTCCTCAAAAGGTCGAGCGTGCAGCACACGCTGGACCTTCGCCAGCAGCGGCTCGACTACTCCCCACAGCTCGTCGTCGGCTTCCCATGGCTTCGGCCGCGCCATCCACACCCCCGGATCTTCAACCCCGGAGCGATCCAACCACCTCGAAGATCATGCTGTTAGGAGTCCTCAGAGGCCCCGAACAGTCGGCGGAGGGCGCCTCGTGCGCGCTTCGGGCGGTAGTCGAACGGGACGCTCTCGGGCGGGCGGGCCGGATCGTCCTGCGGGTGGGTCCGGCGGAACGCGGCCTCGAACTCCTCCTCGGTCCGGGCCTGCCAGAGCGGCATGAAGTACGGGTTGCCCCCGGTGCCCCACACCGCGCCGGTCCGCTTGAGAACGATGGTGGGCCCCAGTCCCATGACGAACGCGGCCTGATCGCCCATCAGGTACGCGTCAGGTTGCGGCGACACGGTGAAGGCGAAGCCGATGTCGACGACGCGCCCGTCGTAATGACGCCATCCGTGCCGGTCTTTGAGCCAGGCGACCAACGTGTTCTCCGCGAGCATGCGGTCGATGATGTCACCGGACACAGGATTCGAGAAGTCGGTGGCCTGGCGGGTGCGGGGCCGGCAGCAGGGCCATGCGGGGGACCGCAGGTGCCTGCGGTGCGTGGGCGGCGGAGGGGTCCGTGGGGTTGCGCGGCGGTGCAATGGGTTTGCCCCATGCCGTCTCGGCGTCCGCCGGCCGCAGGGCTGGGCTTCATGCTGGGCTAGGGCCTGTCCGGCGCATCATGTGACTGACTTGGACGCGAGGCGTTGTACCCATCGTGGGGCGGGGGCGGGGAGATCTGACGAATAGCGAGTGGGCTCGGCTGAAACCACATCTACCCAAGACCGGCCTGCGAGGCGGACGTTGGGTCAGCCACCGCAGGGTGATCAACGGGATCCTTTCCGGGAGCGGACCGGGGTGCCGTGGCGGGATCTGCCCGCGCGATTTGGGAAGTGGAAGACCGTTTACGAACGGCACAGGCGTTGGCCGGCGGACGGCACGTGGGAAGGTGTCCTGCGGGCCGTCCAGGCAGACGCCGACTCCGAGGGACGCATGGACTGGTTCATGGTGAGTGTGGACTCGACCTGCTGCCGCGCTCACCTACACGCTGCTGGAGCACGCAGGAGACCACCGCGGATGCCGGGGAACGGTCACCCTTGCCGCGATCAGGCCATGGCTCCGTTGATGACCCGCCCGGACAGTCCTTCAGGAGGCGCGCGGAGCGAGACCCGTTGCCGCGAAGGCCGCTTTGTCCCGGTCTGTCGTGCCGTCGGTGATCCACCAGTGCGTGGGGTCCTCCCCGTACGTCCCGAAAAGGCCGTCGGACGCCCAGTTGAAGATCAGCTCGTGCTTGCCGTCACCGTCGAAGTCGGCGGCCCCCGCGGGGCGGGCACGGGGCGAGTCCGCGGGCGCTTTCCGCACGTTGCGCTGGACAGAGGTGCGCTTGTCGCCGTCGATGAGCGTGGCACCTTCGTACGTGGCGACCAGGATGCCGTCGCGGCCGTCGCCGTCCGGGTCGGCGGTCACGAAACCGCCGGGCCCATAGCCGGTGTCCGCGCCCTCGGGCACCTCGGGCACCTCGGGCAGCTGGTGAGTGACCGGTTTGCCGCCACTGCCGGGGTACACGTCGAGCGATCCGTCGACGTCGGGCGCCTCCGTCTCGGCGCCGGGCTCGTCATTGCGGCTGCCGTCGTCCCCGACGGCCACATCGCGCAGTCCGTCACCGTCGAAGTCGCCGAACGCGTGGGCGTTGCCGGCGCGCAGCCGCTTGCCGTTCGGCGACAGGCCGGTGCCGCGGCGGGCGGAGTAGAGGCTGTTGTCGGACTGTTCGCCGTCGCTGATGCCGTGGAGCAGCAGGGAGGTCGCGCGTGGTTTGCCGGACGGGTCGATGTCGTCCACGACGAGGTCGCCCTCTTCCGGCAACGACAGGCTGGTATCGGTGCGGGCCGGCACACCGGACCGCGTGAACGGGCCGTACAGCACCACCAGGGGCGACTTGTCCAGGGACAACTCGGTCCTCGCGTGCGCCGCGAGGTCGTGGTGCCCGTCCCCGTCGAAGTCGCCGCGCACCACTCCCGTGAGGCCCAGCTTTGACGCGCTCTGCGGCAGCCGCACCGGCGTCGGCTTGCCGCCTGCCTTGGGCCCGTCGGGGCCGCCCCAGGCCACGTACGGGGCGGTGCGGTGATCGTCCGCCCCGTTGTTCGGCACGTGCTTGTCCCTGACGGTCGTGACGAAGTCCGGGAAGCCGTCGCTGTCCAGGTCGGCTACGTCCAGGTCGATGACGGCTTTCGGTGAACCTGGCAGGTCGCGGTTGTTGTAGAGCGTGCGGGTCGAGGGGGCGAGCCCCTTCGCCGAGCCGTAGAGCACGGCGAACTGCCCGCCGTCGGGCAGTTTGCCGCCGGGGAGGGGCACCATGAAGTCGCGGTACCCGTCGCCGTTGATGTCGTCAGGATCCTTCGACCCCTTCCCCGGAGTCGGCGCCCGGCTCTCGGTAGGCGCGCTGGGCACCGGGACTTCGGGGCCCGATCCGCCACCGCCGCATCCAGTGATCGAGGCGAGAACGCTCACAGCGAAGGCCGACAGCGCAACACGAGACTTCATGCACCCACCCTCACACTCCCGTCCGCGCCCACTCCAGCGGGGTGGGTTAACTGTTGCCCAGTCGTTGACCGACGGAACTTGGCACGCCCGACCGGCCGGACACGCCCTAGCGCGGGCTGTCTGGAGTTCGCTACGCGCCGGGGCTGGCCCGTTCCAGGTCGGCGAGGACCTGTTCCACCGCGTCGAGGTCTTCGGCGCGGTCGGCGGGTGAGTCTCCAGCGATGCGCGCGAGGCTGTATACGGCGCCGAGTCGTTGTGCGAGGTTCAGGCTGCCCAGGAGTTTGGCGGCTGCGAGGTAGCCCTCGGTGGCCGCGGTCCGGTTCGCTCTTTCCGTCGACTCCCGATCCTTCTGCTGCTCGTATCTGAACTGCTCTTGTGCCAGCCGGAATTGCTCTTGGGCTTGTGCATACTGCTCGGCGAACTGCTGTCGGTCTTCTTCGAGTTGCTCGCGCTCCAGCACATGCTTCTTGTGCGTCATGTGGAATCGGGTGGGCCTGACCTGTGGTCATGGCCCCCATCCCGTGGGGCAAGTTCCCCACTGTCGCCGAGCATCAACTGGCTCACCGATGGCTGCAGTTCACGGCGAACATCGGTCGGGCCCTCAACGCCATCGACGCGTACGGGCGGGCGGTCGAGGACCACCTGCGGTTCTGCGCCGTGGAAGGCACGGAGCCACTATTGGCTCGCGCGGACGCCGTCGCAGCCTGGATCAGAGACATGCTGGACCGGCCGCTTCACCGGCCTGCGAAGGGCCCGCGACGGGCTGATGCGGGACTCGCGAACGCGACCATCCAACAGCGCCTGGTGGCCGTCCGATCCTTCTACGAGTACCTGGTGGAAGACGGGCTGTGTGAACAGAACCCCGGTCCGGCGAGGACAGGCAAGCCGTGGTGGTCGCAGACCCCGCCAGGGCCTCGTACGACACGTCGAACAGGCTCCCTGGATTCCCAACGAGGAGATCTGGCGACGGATCTTGACTGCCTCGGCCGAAGAACCACTGCGCAACCGGCTGATGGTCACGCTCGCTTACGACGGTGCACTACGCCGCGAAGAACTCGTGCAACTCGGCGTCGAGGACTTCGAGCCCGCACACCGGCTGATCCACTTTCGGGCGGAGACCACCAAGTCCCAGCGAGCCCGGGAAGTGGCCTTCGGCACAACCTCGTCCCGGCTGTTCGTGGCCTACCTCACCGAGCGCCGCACGATGTTCGGCCGGATCGACGGACCGCTGCTCCGTTCGGTCTCGAACCGCAACTACGGCGCCCCACTGGGCCCTTCTTGAGCCGCCGGAACGTGTCCCCACAGAGGCGTGGGACGTCACCGGCAGGGTGTTGGAGGAGTACGGGCAGGACGGGTTGCGGGTGCTTGTGCTGTGCCTGACGAGCTGGATCCTGCGCGCTTGGAGACCATGTCCGACGACTGACCGCTCCACTCGCTCACCGTACGGCGTCGCACTCACCACGCGACCGGCAGCGCCTCGGGACCGCGGATCAGGGCGTTGCGGCGCCAGGGGATCGTGTGCGGGGCGGTCGCGAGGCGCAGGGTGGGGAGGCGGTCGAGGAGGGTGTCGAGGAGAAGGTCGATCTGGAGGCGGGCGAGCGGGCCGCCCGTGCAGTAGTGAGTGCCGTGGCCGAAGGAGACGTGCGGGTTGTCCGGGCGGTCGAAGTCGATGCTTTCGGGGTCCGGGAAGACGGCCGGGTCGCGGTTGGCCGCCAGGTACGAGACGTAGACCGGGTCGCCCTTCCTGATGCGTCGGCCGCACAGCTCCACGTCCTCCGTGGCGATGCGGGCGAGGCCGACCGAATTGCGGTGCGGGATGTAGCGGAGCAGTTCGTCGATGGCCCGGGGGCGGATCGTGGGGTCGGTCCGCATGCGGTGGAGGAGGTGGGGGTGGGTGAGGAGCAGGAAGAACATCTGGCCGGTGTTGTTCGTGACGGCCTCGCCGCCGATCTGCAGCGGGCCCGCGACGCCGATGGCCTCCTCCTCCGTCAGATCGCCGCGGTCCACCCCGGCGGCCAGGAGCGACATGATGTCGCCGGCGGCGTGTTCGGCGTTGAGGTCGGGGTCGGGTTCCGTCGTGGGGGCGGGGGCGGGTCGGTCGGTGC
The DNA here is from genome assembly GCF_026340305.1 of Streptomyces sp. NBC_01381. Lineage (NCBI taxonomy): Bacteria > Bacillati > Actinomycetota > Actinomycetes > Kitasatosporales > Streptomycetaceae > Streptomyces > Streptomyces sp. NBC_01381. The sequence goes on along the minus strand of NZ_JAPEPI010000003.1, from coordinate 43,552 downwards.
GGCGGGCGCGGATCTCGGCGGCGAGCCAGCCGTACAGCTCGTCCTTCGCTCGGCCCGTGACCGTCGCGTCGCGTGACGGGAACACGATCTCCTGGGTCAGACGGTGCAGGCGCGGGCGGTCGGCCTCGGGTACGCCCATGACCTCGCAGTGCACCGCGATGGGGAACGGTTCGAGGACGCGGGCCGTGAGATCCGCCGGTGCGCCGTCCCGTACGAGGGTGTCCACCAAGGCGTCGAGGGTCTCCTGCGCCCGGGCGCGCAGCCGCGCCACACCACGCGCCGTAAAGGCGGGAGCGACCACGCGGCGCAGCCGGTTGTGGTCGGGCGGGTCGGCGAAGGCGAGCGCGCCGGGCCGGGGTTTGAAGTGCGGGGCCTGGCGGGTGATCTGACGTTCGGTGACGGGGCCACGGACGAAGCGGGGGTCGTTCGTCACGGCGCGTACGTCGTCGTAGCGGGTCACGAGCCAGGCCCAGCCCTCGCCGTACGGCAACTTGATGCGGGTGAGGGGGCCTTCGCGCATCAGCTCGGTCAGGACCGGGTCGAAGTCGGGGCCCTGGATGTTCTGGGCGGGCCAGTCACGGACGATGGGTCCCTGGGTCCGGTGTTCGTCGAGTTGTTCTTCGCGGTGTTCTTCGGGTGCGAGGCGGTGTTCTTCGGGTGAGAGGTCGTCGAGCACGTGTCCGTCTCCGTCTCCGTACGTACTTCGTACGTACGCATGTGGCTGTCGTATCCGTGGCTATGCCTGTGGGGGCTCTCTCCCACCGTCGGGCATCGTCGGGCGGAGCTCGCACCGGCGTACTCCAGATGGGCTCTCCGGCCCGCGGGACCGGACCCGTGCTGCCTAGCGTGGGCGCATGGACAGCATCGACACCCCCACGGCGCGTGCGTCCGCGGACAAAGCCGCAGATCAGAGGAGTTGGAGGGCGCTCGGGGTCCTGCTGACCGCCGGGTTCATGACGCTGCTCGACACGTCGATCGTCAACGTGGCGCTGCCCTCCATCGAGCGTGGCCTCGGCGCCGCGGAGGCGGAGCTGTCGTGGGTGGTGTCGGGCTATGCGCTGACGTTCGGGCTCGTGCTGGTGCCGGCGGGGCGCCTGGGGGATCTGTACGGGCGGCGGGAGGTGTTTCTGGGTGGGCTCGCGCTGTTCACGCTGGCCTCCGTGGCGTGTGGACTCGCGCCCGGGGCCACCTGGCTCGTCGTGTTCCGGCTCCTGCAGGGTGCCGCCGCGGGCATGGTGTCGCCGCAGGTGTCGGGGCTGATCCAGCAGATGTTCCAAGGGCCGCTGCGGGCACGGGCGTTCGGGCGGCTCGGCAGCGTCGTGGGGATCTCGACGGCGGTCGGGCCGCTCGCCGGCGGGCTGCTCATCGGGGGCTTCGGGGCGGAGCACGGGTGGCGCGCGGTGTTCTTCGTGAACCTGCCGATCGGGGTGGCCGCGTTCGTGGCGGCCCTGCGGCTGCTGCCCCGTACCGAGCGCGCCGGGCGCGGGCGGACCGGCTTCGACCTGGTCGGTGTGGTGCTGCTCGGCACCGGGGTCGTCGCAATCATGCTGCCCCTGGTGCAGGAGCAGCAGTGGGCCGGGCGGGGCAAGTGGCTGCTGATTCCCGCCGGGGTGACGCTGCTCGCGGGCTTCTGGGGGTGGGAGCGGCGAGCATCGCGACAGTCGGCGCGGGGCCGCGCACCGCTGGTCGATCTGCGGCTGTTCGGGCTGCGGTCCTTCTCACTGGGCGCGCTGCTCGGCCTGGCCTACTTCTCGGGGTTCACGACGCTGTTCTTCGTCTACACGCTGTTTCTGCAGAACGGGCACGGTCTCAGCGCCCTGCAGGCGGGCCTGGCCGCCACGCCGGTGGCGGTCGGGTCGGCGGGCGCTGCGGCGGCGGGTGGGCGGCTCGTGGTCAGGCACGGGCGGCGCCTGGTGGCGTACGGCCTGGTCGGGGTCGCGCTCGGACTGGCGGGCACGATGGCGGTGGTGCAGTTCGTGCCCGGACGCGCTGTGGCCCTGGTGGCGGCCGTGCCGCTGCTGTTGGCCGGGGTCGGCTCCGGGCTCGTGATCTCGCCGAACACCACGCTCACGCTGTCCAAGGTGCCGGTGTCCCTGGGCGGTTCGGCCAGCGGCGTCCTGCAGACCGGTCAGCGCATCGGCTCGGCGGCGGGCATCGCGATGGTCAGCGCCGTCTTCTTCGCCCACGTCGCCAACCACGACGACTGGGGGCGGGCCCTGCAGCTCGGGCTGCTCACGGCGCTCGCGTTCGTGCTCCTTGCACTCGCCGTCGCCGTCGCGGACGTGCGTGGCGAGCGGCGGGAGGCTCCGCCTGACTGACGGCCCGGGGGCGTCCCGGTCAGCGACGGCCGCGCGGTGACCCGCTCGGTGGTGGTGTGCCGCCTCCATTCGGGCTCTCCGGCCGCGCGGGGTCCGCCGTACAGCCGCAGGATGGCGGTGTTCAGCCGGGAACCGGGATCCACTCGGCGGTTCCGCCTCCCGTCGAAACCAGGGACCACCAGGAGCACTTATGGCCACAGGCTGGGACCCCCGCCCCACCGGCGCCGCCGACGGTGACGGCAATGGGGAGTGGCTGCCCGTCCTCGACATCGCTGCCCCCGAGCGCCAGCGGCGCTGGACCGTGCTGCTGCGCCGGCTCCTGCTGTGCGGTCCCCAGCCCTGACGACCGCCCGCCCGGTACAGCTCAAGGCCGCCTCCGAGCCCGCGCGCTCCCGCTGACGCGCGGCCCGACCTGCGCCTGCCACTTCCCGGTCGTGCGGCCCCGTCCTCTCGCTCCGTCTGGAGATCCATACGCTCCCCGCGCATCCGCCCCCGTACCAACTGGCCCGCGCTCTGGCCGACATGATCACGCCCGACATCGCGGTCCGTGACGTCCTCATCGGCTACAGAACCCGCCCGCGGGTCGCCTCCCATTTCGGCCACCGCAGTGGCGGCGGGTCCATCCACCACTACCTCGCCACGTTGCACCCCCGGCTCTACGGCCCGACTGCCGATCACGGTCCGCTACCACCGACCTGGACGAGCTGAGGCTGTGGGCCCTCACTCACGCCGGTGAGCATCAGCAGAAGGCTGTCCTCGACGGCCTTGCCGCCGAGTTGCCTCATACGACCCAGCTCCTTGAGCCGCCGCTGCACGAGCCGTCTTTGCCGGCACCCACCCGCGCCTGGCTGCAATACGCCGACCGATCGATACGCCAACTCGCCGGCCAGATCCACCGCGTGAGCCCCGCCTTCGCCCTGCCCCACGCTCTGCCGGAGCAGATGTCCCCGACCACGGCGGTGCCCGGCCCCGACCCTGCTCCGAAGGACATCACCCGAGCCCTCGCCGACTTCATCTCGCCGGACATCGCGCCGGACGACGTCCTGCTCAGCTTTCGCCCGCACCCGCGCACCGGCGGGCGCTTCACCGCGCGGGAGGCACCTGCGACGGCCTTCGGCTCACTCTGCACGCCCGGCTTCACGGCCTGGAAGCCGCAGCCGCTGCACGACCGGAGGCGTGGGAGGAGGCTGAACCGGTCCCCGCGCGCCGCAGCCGGCCAGCAGGCAGCAGCCCTCGTCCGGCTCTCCGGCCAGCTGCACAGCGCGGGTTGTCTCGCTGCGCGACCGCCTCCCACGCGACCTCGCCCAGACCGCGAACGACGCCACCCCCTGCACCGACCCGTTCACCGAGGTGTACCTGCTCCACACCGAGGCCGCCCGCGAACTGGCCAACAGGACCGTCCACGACATCATGCACCTGGGCTGGATACCGACCAGCGACGGCGGATACGAACTGCGCATGGCGGCCCTGGTCAAACCCAACGGACTGTTCGGACGGCTCTACATGGCCTTCATCGCACCGTTCCGCTACTTGATCATCTACCCGGCGCTGACCCGCCAATGGGAACACGCCTGGCAAGACCGCACCCGCCTGCTCGCCGGGACGGACACCGCCGACGGGCACCCCTGAATCACCAAGGACCAGCACCTCGACGCCCAGGAATTGAGTCCTCATGCTGCCTGTATGCGCAGATCAAGGGCGGCTGTGGGAAGTTCGGTGTTCTTGGCGCTCGCTCCGGGCACTGTTGCCGGTCTGGTGCCTTGGTGGCTGACGGGGTGGCAGGCCGGTCATGGGTGGCTGGCCGTTCGGCTGCTGGGCGGGGCCGTGCTGACTGGTGGTGCGGTGGTGTTGGTGCACGCCTTTACCCGGTTCGTACGTGAAGGGCTGGGCACTCCGGCACCGGTCGCACCCACCGAACACCTGGTGGTGGGCGGACTGTACCGCCATGTGCGCAACCCGATGTATGTGGCGGTCACGGCCGCGATCTGCGGGCAAGCCCTGCTGCTGGGGCGGCCGATTCTCCTGGCGTACGGGCTGCTCGCCGGAACAGTGATGTGGGCGTTCGCACGCTGGTACGAGGAGCCGGCGCTGTTACGTACATTCGGGGCGGAGTACGAAACGTACCGGCGGGCGGTACCGGGCTGGTGGCCGAGGCTCCGCCCGTGGCGCGGCGAGAGCCGCGCATGACCCAACATGCGCAGACCACCGCTCAGCAGGCGTCCCAGCAGGAGGTTGAACGCCGTCACCACGGCGACGCCGACCGGCAGCGCGGCCCCGGCGCCGGGCTGATGGAAGGCGACGTAGGTCGCCCCGCCTCCAGCCAGCAGCAGGAGGGCGGTGCGCAGGTCGAGGGGGCCGTCCGCGTGCGGCTCCTCGTGCTGCGGGCGCGGCAGGGGGGCGGCGGAGCGGTGGGGGTGCGGCTGGGGCGTCATGTGGCAGTCCTTGGGGCTCGGGTGCGTCCGCACACGGCGGTGCGCACGGGCGTGGGGCGGATCGGGCGGCCCGCCCGGTGGGGTGCGGGCGGTGGGCCGATGGGCGGCAGAATGCGGGAGCGCGGCCCTAGCGGCGCAAGTCGTGGCGGCGGAGGCCATCTTGGCCGCCCGGAGCCCTCGTTGGAGGGGCGTGAGCTGCGAATTTGTCCGGCGTTGGGCTTGATGGCGTGCGATACACGGGTGGTGGGCTAGTGCCGCAACCCGCCGCTGTGCCGTCACCGGGGGGCCAGCGGGTTGATTGCCCGGTGCCGGCGGTGGTGGAGCGAGGCCCGGGCCGTCGAGGTCGGCTTCCCCTACGGCTACTCCGATGTCCCGCTGCCGCAGCTCATCGGCAACGCGGCCGAGCTCCGCGAGGGGCACTCCTGCTGTTCGTGATGGCTATCCCGGCCGACCTGCAGGACAGCGCCGCCGCGTTAACGGCCACTGGGTGAGTCTCCGGCTCACTCGTTGAGGCGATCTCCAGCCCCGTCACGTTCTCATTTCCCGATCTTGGCAAGCCTCTTGGTCGCGTGGTGGACGACGACCGAGGGGGCTCATGCGACGTGGAATGGTGCTGGGAGACCTTCGAGTTCAGCCCATGAAACGGACTGGCGGAGGCTGGTCGTACACGATCATGGTTCGAGCGTCTCCGGGACGCCGGTTCCAGCCTCCGTTTCGCCGACAGCGCATCGCCGACAAGCGCATTGCCGGCCTCGAAGCCCGACCCCTGGAAGGGGACCGGACACAGCCGAGCAGCTGCCCCCGGTGTGATCCCGCTCGGCAGCCAGCAGGCTCAGGGCCTGGCCAATCTTGCCTGCCATCGACTAACGCCATGTTCATGCAGCAGGCAGCCCAGACGAGCGGCTCGTCCGCGAGCCTTAGGGGTGCAGAGACGGGACCTGAAGTACCGCGAGCCCGCCGCTGCGTTGATACCCCGCCCAGGGATTCTTTCCACCGCCTCCTGCCGCACCACCCGGCAGGACGACCACTCGCACTACCTGGCAGGACGACCGCCCGCACCACGCCGCACGGGTGCATGGCGTAGCCGCGCACGAGGGGCGTCCAGGTCCTCGGCGAGCTCGAACAGCGGCCCGAACTCCTGCTGCCGTGCGGAGAGCTGGCGCAGCTCGGGCAGCTCGGCGAGCGCATAGCGGATGTCGCAGGTGCGGATGTGCGGGAAGCTCTTGGCGATCATGTCGACGGTCTGCGGGTCGATCCCGAGCGCGAGACCGGTATCGCGCGGCGCGTGTCTGGCCCGGTACGTCTCGGGCATGCCGGTGACCGTGACCCGCTCCGACTCGAACCGTTCGAAGATGCGGTCGTAGACCTCCAGGCGGCGGGTGGACTCCACATCGACGTCGACGACCGTCAGCAACTTGCGCAGCGCCACTTGACCTGGGGGCGTTGGGCATGGTTTCGCCCTCCCCGGCGCCACCACAGCGCATGGATCGCAGCAGTACCGTCGAGAAGAACTCGGCATGCGGCCGACGTCGGCGGGATCCGGTCACTTCCCGGAACCCGGACGCCACCTGCCGCCTCACCTGTGAACATTCATCACGGACAGGTCAAGTGCACTGCCATCACACGGTGGAGGATGCATGACCCGTACGGCGCCGTCACCCCCAGCCCTCCCAGCACCCAGGGACCTCTGCCCCGTAGAGGGAATCGAGAAGGTGGCTGTGCGGTGACCGGACTCCGCGTGCTCCAGATACCCGAGACCTGCGGAACGACTACGTCGCACTCCAGGAGAGCCACCTCGCGGCCCAGGGGGCCGTGGTACTGCGCCCGGGGCTGTGCCGCGACGAACCACGGTTCGCCCCCGGACACCTCTCCCACCTGGTCGGTGCGGTGCCGGACATCGTGCACCTGCACTGGCCGGAAATGCTCGCCAGGTTTCTCGGCGACGCCGAGGCGATCGACCTTCTGCGGGAGCTTGCCGCCAGGGGTGCGCGTCTGGTCCAGACGGTGCACGACTTCGCCCCTCACGAAGAGGGGACACACGGCAATGCGGGGTTCATCGACGAGGTCGACTCGCTCACGCACGGCGTCCACTTCTTCACCAAAGAGCACGAGTTGGCCGCACGCCGGATCCGCAGCCGCCTGCCCGGCCCGGCGCTGCACCTGCCCCACCCCAGATACCCCCAACTCGTCCCCGACCGAGGGGGATCCCCGTACGGCGCGACGATCGGCTGCTTCGGCCGACTGCGCCCCTACAAGCGGACCGCCGCCTTCGCGCAGGCATTCGTCTGGCACGCCACCGGCGAACAGCGGCTGCTGGTCGCCGGACACCCGGACGATCCGGCCACCCACCACACCCTGACCGAGATCGCGGCCGCCCACGACTGGGTCAGCTACCTTCCGGGCTTCCACCCCGGGTCCGAGTTCGTGTGGCTGCTGGAGCAGGTGGACTGGTGGCGCTGCCCTACCAACGGGTGTGGTCCAGCGGCGTGCTGGTGGCCGCGCGGCACAGCAAGGCCGCCGCGTCCTGTCACCGCCGCCGGTGGGGGCAGACGCCTACGGGCCGGCGCTCGACGATTGGCGGATCGTTGAGCCGTGGGACGACGATGTGGCCGTGCTGCGCTGGCAGGATGCCCTGACCGTCCCGCCGGAAGGACAACGGAGGGCGGGCGGGCCGGGAGCGCTGACTCTGCCGCGGTGGGACGAGGCAGCGGACGCCCTGGGCGAGTTCTACCACCGAATCCTGGCGGCCTAGATGGTCCACCGCATCGTCGTAGGAGCGGTCGGCTTCATCGGCCGCCCGCTCGCCGCACACCTCGCCGCCCTGCCGGGACGTCTTCTTCTCGTCGACTCCGAACCGGCCCGGCCCCCACCGGCACGGTGCAGGGATGGCACCCCGTCGACTGCCGCACGGAACGCTTCATGCAACTGGTCGACGAGTTCCTCGACGGAGCCGAACGAGTGGAGCTCTTCCACGCTGCCGGCCGGGTACCCCACGTCGCGCGGATCGCCGTCAACGACGTAGAGCCTTTCGCGCGGTGATCGAGGACAACCTGGTGACCACCTACGCAGTCCTGCGTACGGTCGCGGCAGCCGCGGCAGCCCACCGCGTACCGGGCGCCATGCTCGTCCTCGGCTCGGTTGGCGGCACCCGGGCACACCGCTACAAGGCCGGCTACGACGCGGCCAAAGCCGCCGCTGAGAGCCTCACCCGCAGCTTCGCCCTGGAGTACGGACCGCTCGACATCTCGACGCGGGCCATCGCGATCGGCCCCATCGGCGACTCATCGACCACCTCCGCCGACGGGGCACGCCTCGACGCCCTCGTCCGGGACGTCCCGCTACAGCGCTACGCGACCCTTGCCGAGGTGGTCCACGCCGTCGCGGTGCTGGCGACACCGGTCTTCGACTTCGCCAACGGCGCGACCTACCTTTTCGACGGGGGGCTTGCCCAGCAACTGGGCTCCCAGGCCATCGAACGACCCCCTGAGGACTTGGGAGTCCGCTGAGTCACATGTGGCCGGTCAGCGAGCGAGTATGTGGCCGTCGTGGGGGCGGTGGTCGCGGGAGCGGCGCAGGTCGGTGGTGACGTAGGTGCGTTGCAGCCAGCGGTCTGCTCCGTCGTAACGAGGGTGGAAGGCGGTGCGGCCGTGGACGGTGACGCGGTTGTCGATGACGACCAGATCGCCGGGTGTCAGGCGCAGAGTACGGGCGGTCGCCTCGCAGGCGCGGCCGAATTCGGGCAGCGCCGCGGCGGCCCGAGGGGTGAGCGGGGTGGTGACGAGTTGGGCCATGCGTATGTCGGGATCCTCGGCTGCTCCCGACAGCACCGGTCGGGGCTTGGCATCGGGCTCGGTCGCGGCGGCGTCGGGGCCGAAGGAGGGTGGTGGCGTGGTGATGAACTCCGGTGCGAACAGGGCCTGGCGGCTGGCTGGGGTGAGGAGCGGCAGTGCTTGGCGGATGCCTGCGACGCGCATGCCGGCGATCTGGTCGTGGTCGGCACGCAGGCACAGGAAGATCACGTAGTCGGGTGGGTGCGGGTGGAAGCCGTTCTCGGTGTGGAAGGACAGCGGTACTGATCCGGCGTTGCCGTGGAAGGTCTCCTGTCCGGGCACGGGCACAACGTCCTGCACGAGGGCGCCGGATTTCTCCGCCAGGTAGGCGAGTGGCTCGCCGAGCCCGCAGGCGACCATGGTGAGCACCGCCGCCGAGATGGTGGCCTGGCGCTGGACCGAGCCGGGTACGGCCGGTGTCGCGGGCAGGGCCGCCTGATCGACGGGCAGGCCGCCGATCACCAAGGTGCCGTGCGGGCCGGAATGCCTTCGGAACCGGCGCACCTCACGGCGCAGCAGTAGCGGAAGGTCCTCCCAGGCGTCCCGGGCCCCTGCCACCCACTCGGGGCTGTCGACCTGGTCGTGCCCGCGGGTGCACAGGGTGCGGGCCAGCCGCTCGCACGCGCCGGCATCGGCCGGATCCAGCTCCCGATCTGCGGCGGCGACGGTGCTTTGGGCGGTGTCGGGCGTCGTCTCGGGCATCAGGGTCTCCTGCCGGGGGCGTGGGCGGCGGACGCGCGGACTCACGAGTGGCGCAGGCCGGCCACGGCGTCGGCGATGTAGTGGTCCCCGAATCGGATCAGCGAGGCGTACTGGGCCGCGCGGCGATGGCGCATGTGCCGTAGTTCGGCGACGGCGTTGTCGGGGCCTTCGGTTTTCTGAGCGATGGAACGATGCAGATGCACCATCGAGTACGCGAGGGTGACGTGCCGTTCACCGTCCACGATGTCGGCTTCCAGAAGAGCGCCCCGTGCCTCGGCCAGCTCCGGGGCGCGGGCCGCCAAGTGCTCGTAGGAGTCGGGAACCACGGACAGCAGGTCCTTCATCGCCGCCCGGAACAGCTTGTATCCGCGATGCTGGCGCCCGCTCAACGGGACGTCCACCGACGGAGGCGCCATGGTGTGGCGTACCGCCGCCATGTAGTAGTCGGCCGGGATCGTACTGGCGTGGGCCATCGCTGCCGGGAAGCCGCGCACGTACGCCGTCGCGTCTGCCAGCCGCGTCAGCGCGGCACCGCCGTCGCTGTGCCGCAGATGGTGGGTGGCGTCGGCCACGGCGACCGCGGCGCAGACGTTGAACAGGACATGGACCTGGTGACCGATGAGCCACCGAGCACTCCACACACTCTCCAACGACGATTCCGCACCAGCGTTGGGAACGGCCACCGGCGGGACGGAGCCAGCGTCGGAGCCCGGCGCTGCGCCGGTGAGATCGAGCACCGACTGCCGCATCCCGGCCACTTCCAGCGCCAGGTCGGAACCCGACAGTGGAGCATCACACAGATCTTCCAGACCGCGGTGGACGACCAGGACACCGTGCAGCGCAGCCTGCTGATCCGACAGTTCCCCCTCACGGATCCGAAAGAACGACTGACTGGTCGATTCCGCCGGCAGTCCCTCACCGACCACAGCCGGAGCCAGATCCGACAGAGCGGCCGCCAACTCACCGGCAACCGTGGAGGCCTGCCGCAGTGCGAGGGCGCGCTCAACAGGTCGGGCATGGGTCGACACCGCGGCCAGCACGCGCGAGGTCCGCTTCGCCTCAGCATCGACCTGCGGGCCCAACAGCGGGAAGGGCCGCCCGCCTAGGGGCTCTCGGAAGACAGCGACAGCAGGATGACCGGCAACCGGTGATAAGCCCATGGTTGAAGTACTTCGCCAAGAACACTCCACACGAAACCCTGATCTGCAAGACAATTCCTGTGCGGTGCACCGGAGTGTGCCATGGACGATGAACCCCCTTGTCCTGGCCCCCTGCGGGCCGTCCCCATGACGCTACGGGGACGGTCCGACAGGCGTCTATGCACACACGTGACTATGCGCGTACTCGCATAAAGAGAGTCCTTCTCCACCGAGGCAGACAAGGGGTGCCGCTACGCGATGAGGTGGTCGAACTCGCCGGCTTTGACACCTGCGATGAAGGCAGCCAAGTTGACTCGGCTGGTGACGATGACGCTGCCGGGAACGTCGCTCTCGCGCATCACGATCCCGCCCTCGTGCTGCGCCACCTCGACGCAGTTGGGGCCATCGCCACCCGAGAACGACGACTTCTGCCACTGTATGGATGCGCTCATGCCTACGTGTCTCACAGTTCTCGTGCGATGTGATGGATGATGCTTCGCGATTCGTCCGGATCAAGGGACGCATGCTCGGCGATGTCGAGCAGGGTCGTGTACTTCAACAGGTCGGCCTCGGCATCAAGGAACTGATTCCCCGAGGCACTGTCGAGCTGCACGGTGTCGAGTTGGGGCACAACTCCCGTGGCGTACAACACCGGTTGAGTGACCTCGATGAAGTCCTCGCTCGTGAAGGGGATCACTCGCACAGTGATGGTGGGGCTGTGCGAGATCGACATCAGGTGGTCAAGCTGCTCACGGGCAACCTTGCGGCCACCGAAACGCATGCGCAGTGCCGCCTCGTGGATGATCGCCATGAACGTAGGTGGGGACTCGCGCTCGAAGATGGCCGACCGTTTCATTCGGTGCTCGACGCGCAGCTCGACCTCGTCGGACGGCAGCTTGGGGCGCACGCCCGAGAACAGGGCGTGCGCATAGCGCTCGGTCTGGAGCAGGCCGGGAAGAGTGACGCTCTGCATCGACGTGAGTCGTACGGCATGGTGCTCAAGCTCGGCGATGTCCAGGAACCCAGGGACAAGGATGCCCCGGTACTCGTCGAACCAGTATTGCCCGCGACGCTCGCGTGCGATGGAGCACAGCGCATCGATCAGGGCCTCGTCATCGCATTGATAGAACGTGCATAGGCGGCGGATGCGGTCATCACCGATGCCGACGCGTCCCGCTTCAATGTGGCTGATCTTGGCCTGGTCGGTGGACAGCAGGCCAGCGGACTCGCGGGCAGTCTTGCCCGCGCGGTCGCGCAACTTCCGCAGCTCCGCGCCCAAACGGGCCTGACGTGCGGTGGGGTTGTCCCTCGGCGGCATAGTCCCTTCCCCTTGTCTGCCTTGAGTGTGTCGCGTAATCGTGCCGCCGGTCCACCTGTTAGGACCATAGTTTAGGAACACCCTTGCTCCAGGGCATAGTTGCCCCCCACCTTCCAAGGCGGTACCTCGCAGCACGCCGGTAATCCCGCAGTGCAGCTGCTGACGCACGCCCTCGTGCGTGCGTCATCCCCGGGGGCGGCCAGAGCCGCGGTGGCGAGCAGCGCGCGCTACAACCACGTTGGGAGACGACGAAATGCCTACAGCCCTAGCGCCGCCCGCACCTCCTGCATCGCACGAACCGAAGTCCTCTACGACCTACCGTTTGACCGCGGCGAACGTGCCAACAGCCGCTGTCGTGCTGCGGAATCTGGTCGTCACCCTGTTCTGCACGACGGGGCACGAGACGCTCGCGCAGACCGCGCGGCTTTTGACGAGCGAAATCGTCACCAACGTCTATCGCCACACGGCAGCGCGCATCGTGTACGTCGAGGTGACGGTCGACGAACGCCAAGTCTGGGTCTACGTACACGACGACAAGCCGCGCTACCGCCCGATGCCCCCCGGAGGTGGCAGACGGCGAGGGCGGCCTTGGCCTGTTCATCGTCGACGAGTGCGCCGATGCATGGGGAATCACGCACTACGGCGCCCTGGTTCCGACGTCAAAAGCCGTGTGGTTCCGGCTTGTTGAGGGCGGAAGGGGGTCCTCGTGATCACGCCGAGCATGGTGCATGTGTCCGCGAACGGACGCACGGGCACTCCGGATGAACTGTGGCTCCACTTCGACATGACTCTTCTTGTCGAACTCCCGCCAGATCTCGCTCGATGTCTCACCTACCAACTCGCCGACAAGGTCGGACTGTTGGTGAGTCAGCCGCTCGATGCGGGGGAGGCCGCCCCATGAACGTCGAACGGGTCATGTGGGGAATCGTCGCTCTGTCCATCGCCCTCGCGATCCTCGCGCTCGTGGCGATCTACTGGTCGATGCCGAGCTCACACCGCGCCGTGACGCCCCCGCCTCTCGACCGCGATGGGTACGTCTACACCTGCTACTGCTACCGCGATCCTGTGCGAGTGCAGATCCAAGATCCTCGGAGCCCCAGACGCACCGAGGCCCGGCGGCGCCATGCGCGGGGCATCCCCTGGCTAATACGCCACCGCGTCCGCCCAGATTCCCACGTCTCCCACGCGGGGGCGGGCGGCGGAGGGGGAACGGCTCCCGTACTCGTGGCCGCATAGGTCAACCGGCACGGTGACCCCCAGAGAGGACCCCCGACGCATGGGGTCGGCGGGGGTCCTCTCGCCTACGCCACAACGACAAAGGCGCCCCCGGTCACCGGCATTGAGCCGGTGACCGGAGGCGCTGGGTGTCTAGGTGTCGTCGTCAGGGGAGATACGGCGGGTGCGTCGGTCGACGCGGTCGACGGCATCGCGGAGGGATGCGCCGCTGTTGGGGTGCAGCTCGTGCTCGACACGGCCGATGCGGTCCTCGATGGCGCCGAGCCTGGTCATGACTCCGGGGCGGGCGGGGACTCCAGGGCGGGACTCGGTGCCTTGCCAGTCGTCGACGAGGTCCCCAACGCGACGCGTGAGCCGGCGTAGCGAACGGCTCGCCCGCCATGCGAGGGCGAGGGCGCCTGCCACTGCGACGAGGGCACCGCTCCACATGACCGCGGTGTCGAGCGAGGCGACGCCGGTCGTCGTGGGGCTCACTCCGTGGCGTCCTCCTTCCGGCGCAGGGCGAGCAGCTCGTCGTCGACGCTCGGCTCAGTGCGCAGCCACGCGGGCATGAACGTCTGGACGCCGGGGAGCGCCATCACGTGGGAGAGGCCGCCCGCGATGGCGAGGGCGCCGGCGACCCACGGCAGGGTTTCGGAGATGCCGGATGCCTGGACGAGGGCGGGCATTGTCGTGGCGAGGGCGATGGTGGTCTGTACGAGGGTGCGGCGTGTGGCATCGGTCATGGGGCGGTGCTCCTTACTTGGTGTGGGCGAGGCGGTGCAGGGCGGCCCTGCCGCGGGGGCCGATGGCCGGGTCGTGGGGCTTGCCCGCGGCGCGGTAGGCGGGGTGGGCGGGGTGGGCGTTGTGGAAGTGGGCCACGGCGGCTTGGGTCTGCGGGCCGTACGCGTCGGCCTCGGGCACGCTCTTGGCGAGGTATCCGGCGGCCTTGAGTGTGCGCTGCAGCGGCTTGGTGGACGGGTCTTGTGGCCTGGGGCGAGGCCCTTGGGGAAGGGCGGCGGGGTGTACGGCTTGGGCTTGTCCGGCGTGGTGCCGCTGTTGTCGCCCGCGAGCTTCTTTGCCCGGCGGACGATCTCGGGCAGCTGGGCGACGATGCGGGAGCCGGGGCAGGACGTGTGTCCGCCCCACGCGCTTCCGCCGAGGCCGTGATAGGCGAGGCCGCGGTCGCTGGTCGAGGTGGCGACCCTGAGGGGTACGCCGTAGGTCTTGTGGGCCCACGCGAGTACCTGGGCGTTGCGGTCGAGCTGGTCGTCGGTGAGGGTGTCGCCGCCCCTGCCCTCGTTCTCGACGGACAGCCACGCCGGGTTGCCTGCGGCCTGCGCCCACGCGCGGTCGCTGGTGTCGACCCACTGATACAGGGCGCCGCCCTTGCCCAGGGTGGGCAGTGCGTCGGATGCCTCATGACCGGTGTACGCGGCCGGTTTGATGCCGGTCATGGTGATGCGCATGGGTGCGGCGCCGGGCATCGCCGAGGCGAACTCAGTTGCCCCGGAGCCGTCTTCCAGCGGCCAGTACGCCTCGATGGACGTACGGGCGGGGTTGGAGAACTCGCGGCGCATCGCGGATTGCAGTGGCGCCGCGCCCTGCCCCAGGCGGCGCAGGATGCCCGCGGCCGTCACGGACACGCGCACGTCGTACGGGGTGCCCCACTTCACGGGCCAGCCGGGCACTTCGCCCAGGAAGCGGACCAGGCGCGGCCCGGCGGGTCCTTGTGGGGCGACGGAGAGGCGTACGGGGGTGTTGCGGCCAAGGCGCCCGTACAGGTCGGAGCGCGGGTTGCGCGGGCTGTAGCGGCCACTGGTGTTGTCCAGGATGAACGAGCAGGTGGCCGCGTCGGTGTGGGCGCCCTCGTCGGGGCGCCCGCGCGTGATCGTGATCGGGTTTTCGGTGAACACGTCGCCGGTGATGTCGAGCCACGCGCCGCCGAGGTACAGCTCGACGCGGACGCTGAGCGGGTCGTCGGGGAATGCCACGAACGGGACCTCCTCTCAGATGTCGAAGGAGATCGGCCGTGTGGACGAAGATCAGGCTGCATTCGAGTTGATCAACCGCATGCGTACGGTCCCCGAGCCACGTCCCGAGAACGCATATGGGCGTCGGACGGACTATCTGAAGGAGAAACACGATGCGTATGCGTTCAGTGCTGGCGGCCGTTACCCTGGCGGCTGTTGCCCTCATGGGCGGGGCCACCACGGCGGCCGCCGACGAAAGAGACAACTTTGACGGTATTGGGATCTACCAGATCGCCTTCTCGCCGCTCTGGTAGGGGCCGTACCGCACCGTGATGTCGGCGCCTGATGTTGGCGGGCTCTGTGCCCGTCGCCATCAGGCGCCGAATGCGGTCTGTACCGAGCCGCGGCCGTCGACGCGGACCATGCGGCGGATGAGGCGCTTGAACTCGCCGTCGGCGCCCGTGATGTCCAGGACGATGCGGCCCTCGCCTGGTCCGCCTGCGGGTGATGCGGTGTGGGCGGACCAGGCGGCGGCCGTGGCCTGCCCGGGGGTAGGGGTCGAGACGAGATTGCGCATACTGCGATCGACCGCGCCCTGTCCCGCCTCGATGCCGTCGACGACACCGGCGGGAATCCACTGACCGATTTCCTGCGCCATGACGCGGGAGGGGGAGTTGATGCCGAGCGCGTCGGCGATCGGCCCCGGAATCATCGCCTTGGCCCAGCTGATCAACTTGTCTTTGATCCACCCGCCCATGGCCTTGATGCCGTTCCACAGACCGCGCACGACGTCGCGGCCCTTGCCGGTGAGCAGGGAGCCGAGAGAGCCGATGCCGCTCGCGATGCGGCGGGGCATGCCCCGCACCCACGCAATGAAGTCCGATGCCTTCTGTCCCGCGGCGGTACGGAACGCCTGAAAGCCGCGTGAGGCGGAGGCGCGCAGACTGCCCGGCAGACCGGACAGGGCCGACGCCGTACGGCCAGGCAACCCGCCCAGCCACGAGGTCAGTTCGGTGATCTTGCCGACGGCGGCATCCTTCGCACTGCCGAACCAGCCGCCCAACCTTCCGGGCAGCGAGGCAAACCAGTTCAGCGCCGTTCCGATGCCGGATACGGCCGTATCGGTTGCCGACTTGATGAAGCCCCAGGCGGCCGACCACGCGGTCTGAAGCCACGTCGTCTTGGTCGCGATCAGTACGACGATGGCGACCAGCGCCACAATCGCCGCGATGATCCAGAACACCGGAGAGGCGAACATCGAGGCATTGAGGGCCCATTGGCTACTGGTCCAGATGGCGTTGCGGGCGGCCACGACCGTTTGCGCCAGTGCCCATGCCTTCGTGGCTACGGTCACGGATCCGATGACCACGGCGAGCGCTGTCAGTACCGGGGTCGGAACAGCACTGATCATCTGCGCCAGATACAGGGCGAGTTGAGCCGAGACGCCGAGCAGCGGAGAGAGGGCGACGAGTACCTCGATGGCCGCGCCGCCGAGACTGGCCAGGGTCGCGCCGCCCTGCTCGGCCAGGTCGAGGAAGGCCGCGAAGCCTTCGGAGTCGTCGAGGGAGGTGCCCCAGTCGGCGAACGCGGCGGACATGGTGACCAGTCCGCCGGTGACCCCGGCGGAGGCGGGCAGGAAGGCTTGCAGCATGCCCGCGAAGCCGATTGCGAAGTTCTTGACGATGTCGAGGATGTCGCGCAGCGCGGGCCCGGCCGCAGTACTCGTCTCGCTCGCCCACTCCTTGAACTCCGCGGACTTGATGCCCGCTGAGACGTCGTCGAAGAACCCGGAGAACGCGCCTGCGGCGGCCTCGACGAACGGCGTCAAGGTGGGAAGAAGGTCCCGGAGGACGGTGATGCCCTTGGTGACCACCGGCATGGTGGTCGTGGACAGGCTGTCGGACCACGCCTTGTAATCCGACTTCAGCCCGATGAACGCGGTAGCCGCATCCCGGGTAGCCGGGGGGAGTTGCGCGAGGGCGTCGGTGTACGCCTGCTGCTTCTCGGCTGCGTCCGCGGCGCCCTCGGCGGCGGCCTTCTCCGCATCGGCCGCCAGCGCGGCGACCTCCTGTACGGCCTCCATCTGCGGGCCGACCGCAGCAGAGAACGCTTTGACGGCCAGGCCCGCGGCGAGGCCGCCGAGCGCGGCCGTTCCGGCGGCCACGAGCGGGACCGCGCCGCCGACCAGGGCAAGGCCCTTGGCCGCGCGGACCGCGCCCGAGCGCACGCCGTCGCCAAGCGCCCCGCCCATGGCCGCGGACTCCGCAACGAACCGCCCGCGCAGATCACGCAGACGGCCATCGGTGCCGCGGGCGAGTTCATCGAGTCCGGCCCGTGTGCGGGCGAGGCCGCGGCGGGCCCCGGAGTCGTCGAGGTCGATGAAGCCGGTGAGTTCGCCGACAGTCAACGCCACGGGCACCCACCTCCCGTCGCGTGCTCGGTGGTGGGCAGGCCCGCTCAAGGAGGGCTTGTCATCCTCGCTCGTGTGGCTTCATCGGCCAGGGTGGCGAGATAGGGACTGCTTTCCGTGCTTGTGTGTGCCTCAATGCGCTGCCCCTGCTGCGTTCGAACGGGCATGCGCGGTAGCGGTGCTTGCTCGGGACTGGTTAGCGTCTGAGGCATAGGCAGGTGCCCGTGCTGAGACCCCGCATGGTGGCTTTGCCTTCTGGCTCCCAGACCTCGGGCCGCTGACAGGACAGAACGGCCGTAGACGGCCGGAGCCCTCGAATCCATTGCAGCGGACACAGGGGCTTCGGCATCCCGTCCTCCCAGCCGTTCCTGGGGCGACTCCCGCGCGCCCCAGCCAGGGAGGACAAACCGGCGCGGGGACACCTGCGGAGGGGAGCCGCATGTCCCCGCGCCGCGCGGCCGTCGTCGAGCGCCGACAACCGGGGGTGGTCGCGCTCACCGGTCTAGCGCGGGGGCTTATCCGGTGGTGCCAGGTGGCGGGCAAGGCGGGAGTCGGCCGAGAGAAGACCGAAGATGCGTACGCGCAGCCACCGCCAGGAGCGGGCGCGCATGAGGCGCCGGTCGCCGACGTCGACGCCGTAGATCTCGTGTAGATCGGCCTCGATCAGCGGCCACTGGTCGAGGAGTTGGGGCCAGGTC
This sequence comes from Streptomyces sp. NBC_01381, assembly GCF_026340305.1. Lineage (NCBI taxonomy): Bacteria > Bacillati > Actinomycetota > Actinomycetes > Kitasatosporales > Streptomycetaceae > Streptomyces > Streptomyces sp. NBC_01381. The sequence goes on along the minus strand of NZ_JAPEPI010000003.1, from coordinate 25,517 downwards.
AGCGACGCTTGCGGCGTGCGCGGGCCGGTGCCGGGCGGGTACTCGTACCACTCCCAGAGGCCGGATTCTTCGTCGTATTCGCCCCGCCCGATCGGCGCGCTTGCCGGTTCGGGGCCAGTCGAGAAGGGTCGCCACCCGAGGACCACACGCGTTCGGCGGTGGCCTTGTCCTGCACCACCCACACGATCGCGACGCGCGCGCAGTGCTTGAGTGCCGGCCAGGTGACGCCGTCGGCGAGCATCTGGTCGTAGGCGTCGCCGAGCAGGTCGCGGTAGAGGTCGCGCTCGGCCGCATCGCCGAGGGAGTCGGTGTCCACCTCGCCGCCGTTCGCGGCGACCGCGGCGCTCTGCACGAGGGCCTGCACGGCCAGACCGGTTTCCGCCGAGGGCGCCGCAATGGTGTAGCGGCGACCCTTGACCGGGAGGACGAGTGTTTCGTCGAGCAGCTCGTCGTTGGGCTCGAATGCCACTACGCGGCCTCCTTCGTGGTGCTCGCGGCCGCGAGTGTGAGCGTGCCGCCGCCCGCGGGCGCGGCCGGGTTGGTGATCTTCTTGCGGGGGCCCTTGCCGGTCAGGGTGACCTTGACCGTGTCGAGGTCATCCGCGGCGCCGCCGTCCGGCTCCCAGGTGACCAGGGCGCGGCCCTCGTACGCCTCGTCGCGGCCCTCACGGTCGTAGTAGCGCACGTGCACGCGCGAGGCCACGCCGAAGCTCTCGGACGCGAGCCTGAGCTTCTCCTGCGCGGCGTTGAACACGCCGGTGATGGGGTGGCAGCGGGGGGGCGAGCTTGGCCTCGATCGACCAGGCGAGTTCGGTCACCGTGCTGTCCGCCCACCCCTCGTCGTCGTATGTCGTCGACTTCTGCTGGGTCGGTTCGACCTTGGGGGCGAACTCCTGGACTCCCGGGACCAGGGACCATACGGGGGTGGCGTCGGTGCCGATGCTGAGTTCGAGGCGGTACCGGCGGGCGAGCGCGGTCTCGGTCTCGGCCGGGGGCGTGGGCGTACTCAAGGGCGGGTCCTCCTATTCGAGGCCGGGGTGCGGGCGGTTCGCGCGCAGCCGGTAGTTGCTGGTGCGCTCCTGGCGGCCGTTGGCGTCGGCGCCGAGTGAGCCGGATGAGAAGCGGTAGATGAGCGTGATGCGGGCGGTCCCGAAGGTGTGCCGCCCGGAGGCGTGCAGGACGGCGAACACGTCGTCGTCCAGGGCGCCCACTTCGCGCGGGTCGGGCCCGGCGCGGGTGCGGACCTGCACGGCGAGCACGGTGTCGGTGAGTGCGGCCGACTCGGTGACCGGGTACGCGGTGAGCACGATGGCGCGGTCGGGTCCGTCCGGCATGACGGTGTCGGTGATGGCGGTCTCGCCCGCGGCATAGATGCCGTCGGGCCGGTAGACGCCGACCGCTCGCTCGTCGAGCAGGCGGGCCAGGCCGTCGACGATCTCGGAAAGGAAGCTCATCGGGTGGTTGTCCTTGCTGCTGCGTAAGGTCTGCGGCATGGCTGAAGGGCGACCAGACATCCCAACCGCGTTGAAGCGGGCCGTACTTGTAGAGGCAGGGCACCGATGTGCCATCCCTACATGTCGGCAGACACCGGTTGAGCTAGCGCACATCACGCCCTGGACGAAGGTGAAGGAGCATACGTTTGAGAATCTGATCGCGCTTTGCCCGACGTGCCATACACGCTACGACCGGGGCGATATCGACCGACGGGCGATGGTGCAGTACAAGGCGAATCTTGGACTCTTGAACAGTCGCTACACCGATACTGAGCGCCAGCTATTGAGGACGTTCCTCAAGAAACATCAGATACTCGAGAGCCGTAGCGGGCGGCATATGTTCACCCAGTACGAGGGGTTGAGTCCTTATGTCTTGCAGTTCGGTGGTATTCAGATTCATCAGACCATGTGGTGGATGATCTCGAATCTGCTTGACGATGGACTAGTGGAAACATCCACCCTGTATCCCGGCATGGACATTTGGGGGACAGTGGCGCTTTCTCTGACGGAAGAGGGGAAGAAATTTATTCAGCGGTGGGCGGAGGCCCAACCGCTCTAGCGCAGCGACCTCCGCACCTGTGCGGCGATGATCTCGGCGACGGTGTCGGCCTCCTCGGCGAGGGGGAGTTCGAGGTACTCGCGGTGCGGCCCGCGTCGTGGCGGTAGGTCATCTCCTCGTGCTGGCGGACCGCGTACGGAGTGTCGTAGGACACGGCGGCCGTGAGGCTGGCCTCGTCGACGGCGGCGACTCCGGAGCGTTCGAGGGTGGCCTCTTCGATCGGAACGCGGCGCCGCGACACTTCGAGGACGTGCTCGGCGCCGAGCCGCAGACCGCGGGCGGCGCCCTGGCGCTCGGCAGCGAGGATCGCGTCGCCGTTCCAGCGCAGACGGGTGCGCTGCGTCATTCGCACATCACCTCCGTACTGGCGGGCACCGGGAGGCCCGGGGCGGTGTGGTGGGCGACGGTGAGCGCGATCGTCTTGCGGCCGTCGGGCAGCGTGATCCGTGAGCCGGTCGGGCAGGTGAGATCGGGGGCGGCGATGATCTGCGCCGTCGATACGGTCTCGGCGCCGGTGCGATCGCGTACGCGCTTGACCGTCTGGGACACCAGGGCGGGCGCGGTGGCCGCGGGCCCGTAGCGGGGCCCGTAGGCGGACGTGCCGAGGTAGGGCTCGACGGCGACCTCGTGGCGGAGCAGCCAATCGGGGACGCGGCTCACCAGATCACCCCCGGCAGCAGTCCCGCCCTCGTGAGGGCGCGGTGCGGTGCGGTGCGGGGGGGGGGCGAGGTCGACCTCGCCGGGCGTGGTCGGGCCGTCCTTGCGGCCGGACAGGGCCACGGGCCCGATGCTCACGGAGTCCCAACGGCCGGCCGCGCCGGTGCCGTCGTCGCCCGTGGCGAGTTGGTACTCGACCTGAGCACAGACGGCGTCCCGGAGTGCGGCGATGATGGTCGGGTCAGTGGGCATGCCCGCGTCGTCGGTGAGATAGACCGCCCAATTCAGCGCGTCGTCGATGTCCTCGGACGCGCGGGCGAGCAGCCGCTCGGCATCGGCGGGCGCCGGATTCCCGGTCCACGCCGTGAGCTGCTCGGGGGTGGCGCAGACACGGGACACCGGGCTACTCCTTCTTGGGCTTGGTGCGGGCAGCAGAACGCCCCGCGGGCTTGTCTGCCTGCGGGGCGTTCTCGGCGTCGTCCGGCTCGTCGTCCGGCGGGGTGGGGTGGTAGCGGCGCAGCATCATGGGGAACCGCTTCTTCTCGGTCAGGTGGTGGCGAGGGTGCCGACGCACACGCCGCGGTCGCTCAGGCGCTTGACCGCGTAGTGCAGGGTCGTGGTGACCACGGTCGAGCGGGCGAGGATGTCGCGGTCGTCCTCGACCAGCGGGCGCCGCTTGTAGAGCAGGCCGAGCGCGCCGCGCTTCATGATCAGGAACTTTCCGGCGGTGACGCGGTTCGTCAGGAACACGGGCACGCCACCAATCCGGCCGATGCTGCCCGCGACGGCGGCCGATGGACCGTTGCCCAGCTTGGACGCGTCAACGAACTGCGGGTCGGCGAGCGCGTCGGCGTACTGCGCACTGTTCAGGAACAGGCCCGCAAAGTCGTCCGGCTCCCACTCATCGCCGAACTGCGCGATGCCCGGAACCATGGCGCCCATCCACGTGAACTTGGTCGCGCCCGCGGCGGTGGTGAACTTCAGCGGATTGCCCCCACCGAGGGTCGTCTCGTCGGCCTGCGCCTGGGTGATCAGGTCGGCGTCGACCTTGCGGGCGGCCAGGACACCGAACTGACGGCGCGCCTCGGCCTCGGGGTCGCCGAGACTGACCAACTTGGCCTTATGGGTGATCTCGACGGCCTTACCGGCCTCCTTGATCACGGCCTTGGCGAAGCTCGTCGACATGGCAACCGGCGTCATCGGCGTTGCCTCGGTCAGCTCGTCCAGCTCGCCGAGACTGCCCCACTTGGGGAACTCGCTCTCCTGGCCGGGCGCACCCTCAAGGGTGTTGTCCTCGACGACCGCGGCCGATCCGGCTACGCGGACCTTGCCGAGGAACTGAGCCTGCGCCATATCGCCCCACACCTCGGGGACGATCATCTGTGCGGACGTGGTCTTAGCCATGGGTGGGTGCTCCTTCTCCGGCGCGGTGGCCGGGCGTTAGGGGGCCCGGCGGGCGGCCGGGCGGTCAGTGGTTGGCGAGGCGCCGGTAGGTCTCGGGGTCGGACTGGAACAGGTCGGCGCGCTCGGCGTAGGACATGGCGCCGAACTGCTCGGCGGTGAAGGCCCCCGGTCCGGGGTCGCTGAAGTCGGCGCCCGACTTGGCGGGGGTCTGCGGGACCGCGGCGAGCCACGGCTGAGCCGTAACGGCGTTCTTGATTGCGTCCGCGACGGCGGTCGTGTCGGCAGGGTCGATCTGCGCCACCGCGGCCGTGAACGACGCGGAGTCGAGCAGGCGGGCGATGTCTGCCCCGGCGGTCGGCGCGGCCTGGACAACGGCGGACTGAACGGCGGCCCGCCGGGCGGCGGTTGAGCTGTCGGCGAGAGCCTGCTGTGCCCACTTCGGCAGACGGGTCACGTCGCCCTCGGCGGCCTCGACGGGCGGCGCGGCCGGGGCCTGCGGAGTCGGCGGCTGCGGGGCTGCCTGCTGGGCGCGGGTGCGGTAGTCGGCGGCCTCGGCGCGCCTGTCCTTGATGAGCTTCTGGGCCCAGTCGGGGAGCGACGCGAGATCCTGCGGTTCCCCCGGCTGCGGGGGCTGCGGCACGGCGGGTGCCTGCGGCTGCTGCGGCGTCGAGCTGGTGCTCGGCGTGGCCGGTGCCGGGGTCTGCGGATCGCCGGTCGGAGCGGGGGCGGTGGTCGGGGTCGACACGGGGTCCTCCTGGGACGGTGTCAGGGGCCGTGCGTGCCTGGCGCTCGGCCGGATGCGGGCAAACGGAAAGGGGGCCCGCTCCTGGCGGGCCCCCTTGGGGGTGGTGCTCGTTGTCCAGTTGGGCACTTGGTGCTTGTGCGTTGATTCAGACGGTGTAGGCGGTCCAGCCGATGGTCTCGGCGGTGTGCTTGCCGTCGGCGCTGACGCCCCCTCCGTAGATCTCGTTGAGACGGATGAGGAAACCGGTGACGCTCACGTCGTGCAGCCGGATGCCGGGCGTTTCCGGACCGTTGAAGGTCTGCACTGTGGTCTGCACGATGACGTCGGAGCCTGCGGGGAAGGGAGTGGGGAAGTTGACCCGCGTGAAGGTGTTGGTCTGGCCAGCGACCTTCTCCGTGGGATTGTCTGAGCTCAGGACCAGCTTGCCGTTCTGAATCATGCTCATGGCATTGCCCCTCGTTCCTGGCCTCCGAGAGGCGCCGACTGGCGCCCTCGGCCCGCGCTGCCGTGGGGTGCCGATTCAAGCGTTACGGACGATGCACCTGTAAGTCGTTTTCCCGACAGATCCGGCGTTTGTGGCAAGGGGAGTATGGCCGGGATCGGCCTTACCGGGGAGACCGCCGAATCGGAAACGCTGGTCAACTGCAGTTTCTGGCCCACGAAGCAAGCTCGATCACGAGGCTCTCGCACAGCCCCCTAGTCGGCGACTGGTCGGGGGGGGCAGGGCGCTGCTCGGCGTATCCGCGTATCCACGCGGTCCGCAGCGTCGACGTGCTCGGGTACGGGCACGTGGTCGGCTCGTCGCCCCTGCGGCCTGCCTCGCGGCCTGCCGTGACTGCCTTAACGATGTCCTCGCGCGTGCCCATGGTCACCTCTTGTTCTGCTGGTCGGCCTCGTGCTTACGGGCGCCGTCGGCCCACCGTTGGGCCTTGCCGGTCACTTGCTCGATGAACTCGGCCTGCGTGAGCCTGCCGTGCTGGACCCACCACTCTTTCAGCTCGTCGCTCGCGCGGGCGTGCGCGATGTGTGCGGGCCCGCTGAACAGGGATACCGGGGCGTGCCCGGCGGCCTGGGCCTTCTTGTTGAGCAGGTAGCCGCGGCAGTCTGCTTCGGCCTGTAGGTACTGCCGGTAGACGTACTCGTCGTACAGGGCGCGGGCCTCGCGGCGGGTGATGAGATGCCGCTCGTCCTGGTCCTCGTCGTCGCTGCGGTGCTGTGCGGCGGCGGCGTCGCCTAGGTCGGCCCAAAACGCGTCATCGTCGAGGGCCTGGTCGGCGGCAAGGGCGCCCCATGCGGCCGGTCCGGGCACATGGTCGCCCATGGCCTCGGCGAGGGCGTCACGGTCGGCGAGCAGGTCGTCGACCGCGTTGACGGTGCTGGCGGGCGGGGGGAGGTCGACGGCCTCGCGGCGGTCCATCTCCGCGGCGATGCACAGTAGTTCACCGTTGTCGGCGTACTGCATCGCCCATGCGAGGTCGTCGTCGCCCACCCCCGCCAGATCGGCGAGCAGGTACCCACCCGGGAACAGGCGGGAGAGCAGATCCCGGCGGGCGGCCTCCGCGGAGATCGCGGCGGCCTCCGGTCCGGTACCGGCGTCTCGGTAGCGGGCGGCGAGTTGAGCGTCGGACAGGCCGACCAAGCCGGGTCGCACATCGGGCCGTTGACCGGCGCGGTCGCGTCGGCCGGACTCGGCCATGATGCGCACCTGGTCGGCCTCGTCGACGTGGGCGACCAGACGGGCGAGGTCGTCGTCGGACAGGCCGAGCAGATCCTCGACCAGGCGCCCGCGGGGCGCGGCGCGGTCGAGCAGGGCGGCGAGGTCCCAGCGGTCGGCCTCGGCCTCGATCTGGCGGCGAGTTGGTCGTCGAGCGGCGTACGGAGTGCAGCGGCGAGTTGGTCGTCGCTCATCTCCCGTACAGACCGCTCGTCGCCGGACCACACGCGGGCGCGCTCGACCTGATCGGGCGCGGGCGGGCGAGGCGAGGCGGGGAGATTCCCCGCCCCTTCCTGCTCGCGGTGTCTGAGTCGGCGTAGGTCCGGATGGGCGGTGAGGTGGTCGCGCATGGCGCCCTGCCACTGGCGGACCTTGACCCGTGCGGCGCGCTTCGCCTCGGGGATGACGGCGGCGGCCTCGCGCCTCTTGTACTGCCGGATACGGCGCTCGATGGTGCGCTGCCGTTGTCCGGCCTCGTACCCGGCGGGGTCGCTCTCGGCGGCCTCAATGCGGGTCAGCCCCGGCGTATAGGCGCTCACGGAGTGACGGCAATTGGGGTGCTGGAATCCCGCGAGGCGAGCCTCGTCGAGCGTTCCGGCCACACGCACGGGGACCATGCGGCCGCCCTCGATGGCGTGCTCGACCTCGACCGTGCGCTCGCCGCTCGGGCCGTCGATGGCCAGTACGCGGCCCTCCCACGGACGGCAGAGCGGGCACTCGCGCGGCGCGTCGGACACGACGACCAGGTCGATACCGGCGTCGGACAGGGTCCGCATGTGCGCCTCGCTCGCCGCACGTCCCACGCTCGTGCGCACAGCCATTTCGGCGTAGCTGGTGAGCTGCCACCGTCGGCCGGCGCGGTCGGTAAACGCTTTGATGCCCGCGTCGGCAAACCGGCGCATGGCGTCCTGCGTGGCCTGGCGGCGGCTGCCGGTGCCGAGCAGGGGCGTTGCGGTGACCTCGGCGACGATCGCCCGGAAGGCGTCGACGACCGCCCGCAGAATCGAGCGGTGCGTCGAGGTGACCACGTCGACCGTTTCCTGAGCGAGCCTGTCCGCAGCCTGTGCGTTCGGTGTGACGTCGTCGACCAGGGCGCGCGCCTCGTCGGACAGGGCGCCGATCTCGGCGACTGCGGCCCGGTGCCCGACGTTGTATGCCTCGGCAACCGCGTCGAACACGTCGAGCTGAACGGCCTGCCCAACTCGTCGACCACAGCCTGTGAAGCGCGGCGCAGGGACTGAACGGCGGCGAGCTTTCGCTCGGCCCACCCCGGAGCGTCGAGCCCCTCGGCCAGCTGCCGCGCGATGATGCCGAGTAGACGTTCCTCGGCTGCGGCGTACAGGTCGCGGGAGCGCTCGGCGAGGGGCTCGAACATGCCGGGATGGACAGCCATTCCACTCCCTAGGTGTTGGTGAAATGGGCTCTTTAACCGCTATTTGCTATTTCATGAGCGTGGTTGGCGTGTAGCTAACCGGATTGCCGCAGTTGGTGAGAGTTGGTCTTCTTGGTTACCAACTTCACTTGAGTTATCCCCACTTGGTGAGCAGGTAGACAGCGGTTAGGGCGAAATCGACGCCCTGGCCTCGGAGTTCGCAGGTCGCAAGGAGTTGAGTCCTGCCTGCCTTGGCAGCCAACTCGCTGTGCCGGACACCGGCAACGCCGTGCGTAACTTCACCCGAAACAGGCGAGAGGATTTCAGATGGGAGCACGTTGCTAAATCGGACTCTTCGACCCAGTACGGTGCTCGCCAACCCCAACACCTCTGCCCTCTCCGGGCGTTGCCCTGCGCGCATGACCGCGCAGAAGAACAGGATGGCCAGCAATGAAGTACGAAGAAATCAGCGTGATCGTCATTGTGGTCTTCGCTCTGGTGTGCCTGGTGCTCCAACAAGTCGAGGTGCTGTCCAACCAGATTGCCCGCACACTCGACAGCCTCGGCAAGGTGCGGGACGCCGTGAAGAACCTCGTGCAGGGACGGAAGGAGCGACGGGACTCAAAGACTTTGGCGCAGCGTCCTTTGACCCCGAAGCTGCCTGAACTGGGATTCCAGGATGGCTCGAATGCCGAGCCCGGAGGGGATGTGTCGGGCGCAGAGGTCGCGCCCGAACTGCCCGACGAGGAGCACACAACCTGAGTGGAAATTGGCTAGAGCGGGAAGCTGCCGACAGGGTCGGGCGCGCCTGCTCCGGTCTCCGTGAGGATGGCGGACACCTCGGCCTGTACGGCGGTGTCGTCCCAATCGGGGTGCAGGATCTTGACCTTTGTCGAGGTCGACACGGCCCCGGCGCGGGCGAGCAGGTCGAGAGTGGTCGCCGTGCTCTGCTCGCTCTCGGCGACGCCGTCGCCGAACTCGACGCGGGGGCGCTCGGGCTTGATGCGGCGGCCGAAGTGCACGGCGTCGAGCTGCAACAAGACGTGCAGAATGTGGGCGAGGGGCTGGCGCACATACCCGGCCTTCTGCTTCCGGGGACCATGGACAGGGCGTCGCGGCTGTCGACCTCGGTCGCGGTGATCGGGGCGCCGTGGGCGTCGAGGCCGAACGACTGAGCCGAGTAACCGGCCGACTGGACGGCTTGCCGAGTCAGGGCCTCGCCGCTCCTCTGGTGCTCGTCGACCCTGATCTCGAACTGAGCCAGGGTGATGCCCGCGCCATCGTTGGGCGGCATCTTCAGGGAGTGCCAGACTTCGCGGTCGTCGTCGAACGATGCTCCGTTGCCGGGGCCGTGATCGCGTAGGTATCCGTCGGGGACGATCAGCCTTGCGCGGGCGAGGCGGATATCGCGCATCCATGACGTCCACACGTCGTCGAGAGCGTCGAACACATCCCTGATGCCCTGGAAGTCGCTACGCCCCATCGGGGATGACCGGTGCAACCGGTTGGGCCCGATGTTTGGGACGTAGGCGACCGTGAGTTCGGTGATGCCGGTCTCGACGCTGACACCGTCCTCGCCGAGACTGCCCGCAAGATCGGCGGTCTCGGAGTGCTCGGCCAGCGGAACGGCGCGGCCGAGATTGTCGGGGGTGCCCTCGTACAGGCCGTGCAGGATGCGGCCGGGCTCGTGCCGCTCGACGTGCCGGAACACGGTCGACTGAGTCGAGCCGAGGAGGTCGCGCCATAGGGTGGCGGCCCGCAGCATCCCCCAACGGAATTCCGGGCTCACGTTGTCGGGCTGGACGATTGAGAAGATCGGCCGGTCGACTAGGTCGCGGTCCCATGTGGCGCGGTAGTACGCCCCGGACAGGGCGGCAGCCTGCTCTGCGGCGGCGTGCAGCGCCTGTTGTATCTGGCCTTCGTCGACCAGGGTTTCGAGGCGTTCCTGTGTGGCCTTGTCCTCGACGCTCAGGGACGGCATGTCGCTGAAGAGCAGGTGCGCGCTCACGGCGGCGATGTCGGACGCCAACGGCACGTGCAGTCGGTGACGGCGCGGCCGGGCGGGCTGCTCGCGGTGCCGGTTGAACGGGCCCCGGCGGGACGGAGCGGCGTCGTGATCGCCGTAGTAGCGGGCGAGGCGGCGCCGGTCACCGGAGTACCACGCGTCGTCGAGGCGCATCTCGGCGTAGTACGGCGCCCACTGCGGGGGCGGCCACGCTGCGCCGTTCTCGGGCAGTGCCATCGTGGCTCACCTCCTGGTGGTGGTGTCGGGTTCGGGGCGGTCACCTTGATGGCAGTGAGATACGCGTCAACCCGTGGGACTCCGCTGAGAATTGCCGGTTGCAGGAAAGTGGTTATTGATGCACGGATATTCCGATCACATCTCATATCGTGATATATCTCAGTGGATGTGCTAGGGGGTTCCGTGGTCGCGCATGCGGTTGTTGCTGTTGGTGTTGCTATCGGTCAATTCTTGATCGGTGAAGGCGTCGAGGAACTGAGCAGAATCGAGAACGAATGGGTTCGAAAAAGGTCGATCGATGGCGCGATCGAGAAGATAACTGCACGTCATGGGGCTGAGCACAGGGCGACTTATGTTCACATGCTGTGCAAGAAGTGTATGAGTGCCGGGTGGGCTCGCGAGCTGCACAAGCGGAACCATAAGAAGAAGAAAAAGAATCGAACTAAGTATTGCCGCTGCTGCGGCTCGGGTGACTGGCCTTACAGCGCCTTCAAGAAGTAGCTCCCATCTAATGCTTCACCCGTCATGCCGAAATGCCCGCCGCGAAGTTGTGGGGAGTGGTGAGCAGGTGGCGCCACTCGTGCGCGGTGGAGTGGATGACGTAGCGCAGGGCGTCGGCGCTGTGGTCGTCGACCTTGATCGGGGCGTCGTCGCCGCGCTCGGTGGCTTTGGGGTCCCAGGAGTAGCCGGGGAGTTCGGCGAGCAGTCCCTCGCACGAGTCGTGTACGAGCAGGCGGTCGGCGGCGAGCAGGCTCGACACGGATCGGATTGGTGCTGGAGGACTGGCTCGCGGCCCGCGAGTTGCCGCACCGGCGCCTGCATGACGCGGCGGGTGCCCTGGTGGGGCTGCTGGTGGAGATCCCTGGTGGGCGGCCCGGTCCTTGGTGGGCGCTGGACGCGTGCGTGGACACTGCCCCGTACGGCGACGAGACCGCCTGGTCCTTCCCGTCGGCCTGCGGCGACATCGTCGACGGATGGCTGCGCGGCCGCGGGGCGGCCGACTCCAAACTCGCCGCGGCGATGTGGCGGGCCAGCATCGCCGTACATGCCCCCTCCGGACACTCAGGGTCCAGCAAGACCGTGGTCGGCGCCATCTCCCGCGCCGCGCACCTCGTGCGGCTCCTGGACGCCGCCGACCTTCCCGGCGTGGACGACGGCTCAGGGTTCCCGCTGCCGCCGAAGCTGTCGGTCACCGCTTTCCACGGCGGACAGGGCTTCTCAGTCACCCCCGACCGGGTCGACATCAACGTAGATGTCCGCACCACCCCGGCCTTCGACGCACACGACGCCGAGACGCTCATCCGCAAGGCCGTCGCCGAACTCGACGCGGAGCTGCCCGCCCCGGTGCCCACCGAGGTCGCCCCGGTCGCCACGTGGCCGCCGTTCCGCCTCGCCGAGGACGAGCAGCCCGCAACCACCCGAGCCCGCGCCGAACAGCAAGCCGCAGGCTGATCCACCGCCCGCACCACTCGACGCTACCGGCTGTTGGCGTTTCCGAGTTCGACTGCCAACGCAGCCATGTCCCGCAGGTGTTTGTAGTACTCGGTCGCGCCGTCCTCATCATCGATCGACGGCAGGACCTTCTCAACGGCCGCGAGGCAGATGAGAAGGCTTTTGCGGCGCTTCTCATCAAGGGGCCCTGACAGCGACGAAAGGACACAGCCGGCGATGTCCGCGTCGAGCAACACCATGTCTTCGCCTTCGATCTCTCGACCGCGCATGTGTGGTGGGAAGGGCGCGCGCATGTGCTCTTCCCACATCCGTGACAGCAGGTCCAGTTCCGATTCGCTCATGTTCGCGATCATGCCTTACAAGCCAGGCTCCGCAGGAGAGAGCTCCGGCAGAGCTGTCGGATGACCGCTTGACCTGCTTCGGCCACGGCGAGAAACTCTGTCTGCCAACGCGCCGGTGCTGCTAGATCTCGACAACATTCTCCCGGTGCCAGGTCATCGTCCGCTCTCGGACCTCGCCGACAAGTGCTCTCCGTTGTCAGGCTCTGGTCCACTTTTCGTGGAGGGCCGACAGACCGTAATGTCGGCCTCCTATGACCAGCAGTGAGAGGCTGACGTGAGCCAGTACTACGACTTGGGCGACCGAACCCTGTGGAACCCGTCCAACGGGGCGTCCCGGCTGTTCATGAGCCAGGTCACCGTCTATCAAGCCGAAGTGGGTCTGCCATCCGGCATCAGCCCCATGGAAGCTGATGAGTGCCAGATCGACCCCATCTCATTCGCAGTGTTCGTCGACGCCCTGCTCGACTGGCATAGCAAAACCAGACACGCCGTCATGGCCACACTGTCCGAAGGGTTCGTTGCCACGGTGCTGGCCTTGGCTGAGACAGCGAACATCGAGGTGAACTGGCAGACGGCCGAGCGCGCCGAGAGCCATTATCACAAGACGGCTTCGAACCCCCATGCAAAGGAGTGGACAGCCGCGCTGCAGCAGAAGTCACGGGAGCTCGTCCGACACATGGCGCCCTGAGCTTCGTCTGCCCGCACCTTTTGGCAACTCGCGAACGTGGCCCTACGTGTAGAGCAGGACACGCTTGCGGAGGAGACCGAAGCTGGCTCGGCCGAACATCTGGCGCTTGAGCATCTTGATCCTGTTGACGTGGCCTTCCACGACGCCGGAGTTCCAGGGCAGCCGTGACGGCGTCGAGGTCGCGCAGGAGGTGCTGAGTGAAGTGGCGAAGGCTGGGCAGTTCGGTGGTGGCGCTGGCTGCTTCGATCCACTCGGGGAGCCGGTCGCCGTGTAGGTGGGTGAGCATGTGGCCGAAGAAGCGCACGTGCTCGGCGAGTGCCGTCAGTTCGGGGCAGTTGGCCAGGGCTGCTTTGAGCTGGATCCGGTCGCCCTCCGGTAGGGCGTCGGGGTGGGTGAGGATCCAGCGCGTGACCGCGCGGGCCGATGGCGGCCGGGGGCCGACCAGTTGGGGCTTGCCGCGAAGAGTCCTGCTGACGTAGTCGCGGACGCTGGCGTATCCGCGTGGATAGCCCTGTTCCTTGATCTCCTCCCACAGTTTCCAGGCGTTGGTGCAGCCTTCCTGCCAGCGCTGATCGAGGTAAGGCTTGTAGGCGTCGAGCCTGGTCGCACGGCTTTGCCACTGACCGGTGAACATCTCCTCCGGAGTCGTGGCTCGGGAGAAGCGCAAGATCGTGTTGAGGGTCATGCCGAGCTGCCGGGCGACGGACCGCTTGCTGTGACCGGCGGCGAGGAGGGCGTGAATGGTCGCGTGCTTGGCGGGTGCGCTCGGCGAACCGGTGCCCTGTTGGCCAGGGCGACGATCCGGTCGGCTCCGCCTGCTCTTGCAGTTTCTCCGGCCGTGCCGGCATGGGACGCAAGCAGCCTCGGTGCCGGTAGACGCATTTTCGGCGGCCTCGCCCAGGTTGTGCCACAGGTGCCATCGGTCGGCGACCTGGAGGGCCTGTGGGGCGCCGCGGGTGGCGCCTTCGGCGAAGAAGGTGGCCCGGTCACGACAGATGATCTCGATGCCGGGCCGCTCGGGGAGCCAGACCGCGAGCGTGTCGGCCTCCCGGTCGGGAAGTAGGTCGATCGGACGTCGTGTTTCGACGTCGACAAGCACGGTTCTGTAGACGCGGCCCTTGCGCTGGGCGTATTCGTCCACGCCGACCACGCGGGGCGTGGTGGCGGCGGGATCCGGAAGGGAGGCGATCAGCCTCAGCAAGGTATTCCGGCTCACCGGCGCCCCGAAGGTAACCGTCATACGGGCGCCTGCCCGGCCTGCGAGCGCAAGGCCGACCGACACCAGCGTCGATCGCAACCGCTCCGTCCGTCGTCCGAACCGGCGAGTGAGCCCTGGGACTTGCTCAGCGAAGGTCTTGCGCGGGCAGCAGTCCTTGGCGCAGACGACCCGCCGCACCCGTAACGACACCACGACGAACTTGCCCGCCGTCGGCAAATCATGAGGGAATCGCAGGTAGGAGCCATGTATTCGCCCCGAACCAGCATCCGCACCCCGGGCAGGCCGCCCGGGGTGCGGTCGTACGAGCCTCGATCCGGACGACCGTGTCGGTCACCTCGACCGATTCCACCAATACGCCCTCGACCGAGGAGAACAGCAGCTCATCCAGCTGTGGCAGCACTTCGTTCACGGCGAAGAACTGTCGACCACACCACCGTCCAGCCCGGCGATTTTCGGGCGAACTCAACCGGCATCACGCGAAGATCAACGGTCACCCTGCGTACGCGACCACACGAAGTGGACCAGAGCCCGTTGTCACCTACGCAGCCACAGTCATCCCAGGCGGCGAGGAAGTCGGTCAACTCGGCCTGCTCCAGCTGCTCGTACAGGGTTCCGGCGAGCTGCCGGTCGGTGGGAGCGGTGAGGTAGTCGCCAAGGCGGATGGTGGGCATCGGGGGCCTCCAGTGTGTGGTCGGTGGCCGTGCCCGGGGCGGCTAGGGCCTGTGTGACGTCGTGATCAATTTCGGGTTCTGGTCCCGTGCGGGGTAGGACCTGGTAGGACGCTGGGTGTGACACGTAGGCAACTCACCGACGAGCAATGGGAGTTCATCGAGCCGTACCTGCCGATAGGCGAGTACGGTCCGTAGCCCGAGCGGCTGCGGGAGCAGTTCGAGGGGGTGATCTGGCGGTTCCGGTCCAGCGCCCAGTGGCGCGAGGTGCCCTCCGAGTTCGGACCGTGGCCGACGGTCTACGGGCGCTTTCGCGTCTGGCGGGACGCCGGGGTCTTCTCTGCTCTCCTGGAAGGCACGATCGCGGAGGCCGCCCGCCGCGGACAGACGGACTTATCCCTGGTCAGCGTGGACTCCACCACCGCCCGCGCCCACCACGACGCCGCCGGGATGTACATCGGCAAGGAGGTCATGGACGCCCTGGAGGAAGCCGCCGCCGACCAGGAACGGGCCCGGTAAAAGGGGGCGCCGCGCCGGAACAGAACGGACAGGACGGAAGCGACGCCCTCGACCGGGAAAAACGGCGGCACCTCAGACGACGGCACAAGCTCCGTCTGAAGGAAGCCCTGCTCGGGAGATCCCGTGGCGGGCTGACGAGCAAGGTTCATCTCGCCGCGGACCGCAAGTGCCGTCCGTTGTCGTTCGTCCTGACCGCGGGACAGGCCGCCGACAGCCCGCAGTTCGTCCCCGTGTTGCAGAAGGTGCGGGTCCGTCTGCCTGTCGGCCGTCCCCGGACCCGGCCTGGGGCTGTCGCCGCCGACAAGGCCTACTCATCCCGCGCCAACCGTTCTTACCTGCGCAAACGAAACATCAAGGCCGTCATCCCGGAGAAGAAGGACCAGGCAGCCAACCGGAAGAGGAAAGGCAGCCGGGGCGGCCGGCCCACAGGTCACGACGCCGGTCTCTACAAGGAGCGGAACACCGTCGAGCGTCTGATCAACAAGCTGAAGGCCTGGCGGGGCATCGCGACTCGATACGACAAGACGCCCCAGAGCTACCTCGCCGGCCTCCACCTCCGCGCCTCCATGATCTGGATCAACGACCTGCTGAAGGCAACTGATTGATCACGACGTTACACAGGCCCTAGTTCGGTCCTAAATTATCTCGGCGGGTACGTGACAATGCCGGGGCCGGGGCGCTTGTGCACGGGGAGGGTGCGCCGATGGGGGTATGTTCCGCGTGGCGTCTTGCAGGTCGCGGTGGTGCTTACCGGGGCCGGGAGGTGATGGCTGTCTCGAACTCCTGACCGTAGCTCACGGCAGGTCGGGGCGAGCGTCCAGAGGGGCTGGGCTCTGGTGGTCGGGGTGGGGGCGGGTCATGGGTTGCTGCGCGTGGGGAGTGTGCTGAACCAGCGCACGACCTTTGCTGTTGCCTTCACGTTTGAGCCGAGGTGTTGTGACTTCTGGTGGTCGGCGGTGCCGAGGTCGATGACCGGCACTCCGATTTCTCTTTCCTGGAAGGCTGCGGCGCAGTTGGCGGTGTTCTGGACGGTCGCCTGTTCGTCGCCTTGTGCCCTGTAGAGCCGAATGGGTGCCGTGGGCTTCCAGTGTTTGCATACGCTGTCGGTGGTCCGCAGCCCGGCCGTGAGGCCGCTCTTGGGCCGGGTCAGCAGATCGCGCCCGTATGGCGTCAGTAGTTCGTCCGGCGTGCGGGGCAGCGCGTTGATCATCTGCGGGCCGGTGTGCATGCCGTCGAACAGTTCCTCCACGGCAGGGTCGCGGAACACCTTGCCCGGGTTGTCGTACACATCGTGGACGCGGTCGAAGGCGACCAGGGTGTATGCGGCGTACACCACGCGCCATCTCGGCTCCAGCTCGCTGTCGCCCGCGAGCAGCGCCGGGATCTGGGCACCCCCGAAGTCGTAGGCCCCGCTGATGGGGGCGAGGGCGCCGGGCCTGAAGTGCCGGTCCTCGCCCGCCTGGAGGGCCCTGGCGAGCCCGAGCGCAGCCGATGCGCCTTGGGAGAAGCCGGTGGCCAGGACGTCACGGTTAAGGGCGCGTCCGGTGGTCGGGGCGAACTGGCGGGCGGCGCGGAGCAGGTCGAGGGAGGCTGTGGCTTGGGACGGCACGTCCATCCAGGGGTGCTTGGCCGGGCCTGTGCCCATGGCGAGGTAGTCGGGTGCGACGGTGGCGAAGCCTGCGGAGGCGTAGGTGATGGAGGGGCCGGTCAGGAACACCTTCCGCTGCATCGAGGGCGCGTCGATGCGGTGGACGCCGGTGCCGTGGGCGAACGAGACGGTCCGCAGATGTCCTTGGACCCCGCGCGGGACGGTGAACAGCCCGCTGGCGGTGGTGGGTTGGCCCTTCGTGTCGATGGTGCGGTAGAGGAGTCGGTAGGCGTCCACGCCGTGGCGGGCGGCGCCGGGGTCGTACCCGCAGGCGGTGAGCTCGGCTGCGGAGTCCTTGGCCGAGGTGAGGGTGTAGAGCGACTCGGCGGAGAGCAGGGTGCCGCGCTGGGTGGCGGCGTTGGGGGAGGGCGCGGCGGACGTCCCTGATGCAGCGCCGGTGCTGACGACGCCCGCGCCGGCGAGGATCGTGGCGGCGACGGCGGCTGTGGTGACTCGGCGGTGGCGGTGCGGGGTTCGAGTGACAGGCACGGTGCGTTCTCCCTCGACTCTGGCTGATCCGAAGCGGGTTCAGCCTCCATCGGGGGCGGCGCTGGACGCACTGGTGCACACCCCCGGGCGTGGGGGAGGGGTAGACCCCGGGTGCCGTCTTGTGATGGTGGGCATGGGGGCCGCCCTCTGCTCTTCGATGTTGGGTGGGGCTCTTGTGCCGGGAAGGGCGGAGCCGGCAGGACGGTGATGGGCCCAGCTCCTTTGGAGGGTCGTCTTGACCTGCCGTGAGCTGTGGTCGGGAGTTCGAGGCGGTGATCACCTTCCGGCTCCGGTGGGCGCCTCGGTGACCTGGAGGGTGCCACGGGGAGCGTGCGCCCATGGGCGCACGCTCCCCGTGTAGAAGCGCCCCGGTCCCGGCTCTTGGTGGGGCGGGTGACTGTGTGGTTTCTGTGTTCCCCGTCCGTGTGGCGCCGGTCCCGTGGTCGATGCAGCCGTGGGGGCCGGACGGGCTGTTCCCGGCGTGGCCGCTTGGCTTTCCGGGCGTCGGCGTGTGAATGCGGTTGTGTGGCGCGGTTTCGGGGTGAGGCCGGTCTTCTCACTTGTCGACGAGATCTGCATGTGTCTCGTCGTGCACGCCGGTGTGCTCGGGCGGCGTTCAGTGGTTTTGGGTGGGGTCGGCGGCTGCGGACGTGTCCTCGGTGGCTGTCTGGGCGGTGAGCGGCTGGCGTCGTGGGCCTGCGCGGCAAGGTCGGTACCGGCGCGGATGCAAGAGGTTGAAGAGTGGTGCTGTGGGTCGCCTGGGTCGTTGGTGGTTTGTCCGCGCGGGGAGTGCCTGGCTCAAGGCGGCTGCCGGGGGGCTCGGCCGCCCTGGCTCGCGGGTGGTCTGCGGGTCTGATGTCAAGGAACTGTGGGTCGACACTGCGTCCCGCCACCCGAATGGATCTTTATTCGTTGCGGCGAACGGTGTGCCCGGTAATCGTGCTTATGAGATCAACCGCACTCTCAGTTGGAGGCAAAATGCGTATCCGTCTTTCTGTCACCGCTCTCGGCCTGGCCGCGCTCGCGCTGCTGGGCTCGGCGGCCACCGCCACGGCGGCGCCCAGCACTCCCGCGGTCGGCCAGAGCAGGCTGGCGCCGATCGGTGATGACAACAATCAGGGGGCTGTGGACTTTTCGGTCGGTGACATGAACGACAACCACGCCTGAGTGTTTGTTTCCGTCGCCTCGCCCGGGTCGAGAGGTCCGGGCGGGGCGACGGGTTTGTGGTGTGAGGGGTGGCATGCCGTCGTGAGGGCTTCGAAGCGGGGGCATGCTGGGCCTGGGCGGGCGTGACGTGTGGGGGCTGTCCCTGTTCGGGGTGGTGGGTGTGTGCTGGTGGGTGTGACTGCTGGATTGCCGTCCTTGCGCCTGCCGGGTGCGGCCGCCGGCGGTTGAGGGGGTACCGCCTGTCGGGGATGTGGTGGTGCTGGTCTCGGGGTCTCAGGGCCGGGGGCTGTGGCGGCAGGCGGTGGTGGCCGGGCTGCCGGGGTTGGATGAGGCCGGGAGGCCGGGAGGCCGGCGTTGGTGCATGTGGCGATTGCGGCTGGGGTGGCGGGGGTGTCGCGGCGGACGGTGTGGTGCCGGCCGGCGGTGGCCGGCCGGTGGGGGTGCGCCGAATCTGTTGCGCGGCGCGGCGGGTTCGTGTTGACGGATGAGTGCACGGATGAGTGGTGGGCCCGTCTCGAACAGCTGGGGGATGTCGCGCGGTGGCACCGCCGGCTGGTCCGGGGTCAAAGCGCTGTTGTGCTGGGGCGGTTGGTGTCGTTGGTGTCGTTGGCGGCGATGCATCGGGCGCTGCGTGAACACCTGCGGGCGGGCCGGGGGGGGCGACCCCGCTTCGCCAATGCCCTGGCCGTCCAGTCCTTGCGCCCTGACCGGCGCCCGGGGCCCGGCGCCGTGGCGGAGGCATGGGCGCACGCTGTCGCCATCTTGGCGGCCTGTCCGGCGCCCGCTGGGTGCCGGCCGGGCCGCTCCTGACGGGCTGGCGGGGGGGCAGGGTCGGCCGTGGCCTCGGCATCGGCCATCCGCCCCGCCGCGGTCTGCGCGGCCTCCTGGATGCGGTGCTCTGGGTGGTTCGCACCGGGATTGCTTGGCGCTGCTTTCCGCACACTGGCCCGCACTGGAACGGGGTGTGGCACTGCTTCGGCCGCGGGGAGAAGGGCGGCATCTTGGAGCGGCTCGACGCCCTGATGCGGCGCCGGGTGCGCGAGGGCGGGAGCCGCCTGGCGGAGCCGGCCGCGGTGGTGATCGACGCGCAGAGCATCATGGCTTGCGCCGGCGTCCCCGCCGTCGAACGGGGCGCCGACGCCAGGCGGTGATCGTGTTGAAGGGCAGTACGCCGGCGGTGAACGGGCCGGCCCCGGTGAGGAGTCGACCGGCCGGGGTGCCTTGGGCAGGGACGGTCAGGGCCGCCGCGGCGGTGGCGGCCAGGACGCCGGGCGGCAGGATGACCGCCGCGCGCGGGCTGGGCGGCGGGGACTGCGGGTTGGGCTGAGGCGCCGTCAACTCCCTGTAGGGGCGGGGGGTGCGCCCGTGACGCCGGACGTGTCTGATGCTGGAGGCATGGGCGGGCAGCAACCCCCTCACCCCCGATGACGTGAATCACTCTCCATGACGTGAATCGCTCTGCGTTGCCGGAAGTGTTGCGGGCAAGGCCGGGGGGGGGAGGGCCGCACGCCGTGTCTGGGGCGTGGGCGACGCGGTCCGCGCGGGGCCGCCGGGGCCTGCCGCGGATGCTGGGCGTGCTGCGGATGCCGGGGAGCGGGGTGTGCCGGAGGCGGTCGGCGGTGGCGAGAACGCTGCCTGCCCGCCTTCGTGCCCCGGCTCGGCTGTGGCCGGGCCCCGTGCCCGGGTGTGCTGTTGCCGGGGTGGTGTGGCTTGGGGGTGTGGTGAGGAGGATGGTGTGGGTGTCCGGGCCGATGGCTTCGTTGTGCCCGGCGCTTCGGTGTTGTTCTCTGCGGAGGCGTTCGAGTGCCTGGTGGTGGATTGCGGCGGGCAGTGGCCGGTGCGCGCGCGGGGGGCGGTGTCGGCCGGCGCGCTGTGCCTCGATGCCGCTCTGGGCCGGGGCGGTGTCCTGGGCCGGGTCCGGTTCGAGCCGCCCGTCATCGGGAGGGGACCGGTGTCCGGGGGGCGGTGTTCTTGGTGACACCCCCGGGTGGTGAGGTGACACCCCCGGGTGGTGAGGTGCTGCCCGGGGGTGTCTGGGGGGTGTCTGGGGCGGGCGGGCTGTGTTGGGGGCCCGTGGTGAGACCCTCGCTGGCGTTGTGCCTGTACGGGGTGGAGCCCGGTGCGGGGGCGGCGGGTCTCGCCGTGCTCTGCCGCGGGGTGGGCCGGGCGGGACTCGGGGTGCGGCAGGGCTCGTGGCCGCGGGCGGTTGTCTGTGGCGGGCCCGTGTTCGCACTCCTGGGTCTTCAGTCATCCTCCAGGGCCGCCCTCCAGGCTCGGACCTGTTCAGGCAGTGTCGGGCAGGTCGGGAGGGAGCATCATGACGGCGGAGCCGCAGAGCGGGGAGTCTCGGGTCGCGTTGGTCACGGGGGCCACGCGGGGCATCGGCCGTGCGGTGGCCGAGACGCTGGGCAGGGCCGGTGTCAGGGTCTTCATCACGTCGCGCAGTGCCGAGGATGTGGCGGCGGTGGTGAAGGAGCTGACGGAGTGCGGCATCAGCGTCGACGGCGTCGAGGCCGACGTGCGCTCGGGCCAGGACGTCGCCCGTTGCGTGGCGGCGGCCGTCGATCGCTTCGGGCCCATCGACATCCTGGTCAACAACGCGGGACGCAGTGGCGGCGGGGTGACCGCGCAGATCACGGACGAGTTGTGGAACGACGTCGTCGAGACCAATCTGACCAGTGTCTTCCGCGTCACCCGTGAGGTGCTCAACGCGGGCGGGATGGGGTCCAGGTCTGTTGGGCGGATCATCAACATCGCCTCCACGGGCGGCAAGCAGGGAGTGGTGCTCGGAGCGCCGTACAGCGCCTCCAAGCATGCGGTGGTCGGCTTCACCAAGTCGCTCGGGCTGGAACTGGCCAAGACCGGGATCACCGTCAACGCGGTGTGCCCCGGCTATGTGGAGACCCCCATGGCCCGGTCGGTCCGGCAGGGATATGCGGGCCACTGGGAGATCGCCGAGGAAGAGGTGCTCAAGCGGTTCGAGGCCAAGATCCCGCTGGGCCGCTACACCGCCCCGGAGGAAGTGGCCGCGCTGGTGGGCTACCTGGCCTCTCCCGCCGCCGCTCCGATCACCGCCCAGGCCATGAACGTCTGCGGCGGCCTGGGCAACTACTGATGCCCGCCCAGTCCGACCGAAGGAGAGCCGGATCCACCATGGCAGTGACGCATCACGCTCGGCACACGATCACCATCGACGCCCCGGCGCAGGCGGTGTATGCAATCATCGCGGACGCCGCCGACTGGCCGCGCGTCTTTCCCCCCTCGGTGCACGTGGAGCAGACGCCGCTCGGTGAGGGTGAGGAGATCCTGCAGGTCTGGGCCACGGCCAACGACGAGGTCAAGTCCTGGCAGTCGCGGCGCCGGCTCGACCCGCAGGCGCTCACGATCGGTTTCCGGCAGGAGAGGAGCACGGCTCCGGCGACGTCGATGGGGGGCCAGTGGCAGATCCGCCCGCTGTCCAAGGCCCGGTGCGAGGTCGTGCTCCTGCACGACTTCACGGCCCTGGACGACGCCCCCGAGAACGTCGAGTGGATCAACCGTGCGCTGGACCACAACAGCGAGGCCGAGCTGGGCCGGATGAAGTCCACCGCGGAGTCGGCCGGGCAGCTGGGGGAACTGCTGTGCACCTTCGAGGACCGGGTGCGCATCGAGGCGCCGAGCGCCGAGGTGCACGCGTTTTTGTGGCGGGGCGAGCAGTGGCAGGAGCGGCTTCCGCATGTGGCCCGGGTGAAGCTGACGGAGCCGCAGGAGGACATCCAGGTCCTGGAGATGGACACCATCGCCAGGGACGGCTCGCGGCACACCACCGAGTCGGTGCGGGTGAGTCTTGGCTCCTCCCGGATCGTCTACAAGCAGCTGCGTGTGCCGCCGTTGCTCACCGCGCATGTGGGGGCCTGGCTCCTTGAGGAGTCGGAGGGGGTGACGACGGCCGTGGCGCGCCACACCGTCGTCATCAACCCGTCCTCGGTGACCCTGCTGGGTCCGGAGACCACCGTGGCCGGCGCGCGGGCCTTCATCCGGGACGCGCTGGGCACCAACAGTCTGGCGACGCTGCGCCACGCCAAGGAGTTCACCGAGCGCAGTCCCGCCCGCTGACCGCGCAGTGCGGCCCCCGTCCACGCCGGTGGCGTGGACGGGGGGCCGCTCGGGTGTGTCTGCGCCCCTGCCTCAGGCGTGGCATGCCACCGGACGGCCGCCGTTGTACTGCGCCATCTCCCCGAAGACCGGCGCCGAGCGGATCTCGGTGTCCCGCGCCGGCGAGGACTCCTCGGCGTAGGCGCGGTGCAGGTTGGCCACCAGGCGCTCGGGGTCGCGGAGCCCGGCGTAGGGGCCCAGGTCCGCCTCGCGCGCGGTCTGCAGGGGGGAGAGTCCGGCGGCCAGGCCGGCCCGGGCTCTGTCGCGTACCCACAGCAGGTAGTCCCGGGTGGCGTCGAGGACCTCGGGGCCCGCGACCGGACCGTGGCCGCCGACGATGACGGCCGGGTCAAGGGCGCGCAGCCGCTCGATGGCCTTAAGGGTGCCGCTCAGCGAGCCCATCAGGACGAAGGGCGTGCAGCCGGGCAGCAGGACGTCCCCGGCGAACAGGATGCGCTGCCGGGGGAGCCAGGCCACGATGTCGCTGGTGGTGTGCGCGGGGCCGACGTGCATCAACTCGGCGGTCAGGTCGCCGACATGGAGCGTGGTGCGTTCGCGGAAGGTGAGGGTCGGCAGGGCGAGGCTGATGTCGCCCCACTGCGTGTCCGGCCAGACCTCGCGCATCGCCAGGCCGCGCCGGGCCATCTCGGTCCGGGTGACCTCGTGGGACACCACGGTGGCGTGCGGGGCGAGCACCGAGTTCCCGAAGTGGTGGTCCCCGTGGTGGTGGGTGGTGACGATCGTGCGCACCTCCAGGGGGGTGCGGGCGGCGATGGCCGCGCGCAGGGCGCGGGCCCGCCGCTCGGTGGCGGCGGTGTCCACCACGGCCACCGCGTCGTCGCCGATCAGCACGCCGGCGTTGTTCAGGCACCAGCCCCCGTCCGGCTGGATGTAGGCGTGGACGCCCGGTGCGAGCTCCTGAAGACGGGGCGGGGCCGGCGCGGGCGGGGCGCCGGGGCGGGGCGTGGCCGATGGCTGGGTCATCGGGGAATTCCTTCCCGGGGCAGGGGTGGGGCAGTGCGCGTGCGGTCCTCACGATCTGCCGTCCCGCTGGAGCGGTGGAGGTGGCGCGATGGCCGCGGAGAGGAGGACCGGCGCAGGAGCCGGCTCCGCTGTGTGGCACACCTTGCACCGGAGATCTCTGCGGGACATACTGTTCCACAGTTGTGGGGCAAGTTGTTCCGTATCTCGTCGGTGGGCCGGTGCCCATGGGCCGGGATCCGCGGATCCATGTGACGGCCGGCCCCGCATCCCCCCATTTCCACAGCTCATCGGCAGGAGAGATCTGGTGTCCGAACGATCCCTGGGGCAGGCTCACGCGACCCCGCCCGCTTCCCCACAGGCCGGCGCGGCGGCAGGCGCCGGTTCCCGCAAGGGTCTTGCGCTGGCCGCCATCGCGGTCGCCCAGCTGATGGTCGTCCTCGACGTCTCGATCGTGAACGTGGCACTGCCGTCCATCCAGAGCGCCCTCGACTTCTCCGCGACCAACCTGGAGTGGGTGGTCAACGCCTACGCGCTCGCCTTCGGCGGACTGCTGCTGCTCGGCGGACGGATCGCTGACATGTACGGCCAGCGCCGTACGTTCCTCTTCGGCGTCGCCCTGCTGACGGTGGCCTCGCTGCTGGGCGGCGTGGCGACCAACCAGGGCTGGCTGATCGCCGCCAGGGCCGTGCAGGGCATCGCCGGAGCGCTGGTCGCCCCCGCCGCGCTCGCGCTGATCGCCAGCACGTTCTCCGAGGGCGGCGAGCGCAACAAGGCCATGGGCATCTACGCGGCCATGGGCGGCGCGGGCGGCGCGCTGGGCAACGTACTGGGCGGCGTCTTCACCGACGCGCTCAGCTGGCGCTGGGTGCTGTTCGTCAACGTGCCCATCGGCATCCTGCTGTTCCTGGCCGCCGTCAAGGCGTTCCCCGCCGAGCGCGTCACCACCGAAGGGCGGCGCCTGGACCTGCCGGGCGCCGTCACCTCCACCGTCGGCATGTCGCTCGTGGTGTACGGGCTGATCCACGCGGCCACCGAGGACTGGGGCAGCGCCGGTACGCTCACCCCGCTCGTCGTCGGCGCCGCCCTGCTCGTCCTCTTCATCTTCATCGAGGTCCGCAGCAACTCCCCGCTCATGCCGCTGAGCATCTTCCGCAACCGCAACCGCTCCGGGGCGTACGCGATCATGCTGGCGCTCGGCGCCGGCATGATCGTCCTCTTCTACTTCCTCACCCTCTTCATGCAGATCGTGCTCGGCTTCAGCCCGCTCAAGACCGGCTTCTCCTTCCTGCCGTTCGCCGTGGGTGCGGCCGTCTTCGCGACGATCAGCAGCCAGGTGGTGGGGCGCGTCGGCCCGCGCATCCTGCTCGGCGCCGGGACACTCCTGGCGGCCGTCGCCTTCTTCTGGTTCTCCCGGCTCAGCGAGGACGGCAGCTACAGCGCCGACCTGCTCGGCCCGCTGGTCCTCTCCGGCTGCAGCGTGGGCCTGTGCTTCGTGCCGCTGACCCTCGCGGCGGTGGCAGGGGTGCGCAAGGCCCAGGCCGGTGTCTCCTCCGCCCTGCTCAACGCCGGACAGCAGGTCGGCGCCGCGCTGGGGCTCGCCGCACTGGGAACGATCGCGGTCACCGCCACCAAGGACCGGCTCACGGAGCTGATGGGCCCGGCCGCCGCCAAGGCGGCCGAGGGCTACGGGCCCGCGGACGCGGCGCACATGCCGCCGCAGGTCCGCAAGGCGGTCTTCGACTCGCTCGCGCACGGATACGGCACGGCGTTCCTGGTGACGGGCTTCGTCCTGCTCGGTGCGTTCGTCCTGGCCGTCCTGGTGATCCGGGTCTCCTCCAAGGACGCGGAGAACGCCGAGATGGGCGTCGTGATCTGAGCCGCCCCGATGCCCGCCGGGCCCGCAGACCCGGGCCCGCACGCCGTACCCGACCCTGAGGAGTCCGCAGTGAACGCCCCAGCGCAGACCGGCGGCGCACCCGCCGTCGACCTGACGATGATGTACGCGATCCACCACGCCTTCCGG